>CAYUYH010000030.1:0-15252 GCA_964449175.1 uncultured Planctomycetaceae bacterium
CTATGATCCCGTAAATGACCTGCGACCGGGAGGCCCGGCTTACATAGCTTCTACTTCTTCTTGTAGAAGTCGATCATCTGCTTGCAGGTCTTGGGTTTGATCTTTCCTGCGTTGCCGGCCTGGCCGAAGGCGGTCATCCGCGCCAGGCAGACCTTCTTCATGGCCTCGCGGGCGGGGCCGAGGTACTTGCGCGGGTCGAACTGCTCGGGGTCGGTGGTGAGCACCTTCCGCACCGCCCCGCTCATGGCGAGGCGATTGTCGGTGTCAACGTTGACCTTCCGCACGCCGTGGCGGATGCCGCGCTGAATCTCCTCGACCGGCACGCCGTAGGTTTCCTTCATCTTCCCGCCGTACTGCCGGATGATCTCCAGCAGCTCCTGCGGCACGGAGGATGAGCCGTGCATCACCAGGTGGCAGTTGGGCAGGCGGCGGTGGATTTCCTCGATGCGGTCCATGCGCAGGACGTCGCCGGTGGGCTTGCGGGTGAACTTGTAGGCGCCGTGGCTGGTGCCGATGGCGACGGCAAGGGCGTCGACGCCGGTGTCGGCGACGAACTGCTCGGCCTGGGCGGGGTCGGTGAGGTGCTCGGCGGCCTCGGCCTGGGACAGGCCGGCCCCGTGGCCGTCTTCGATGCCGCCAAGCGTGCCGATCTCGCCCTCGACCGTGACGCCCTTGGCGTGGGCCAGCTCGACGACCTTGCGAGTGACCTGGACGTTGTACTCGTACGTGCTGGGGGTCTTGCCGTCCTCGGACAGCGAGCCATCCATCATCGCGGAGGTGAAACCCTGCTCGATCGCGCTGGCGCAGGTGGCCACGCTGTTGCCGTGGTCCTGGTGCATGGCGATGGGGAGGGCGGGGTTCAGCTCGACCGCGGCGAGCATCAGGTGGCGCAGGTAGGCGTCGTTGGAGTATTCCCGCGCGCCCTTGGAGGCCTGGACGATCACGGGCGAATCGGTCTCGACGGCCGCGGCCATGATCGCCTGGATCTGCTCCATGTTGTTGACGTTGAAGGCGGCCAGGCCGTAAGCGTTGGCGGCCGCGTGGTCCAGGAGAATCCGCATCGGTACTAGTGGCATGATCTACCTCACTGCTAGGTTGTGGGCTTGTGAATTGCGGGCTCGAGAGATCCTCTTGTCGCCGCGGGATTATACAGGCCAGTGTCCCGCGGCAGAAGAGCTTTTCGATGTACGTAGGCGCGGGTGAGTCCGTCGCCGCGGCAAGGGGACAAGTCAACCGGTCAACTGGTCAATCGGTCAATTGGCAGACGATACCGTAGTCCCGGTGCGCCGGGGCTGCGGGGTGCGTGGGAGGCCGCCTCCTCTTCTCGGTATTCCGGCATTTCGGTCATCCGGTATTCTGGTCCATGGTCTCCGGCGGGATGCCGATGTCGGCGACGACGACCCGCCCGGTGAACTCGTCCGCGCCGGGTGAGTCGAAGCCGACCTTGCGCGCGACGAAGGTGACGGTCATCGCCGCCCGGACGGCCGGGCCGTCGGCCATGCCCGTGTCGCAGTCCAGGCCCGTGGGGATGTCTATGGCGACGGTGGGCCTGCCGGCGGCGTTGATGGCCTGGACGGCGCCGGCCATCGCCCCGCGCAGGGCCCCTCGCACGCCTGTGCCCCCCACCGCGTCGACGACCACGTCGAACTCACGCAGCCGCTCGCCCAGGTCGGGCAGGTCCTCGGCACCGAGCTGCCGTATGTCCTGGCCGAGGTTGCGAAGGACGGTCAGATTGGCGGCTGCGTCCGCGGTGAGTTTGGCCGCCGGTGCGAGCTGGAAGGTAACGACCTTCGCGCCGCGCATGGCCAAGCGCCGCGCGACAACAAAGCCATCGCCGCCGTTGTTGCCGCCGCCCGCGACGATGGCTATTCGCTTTTCGCCCACGCTGCCGCCGAGCATCTCGCCGATCGCGTCGGCAGCGCCCCGCCCGGCGTTTTCCATCAACACCAGTCCCGCCATCCCGAGCGTTTCGACGGCGTAGCGGTCGATCCCTCGCACCTCGTCTCGACTGAGCGATCGCATCTCGCGCCGTGGCCGGCTAGCCGCCGAGGAGCTCGTCGATCGCAGCGGCGTAGTCCTTCTTCCGCTGCACGCCGACGAATTTCTTGGCTACCTCGCCCTTGTTGAACAGGATCACTGTGGGAATGGCGCTGATGCCGAACTTTCGGGCCGTGTTTTGGGCATCGTCGGTGTTGACGCTGCCGACCTTTACGCGCCCGGCGTAGTCCTTCGCCAGGTCCTCAATGGTCGGCGCGAGCATCGTGCAGGGCATGCACCAGTCGGCCCAGAAGTCCACAAGCGCTAGCCCGTCGGCCTTGAGGATCTCGTCGTCGAAGTTCTGATCTGTCAGTTCAAGTACGTGTTCCGAACTCATCTAGCGGCTCCTTCGCATGTCGCTTCGTCACTAGCGAATCCTAGGAGGCGGCGGGCGGGTTGTCAACGGCACGGGGATAATGGGGGCTACATCGCGGCCCGCGGCAATGTCGGTATCGCGGGCGAGACGCCCACGATACGCGCGGGCAGGTCGCCACGGCGACTCGCTGCGGCGAGATGCCCGCGACACGCTATTGTCGCCGCGGCCGGGGGCGGCTAGCGGAACTGCTGGAGGCCCAGGACGATCAGCAGCGCCCCGGCCAGCAGCGGCGCGATGACCATGGCCACGAAGTACAGGTCGAGGAACTGGCGGTCGGTCTTGGTGTCGCCTTGGCGGTCGTAGACGCCGGCGTCGAACCAGGAGCTCCTGCCGCCGACCCACGCGGCGAGCGTGACGACCCCCACCAGCATGAGTACGGCGCCGCCTGCGATTAGCGCAATGCCAAGCATCTGGTGACCAGAGAAGTTCGCCACCGCGCCGGTGCAACTGGTCGGGCGGAAGCCTGTCAGGCCGGAATCGCCGCCGGCGTAACCTGACGCCGAACGCCCGCGACGGCATTCTCACGAGCAGCCACTATCGCGGAGTGCAGCTCGTGAGTGTGCAGCACGGGCTTGATCAGCAGCTCATCGCCGCCGATCTGCCAGGCTCGCCATGCCCTGTCGAAGCGGTCCATCCTTTCGGTGAGGAGCACAGCCGGGGCCGGGTCAAGGGCCGACAGCGACGATACGAACCCGTCCTTCACGGCAAACTCCGCCGCGAGGATCACCAGGTCGGGCAGCCACTTGCCCGCGCGCCCCAGCGCTTCGCGCGGGTGCGACTCGCACACTACGTAGTGGGCCCGAGACTCCAGAAACCCCCTCGCCTGGCGGGCGAAATGCCAATCCGAGTCCGCAATCAGTACTTTCATCGTCGCTGGCTCCTCAATGCCTGGCCACGACTGGCACAGACGTGACATGTGTATTATCGGCTGTTCGTGGCCGGGGCATGAGTTGCCCGTCCGGCGTTCTCTGGCCGGCAGCGGGCGACCCGCCCGGGGGCGCACCTTGCGGCAGATATACACAAGTCTCGTCCAGGCCATGACTAACGCTTCACAGGAGCCGTTGCAGCGATTCCAGCGACACCTCCGTCAGCGAGGCGACCACCGCCTCAGCCGAGCGGAGTTGATCCGGTTGGTAAGAGTTTGTGACGGCCAGGACACGCATGCCGGCCGAGTGAGCGGCCTCGATGCCAGCCGGGGAGTCCTCCACGACCACGCATCGGCCCGGGGCGACGGGCCTGCCCAGCTTGGCAGACAGCCTCTCGGCGGCCAGGCGGTAGCCCTCGGGATCGGGCTTGCCTGCACTTACGTCCTCAGCCGAGACGATCACGGCAAAGTGCCCGCCCGCGCCCACAGCCGCCGAGGCCAGCTCGATCTCCTTGCGCAGTGCCCCGGAACAGACGGCCACCGGCACGGCTGCCGCGGCCACGGCGCGGATCAGCTCGACCGCCCCGCCCAGCGGCTCGACGGACTGCGAGAAGTGCTGCTGCACCAGGGCCGTCTTCGCGGCGATCAGGGCGGCGATCTGGCCGTCGTCCAGCGTGACGCCCCTGTCCCGCCCGGCGGCCAGCATGCAGTCGTGGTCGTCGAAGCCGAGGTACTTGGTGTAGTAATCGTCGCGGGTCAGCTCCACTCCGACGCCGGCTAGCACCTCCTGGAAGCACGCCAGGTGCACCGGCTCGCTGTCCACGACTACACCGTCGAAGTCCAGAATAAGGGCGTCCATGCAGGCTCCTCTCGCCCGCGGCCGGGTTGCGGGGCGACGGGGTGTCTTGTAGCGACTCGCGGGGCGGTTGGCAAGGCCCGGCCGGCGGCGTTTCGGCGGTGCAACTGGGCCTTGAAATACCCCCTCCCCGCCCCTACAGTACCGATGGACGTGGGCTGATCGCTCGCCGGCAGGGTAGTGCCAGATATGTCTGCGCCGGCTCGGCGGCATACGGACGAGGTGCTGAAGATGAGTTCGGCCCGGGCCAAGACACAAGACGAGGTGCGCCGGTTCGTGGACGGCATGGCCAGCGAGGAGCGCATGCTGGTCGTGCTCAAGCGAGAGCTGTACGAGGGAAGCTGGGACGAGATGGTCGCCGACTTGCGCGCCCGACTTGAAGGCAGGCCCTATATCTTCAAACTGGCCCACCGCATAGCCGACGACCTGGACCGCATCGATCGGCTCAAGGCCTTCGAGCAGAAATGGGGCGTCGACCTGGGCGACTACGTCAAGCCGACCTAGCCGCACGCGGTCGCCGTCCCGTGGCGGAGGCGACCACAGCCGCACAGTGCCCTGCCCCCGCGGCGGGATTCACGGTAGCCACAGGAGTACGAAATGCGTGTTGGGATGTGTTTGCTGCTCGCGTCGCTGTCCGTCATAGCCGCCGGCTGCGGGCCCAAGGAACGGGGCGAGTGGCACGGATTGGCCCAGCCGGAGGTCCTGGACGCGGCCGGCTTGCAGTACTACTGGCGCGTCAACTTGGATCTGGGCAAGAAAGAGCGGATCGACCGCCTCTACCTACTGAACGGCGACCTGCTCTGCCTGACCAACATGAACAGGCTGCTGGCGGTGGACGCCACGCGCGGCATCTGGCGGTGGACGCAGAACCTCGCCAGCCCGCGTCAGAGGGTGTTCGCGCCGGTCGCGGTCAAGGGCGTGGCCTTGCCGACCTGGGTGGCCGCGCCGGGCGACGCCCGCCCCACCTCGGAGATGATCGCCAGCGCCCAGCCGTTCGACGCGATCATACTCAACACGCTCAGCGATGTGCTGGTGCTGGATCGCGCCAACGGCAGGCTCGTGATGAAGATCCCGCTGGGCTTCGCCACCAACGCGGGAGGCGCTTTCGGCTTCAACTCCCAAGGCGTGCCCCTGTATTACGTTACGGCAACGGACGGCCTGTGCCACGGCATCGACCTCCGCAACGGCATCAGCGTATGGCGGGTGCCGACTCCTGGAATGACCGGCGCGGCGCCGGCGCTGCACGACGGCATCCTGTACCTCGCCGGAGACAAGGGAATAATCACGGCGACGCGAGTCGCCTACAGGCCCGCGGAGATATGGCGCAACACGCACGTCGACAGCCAGAGGATGCACGGCCCGGTCACCGCCAGGCTGCACGCCGACGACCGCGGCTGCTTCGTGCCCTGCCAGGACAACCGCCTCTACGCATTCGACCGCCTCAACGGCCACCCGCTTTGGCCGCCGGTCGTCTGCCAGGGCCCGCTGCGCAACGACGTCCAGGTGGGGGCCGAGTCCGTATTCCAGCGGGCTGAATGGGACCAGTTCTACGCCGTGGACCTGGCCAGCGGCAAGGTCAAGTGGACGCTGCTCACCGGCGAGACCGTCCTGGCCGTGATGCGGGAGAAGACATCCCGCGTCTACGTCATCGACGTGGACAACTACCTTCACATCGTCCAGGAGGCCAGCGGCGCGGAGGTCGCCTCGCTGCCGATGACCGGCTATGAAGTGTACCTGCCGAACGCCAGGCTGCCTGTCATATACGCCGCCACCCGCGCGGGCAGGGTCGTCTGCATACGCAGCAACCGCGCCAAGCCGCTGACGCCCGAGATGCTGAGCGACTAGGCCATCGGCCCAGCCCGCGGCAAAGGAAAACCAGCAGGCGCCACGGCGCCCCAGCGACCGGAAGGAGCACCCATGGAACAGGCTGTCGCCATTCGACGAGCGATGATCAGTGTGTTCGACAAGACGGGAGTGGCCGAGTTCGCCGCCGCCCTGGCTGAGATGGGCGTGGAGATCATATCCTCCGGCGGGACGGGCAAGGCCATCGAGGCCGCCGGCGTGAAGGTGCGCCAGGTGCAGGAGTGGACCGGCTTCCCTGAGATGCTGGGCCACCGCGTGGTGACGCTGCACCCGAAGGTCCACGGGGCGATCCTGGCCCTGCGCGACGACCCGGCCCACCAGGCCGACATGGAAAAGTACGGCATCGAGCCGATCGACCTGGTGTGCGTGGGCCTGTACCCGTTCACCGACGCGGTCGCCAAGGGCGACTGCACGCTGGCAGACGCCGTCGAGATGATCGACATCGGCGGGCCGACCATGGTCCGAGCCGCGGCCAAGAACCACAAGTTCGTCACGGTCGTCACCAACGCCGGCCAATACGAGCAGGTGCTGGCTGAGATGCGCGCCAACGGCGGCAAGACAGGCTTCGAGCTGCGGCGGCGGCTGGCGCTGGCCGCGTTCAGCCTGACGGCCGCATACGACACCGCGATCAGCGGCTATCTCGCCGGGCAAGTGGGCGACAAGTTCCCCGAGCAAATCAGCTTCAGCTACACCAAGGCCGGCGAGCTGCGATACGGCGAGAACCCCCACCAGAGCGCCGCGTTCTACGTCTCGCCGGACGCGGCCGAGCCGTGCGTCGCCCGGGCCAAGCTGCTCGGCGGTAAGGCGATCAGCTACAACAACTACTTCGACACCAACGGCGCGCTGGAGCTGGTCAAGGAGTTCGACCGCCCCGCCGTCGCCATCATCAAGCACGCCAACCCGGCCGGCTGCGCGATCGACGACGACCTGGTCGAGGCCTACCGCAAGGCGTATTTCGGCGACGTCAACGCCGCGATGGGCGGCATCGTCGCCGTCAACCGCCCGGTCACGCCGGCCCTGGCGTCGGCGATCGTCGAGACCTACAAGCGATGGGGCCGCAAGGCCGGCGCCGGCGGATTCTTCGCCGAGATCATCATCGCCCCGTCCTTCGATCCGGAGGCCCTGGCGATCATCCGCAGCCGCGAGGGCTGGGGCAAGGACGTCCGTCTGCTGGCCACCGGCCCGCTGACCGGCAAGCGCAACTCCGAGAAGTACCTCAAGTATGTCGTCGGCGGGATGCTCGTGCAGGACCGCGACCTGCTGGGCCTCAACGAGGGCGATTGGAAGGTCGTCACCAAGCGCAAGCCCACCGACGCGGAGCTGGCCGACATGCGCTTCGCCTGGCTGGTCTGCAAGCACGTCAAGAGCAACGCGATCGTGCTGGCCAAGGAGCTGACTCTGCTGGGCGCGGGCGCCGGGCAGATGAGCCGCGTGAACTCCGCCCGCCTGGCCGGGCAGATCGCCGGCGCCTACGGCGGCGGCAACGTGGTGGAGACGGCCGGGTGCACGCTCGCCAGCGACGCGTTCTTCCCCTTCCCCGACAGCCTGGACTGGGCGGCCGAGGTCGGCGCCACAGCCGTCATCGAGCCGGGCGGGGCGAAGAAGGACGCCGATGTCATCGCCCGGGCCGACGAACTGAACCTGGCTATGGCGTTCACCGGCGCCAGACACTTTAATCACTAGTCCGCCGCGACACGCCGGCGGCCAAGGTGTAGCCGCCAAGAGACAAACAAGCGCGGACATCGAGGACGTTGAGACACATGCCATGAAGCTATGTGATTACCTGACGCAAGACAGAGTTGCGATACTGGCCGGGACCACCAAGGCAGAGGCGCTGGCCGAATTGGCCGCCGTCCTCGAGGCCACCGGCGTCGGCCTGGGCAAGGACAAGCTCACCGAGGCCATCGCCCAGCGCGAGGCCTTAATGAGCACGGGCATCGGCAACGGCCTGGCCGTCCCGCATGCCCGCCTGGCGGACCTAGCCGCGGCGGCGGTGGCCGTGGGAATCAGCCCGGAAGGCATCGCCGACTATGAATCGCTGGACGGCCAGCCGGTCCGCATCATCGTGCTCATCATAGCGCCCGAGGGCGAGCACCAGACTTACATCCGCCTGCTTGCCCTCGTGACGACGGCGCTGAAGGACGCCGACAGGCGCGCGGCCATCCAGCAGGCACGGGGGGCCGAGCCGGCGTATGCCCTGCTGATGGAGCCGGAAGCATGAGCACGCATCTTCTGGCGGTGGCTTGGCCGGAGCACCTGCCCATCATCCTGGTCGTCGGTCTGGCGGTCGTGTTCGGCACGGTCGGGGCGAGCATCTTCCAGCGGCTTCGCATTCCGCAGGTGGTCGGCACCATCGTCATCGGCCTGGTGGCCGGCCGATCCGTCCTCGGCATCCTGGACGAGGAGGCAATCGCGGAGCTGCGCCCCTTTACCTTCTTCGCCCTGGGCGTGATCGGCTTCATGGTCGGCGGCGAGCTGCGACTGGAGTCGTTCCGCAAGTACGGCAGGAGCTTCACCGCCGTGCTGCTGGCGGAGGGCCTGGGCGCGTTCGTCTGTGTAGGCACGTTGGCGACGGTGGTGTGTTTCCTGCTGACGGGCCACGCGGCGTGGTCGGCGGCCTTGGGGATCGTGCTTGGCGCGATTTCCTCCGCGACGGCGCCGGCGGCGACGGTGGACGTGCTCTGGGAATACAAGACCAGAGGCGTGCTGACGACGACGGTGTTCGCGATCGTGGCCCTGGACGACGGGCTGGCGCTGGTGCTGTTCGCGCTAGCCAGTGCCGTCGCCGGCGTGCTGATGGGCCGGGCGGACGCCTCCCTCGGCGGGCTGCTGGCGGGCGCCGCCTACGAGCTCCTGGGGGCCGTCACACTCGGAGTGGTCGCGGCGCTCGTGCTGAACTTCACGCTGCGCCGCACGCATACACAAGCCAAGGCGCTGCCGTTCACCATCGGCTCGCTGGCGCTGGTCATTGGCATGGCCAGGCTGCTCGGCGTGGACCTGATCCTCAGCACGATGGCGCTCGGCGCGTGCCTGACGAACCTGGCGCCCAGGCGAAGCAGGGGCGCGTTCGAGACGGTCGAGAGCGTCGCGCCGCCGATCTACGTGCTGTTCTTCGTGCTGGTCGGGGCGCAGCTGTACGTACGGAACATGGCCGGCTGGATGTGGGTGGTGGCCGCGGCATACGTCGTAGGCCGCACGGCCGGCAAGATGCTCGGCGCCTATCTGGGCGCGCGATGGGGCGGCAGCGCGGACCGCATTCGCAAGTACCTTGGCCTGTGTCTGTTCAGCCAGGCCGGCGTGGCCATCGGCCTGGCCATCCTCGCCGGCGACAGGCTCGGTGATAAGACGATGGGCGCGGCGATCGCCACCATCATCACCGCCACGACGTTCCTCGTGCAGATCATCGGGCCGCCGTGCGTGAAGTTGGCCGTCAGCAAGGCCGGCGAGGTCGGCCTGAACGTCACCGCCGAGGACCTCCTGCGTTCCTACACCGTCGGCGACGTCGTGGACCGCGCCGTGCCCAGGCTGCAACCCACCACTGCCCTGCCGGAGATCGTCCGTATCGTCGGCCAGACCGACGTCCAGACGTATCCCGTACTCGGCGAGAAGGACAGCCTGGCCGGCGTGGTGACGCTGGAAGGCATGAGACGAAGCCTTCAGGAAGGCGAGCTGGCCAAGCTGCTGGTCGCGTTCGACCTGATGGAGCAGCCGCCGGACCCGGCCACCGAGAAGCTGTCGCTGGCCGAGGCCGTCGCCAAGATGGACGAGCAGCGGGTGGATTTCCTGCCTGTCGTCTCCCCGCCGGCTGAGGGCGGCCGGATCACCTACGTCGGCCTGCTGGAGCGCCGCGCGATCCAGCACCGCATCTCAGAGGAAATCCTCCGGCGCAGACAACAGGCCGACGCGTAGAAGCTCCACTCGCTACTCGCTGTCGTTGGGCTCCAGGGCCTTGGCGATCTTGGCCAGGGCTTTGAGGCCTTCTTCCTCAGCCGCCCGGGCGGCTCGCAGGGCCTCCAGGGCCGTCGCCCGCCTGTCGGCGTCCACCGCGCGCTGGGCCATCGCGTCGCGGTCGCGGAAATCGAAGGGATACGTCTCGGCCACGGTCTTCAGCTCGGCCGCGACCGTCACGTAGTGCGTCAGCGCCTCGTCCAGCAGCGGCGCGAGCTGCTCGTCGGCCAGCCGCGTCTTGGCCTCGGCCAGGAAGGCGGCCGCGTACTTGCGGCACTCCGCCCAGCACTGGGCGTTGTAGGCCAGGCCGAAGCCCTCGTCCTCGCCGCCGAGGCCGTTGGGGTCGGCCAGCGCGGCGATCCACGTGTCATACCCGCTCAGGCCGGTGTGATACATGTCGCTGGAGTGCTCACCCGCGCCGTGTGCCAGGGCGAACTTGACGGCCTCTCGCACGACCGTCCGGTCATCCGCCGGCTCGCAGGGCTGGACCGACCGCACGCACGCCCAGCCGATCTCGCTTTCGCCAAGTTTGTCATGCGGCTTGCGCCCAATGTCGTCCCACGGCAGGAACATGTAGTTGCCCTCCGCGTCGTAGCCGCGGACGACGAACCACTCCGGGAGGCTCATCTCCCAGCCGAAGCACGGGCGCCCGGCGTCGATGGCCTGGCAGGTCTGCTTCCAGATGCGTTCCTTGGCCTTGTCGAAGTCGTCCGCGCGGCGCTCCGCATCGAAGCTGGTCACCTTCAGGCCCACGTTGGCGGCCAGGGCATCGCACTTCCTCGCCGGCCAGGCCGTTGGGCCCGAAGGGCACAACTGGTCGTGTATGTTGATGGCGAAGGCGTGCCCGCAGCCGCCGTAGATACACGCGTCCGATGCCTCGTTGCCCAGGTACTTCGAGCAGGCGATCAGGCAGCCCATGTGCGTGATCCACATCGGCCTGCCCTCGATGTCGAGCTGCTTGCCGCCGGTTGGCTGGGACGCCGGACTGTCCATGATGGTCTCCTTGATCTGGTCGAGGCCGACTTCGTCGTCGCCTTGCGCGACGGGCCCTGCGGTGCAGAACGCGACCGCCAGAACGGCCGAGATGACGCGCCCCGTCGGGCCGAGCCTTCGCGCCCGGCGAGATACCGGATTCGCATACGTCCCCAGTGGTCTGGACATGGTCAGCTCCTTTCCGCCGGCAAACTGCGCCGATTCGCTCCTTGCGTCAATCCATCACGCAGTCTGCCGAGCGCACGGCGACGCGCGACGCGGCGCCGGCGGTTTTGCCTTGACCGGTGCGCCAGGATTGGTACATTCCTTGTCCTGCTTGAAGGCAGGCGCGCCGCTAGCTCAGTCCGGCAGAGCAGCTGACTCTTAATCAGCGGGTCCTAGGTTCAAATCCTAGGCGGCGCATGTGAGACGCTAAACGCATAAGCCTCTGCGCTGGGAACGGCGCGGGGGCTTTGTTCTTGGTCGAGTTGACGGCTCAGGAATAGTACCAGATGCTGTCGTAGCCGGCGACGTCTTCGCCGATGGCCTCGAGCCGCTGGAGGTACTCGAGGACGGGCGCGTCGGCGGACAGGCAGGTCTTCTGGTCGGAGACGTTCTTCTCCCAGGGGTGGAACTCGTAGACGCGCGAGCCGTTCGGCAGGACGGTTGGCCCGGTTGGCCGGGGGACCAGACTGGACGCGGGCCGCCGGTTGGGGTAGCCTAGGGGGTTCCGCCGTCAACCGGCACGCAGGGATGCGACGGCGCCGAGCACGCACACATCAACGAAAAGGATAACGGCTATGAAAGTGAGCGACAAGAAGTATTCGCAGTACGCGCTGGTGCGCGAGATGACGGACACCGTGGAGGTGGTCAAGAACTTCGATCCGGCCCAGACCGCCGGCGTGGCCAAGGACATCGCCGCCGTCGGGCGCCTGCTGCTGACCGGCGAGGGCTCCAGCCGGATATTCCCCGCCAAGAACGCCATCCGCAAGGCCATGACGTGGGGGATGGACCTTCAGGTCGCCACGGACGGCTCGCGGCAGTCGGCCACGTACGACCTGTCGAGGTTCGCGGTCTTCTGCGCGTCCAACTCCGGGCGGACCAAGGAAGTCATCCTGCTGGCAAAGAAGCTCGCCGCCGAGGGCAACAAGCACCGCTACGGCCTGACCGCCAACGAGGACACGCTGCTGAGCAAGGAAGTGACGCAGACCTGGGTGCTCCGCTGCGGCTGGGAGCAGGCCTGCGCGGCGACCAAGAGCGTCGTGGAGCAGGCGCTGTTCTACCAGTCGCTGCTGGGGCACGTCGTCGGGCGCGACACCGCGGCGGACATCGCCGGCCTGGACAAGAAGATCGAACAGGTCCTGACCATGCCCGTCGATCCGAAGATCGTGGACACGGCCTGCGAGGCGTCGACCATCTTCTTCGCCGGGTACAACGACGGCGTGGCCGAGGAACTCACCCTCAAGACCAACGAGATCACCCGCAAGAAGTCCGACTACCTCGAGGGCACCTACGCCGTGCACGGCATCGAGGAGGTCATGGAGACCAACGACGTCGTGTTCGTCGTGGACCCCATCGACGAGGAGATCGCCAAGTTCCAGGAGGTGCTGACCAAGGGCGTCGGGCTGACCGTGGTCGCCATCGCCGACCGCGACACGCCGTTCGCGACCATCAAGGTCCCAGGCGCCGGCGAGGCCGCCCCCTGCGTCTACCTGGCCGCCGGATGGAACGTGCTGGTCGAGATCGGCACGCGGATGAACATCAACCTGGACAAGCCGCAGCGCGCCCGCAAGGTCGGCAACGAATACATCGCCGGCTAGCCGCTAAGACATGTAGGTACCCAAGAGGCAGGCCCGCGGGCTTGCCTCTTGTCTTGCGCAACCGGGGTCAGGAGCGTTTCTTGACGGCGGCGATGCGTTTGGCCAGCTCGTCGGTCTCGGCGCGGACCTGCTTGACGAAGCTGTTTCCCTCGGCCGTGCCGATGACGGCGGCCTGCTCGTCGCCGTCGTGGAACGTCGCCTGGCGGAAGAAGTTGTCGTAGTCCTTCTTCCGCGTGATGAACACCTGGTCGCGGATGTATTCCTGCGCAGCGAGGTGCTCGTCCAGAGCGGCCGTCCACAGCTTGTCGGTGAGCTTCTCGGCGCCGAGCAGGTCCAGCAGCGTTCGGAAGGCGTGCTGCTGCTTGGCCAGGCCGTAGCCGGACCACAGGCTGTCGTAGGCGGCGTGGATCGCGCCCCAGTCGGCCAGCTTGCCGGACTTGATGTCGCCCAGGAGCGTGGCGATGTCCTTGACGGGGATGAGCTGGCCGCCGAGGTTGTCCCACTCCCGCTCGCGGGGCCCGTCGCCCAGGGCCTTGCACATGCCCGCCAGGGTGGCCGAGGTGTCCGCCTCCATGTACGCCAGCAGGTTCTTCATCGCGTAGTAGTGCAGCATCTGGCGGTAGGCGTGGTAGCCCTCGCGGGCCTTGACGATCAAGGCCTTGCGGGAGGACTTCTCCATCCTCTCGCCGAGCACCTCCAGGCCGGCGGTTTCGGAGGCCGGGCCGAGCAGCAGCTTGCGCCCGGCGGCGGCAAGGTCGTCTTCGCTCGCCCCGGCGGGGTCGGATCCTGCGGCGCGGGCGGCGGCCTTGGCCGTCCATATCTCCAGCAGCCGCATCCCGCAGCAAATCTCCTCGGCCGTGTCGGGGGCCAGCGAGTCGAACTCGATGTTCTGCGTCTTGGTCTTGCGTTTGTCGCGCGTCTGGAACTTCCAGGTATTTCGCGCGAGGGCATACATGTCGTACATCCACCAGAACGCCGGCATGACCACCAGGCGGTCGTGGGCGACATCGTCGTTGAGCAGCGAGAACGGCAGCTCGATGTTCAGCTCGGCCGGGTAGTCGCCCTTGGACAGCAGCACGAACGACACGAACCGGCAGGAGTGCTTCAGCGTCACGCACAGCCCCGGCCAGAAGCCCCGCCCGGCGTGGATTTCGCCGTCGTTGGCTCGGCTGTTGTGGTTCGAGCCGACAGTCGCCCCGGCGGCGAGGTTGCTCTGCCCGCGGACGAGCGAGGCCGTCAGGAACGAGTTGTTGTGGTGCTGCTCGTGGGCGGGGAACACGAGGTTGTGCAGGATTTCGCAGCAGGAGACGGTCGAGTTGTCGCCGAGGACCGAGTGGATCAGCCGGGCGCCGTACTTGAGGTTGGTGTTGTTGCACATCACGAAGCGCACGGCCTTGCAGCCGTAGAAGATGTGGCAGCCGTAGCCGACGATGCCGTTGACCATCTCCACGCCCTCGCCGATCTGCGTGGGCTCGGCTTCGCTGGAGTTGACCGTCAGGTTCTTGAGCTTGTTGGCGCCCTTGATGTAGCAGCACGGCCCGACCTTGACGTCCTTGATGATGCGGGAGTTCTTGATGACGCAGTTGTCCCCGACCGTGCCGTAGAAGCCTCGCCGCGAGTCGAACTGCTTCTGCGTGATCTCGGCCAGGCGGGCCATCAGCTTCTCGTCGGCGCGGAAGCGGGCCCAGATGTACGCGTCGGCCGGCGTCATGCCGTCGAAGGGCATGACCGCCCGCCCGCCGGTCTCGTTGATCAGGTCCAGCCAGACCCGCGCCTTCTCGTCCTCGCCGTCCTTCACGATGCCGTTGCCGAACTTCGCGTGGTTGGTCGTGTGCATCTCGTCGAGGTTGGCCAGCATCACGTGGTCGCCGATGATGTAGTGGGCCAGGTAGCGAACGTCGTGGATGGCTGTGTTGTCGCCGATGTCGCAGGCGATGATCCGGCTGTTGGTTATGCCCACGGGCAGCTCGAGCTCGTGGTAGCACAGGACCATGTCGTCGAGCCGGCCTATGCGGACCAGACCCGAGAACTCGCAGTTCTTGATCAGGTGCGGGTTGAACTGCTCGGCCACCAGGATGCTGTCCCAGTCGCCGCAGGTGTTGGCGTTCTTGACGAGCGCCTCGATCTCCTCCGCCCGTAGGCTGCGCCAATGGCCTTCGGCCTTGCCGGCCTGGGCGTTGCGGAGGTAGTACTCGTCGGCGCCCTTCGGGAGGTACTCAGCCGGGATGAAATCGCGACCGAACGTCTCGGCCGGTTGAATCCGCATGTCGCCCATGATTCGCTCCTCGTTGCAGCTGCCCCGCGCGAGAGCTCGCCGGCGGCAAAACAGCGGCGCCTCCGACAGACGCCGTCTGTTCTACGACTTGCAGTCCGATAGGTTGCGTCTGTAGTGGGACTGTTGCGGAGTTTTACCGCATCGGCGCGTGGTAGGCAAGGCCGCCGGTTGGGCGGAGCGGGTGAGGCCGGGTGGTTGGCGGCTATTGACTGGCGGTGGTGTGGGCCAGTTGGGTCTCGG
>CAYUYH010000031.1:0-15062 GCA_964449175.1 uncultured Planctomycetaceae bacterium
CGGTTCGGCATTCTTCCCGCGGGCGGGCACCACACGAACCGCCTAGGGTCTGCACTGCGGGATCAGCTCGCCGAGGCACTGCTGGCAGATGGGGCGAAGAGCATCTTCCAGGGTGACCAACGGGAGCTCTATCAACTGCCCTCAGCAGCGACGGCCGGCGGATCACCTCGCGCCGCTTCTTCCAAGATCAACCAACTCGGCCCATGACACCCATGGCCAGCGTCAACGCTATCGCCGCCAGGTAGAGCATGATGATGAAGTAGATCACCCGCGGCAGCCACTTGGCCAGCTCGGTCAGGCGGGACTGCGCGAGCTCGCCTTGCGACTGCGCCAGCCTCCCGACCACGTCGTCCAGGCTGCCGGACTCCTCGCCTGCCTGCCAGGCGGCAGTGAACTCCCTCGGCAGGCCGTGCGAGAAGCCCTGCCACGCCGGATTGCCCTGACGAACGGACTGGGCCGCCCCGGCCAGCATAACGGCCGCAGCCATGTTGCCGCAGGTCCCCGCCGCGTCCGGGATCGAGCGCGTGATCGGTACGCCTGCCCGCAGCAGGGCCTGGAAAGAGACGCAGAACTTGCTCAGCGCCATGCGAAGCAGCCCCTTACCCAGCAGCGGCACGTGAAGGGCGACGCTGTCCAGCCCGCGGCGAAGAATCCTGAACGTCCGCCCCAGCCAAGCGATGAGCAGTATCACGGCTGCTGGAATGTAGAACACCAGCAGGAACCGAATCACGGCCAGCACGTATGCCTCCAGCTTGAACCCGCTCATGAACATGCCAGGCAGGGGGACGACCAGCGCCGCGGCGTGGAGGATGAACAGCGGATACGCCAGCCCCGCTGCAATGATCCGCTTCAACCGGCGGCGAAAGGCGTAGGCGTCGGCCAGCCGGCGAAACGCCTCGTCCAGCGTGCCGGACGTCTCGCCGGCCTGGACTATCAGCACGTCGAAGGCGGGGAAGCTTCGCGGGCGGGCAGCCATCGCCTCCGTGACGGTCGCGCCGCCAGCGATCGCCGCGCCCAGCGCGCGGAAGTCGCGGGCCAACCGGCCGCGGCAGCCTTGGGTAATCACCGCAACCGCCCTGGTTACGGGCAGGCCCGCGCCCAGCATCACCGCCAGGTTGTGGTAGGCCATCTGCCTGCCGACGGCCATCGTAGATCACCCGCCTCTCGCGCCGCCGATGCACCTCGGTGCCTACGGCTGGAACTCAGTCGCCCGGCAGCCCTTGCGCTCCCGCCGGCCCGGCGGCGGCCGCCAGGACGACCACCCACGCAGATTGTTATTGCACCACCGGCGAAAGCAAGTATAATCAATTACACATACCGTCGTGTACATCGCCGCCTGGGCCGTAGTTAAGCGCGATATGTTTTCCCGCCGGCCCGGGTAAGTCGTCGCCCAGCGGAGGTGATATCGTGCCTCTCCCGCAGTACCCGCCCTTTCCTGGCGCATGTTCCGGTTCCTTCGTCGCGAGCGCGCCCTCCTCGCTGTCGGCCCATGTTATCGGTCCCAGCGATTCCACCCAAGCGATGGCTCCAGGCAAGACACGTCGTGGTATGTAAATACGGAGCCAGTTCAAAGGAGTCACTCATGTTCAGCACTCGTTGCCTCGTAGGCATTGCGGCAATTGTCGCATTGGCCAGTAGCGCGGCGGCCATCCCAGCCTTTCCCGGCGCCGAGGGCGCCGGCGCGGTCGCCACCGGCGGACGCAACTACACCCAGATATACCACGTCACGAACCTGGACAACGACGGGCCCGGCTCGTTCCGCGACGCGATAAGCACGGGCAACCGCACCGTCGTCTTCGACGTCGGCGGGACCATCAACCTGATCCCAAGCCCCGACCATTGGCTGAGGACCGGCGCCGACAACATCACTATCGCCGGGCAGACCGCTCCGGGCGAGGGCATCTTCCTTCACGGGCAGGGCGTCAAGTTCACCGGCGACAACGTAGTCCTCCGCAACATCCACTTCCGACCCGCGGAGGACCCCTCCGGCCGGACCAAGGACGCCATTTGGTTCCGCCCGACAAACGGCATCGCCGACCATTGCTCGGCCGAGTGGGCCACTGATGAAGGGATCTCCACCAGTGACGACGGCGCGAACGTGACCGTCCAGTACTCCATCATCGCCGAGGGGCTGAACTACGACGGCCACAGCTACGGCTCGCTGATCGGCGTGGATGTCAACAACACCGTTATCAGCTACCACCACAACCTCTACGCCCACAACAAGTCTCGCAACCCTCGCCTAGGCAACGAAACCAGTTCCCAGAACGTCACGGACTTCCGCAACAACGTTCTCTACAACTGGCAGGGCAACTGCGGCTACAGCGGCTCCGGGCAGGAAGGAGACGGCCAGTTCGTCGGCAACTACTACATCGCGGGCAATTCGACCAGCGCCGGGGACCGGGGCGAGGCCTTCAGCGGGGGGAGCACGCTGACGGACATTTACCAGTCCGGCAACAAGATCGACCCCAACCGCAACGGTGTCTTCGACGGCACGGATACCGGCTGGGGCATGTTCACCGGCACCTATACGAAACAGTACACCCCCTTCGCGGTCCCGTCCGTCTACACGCAGTCTGCCGACGACGCGCTCGATACGGTGCTCAACTACGCAGGCGCCAACTGGTGGAACCGCGACACAGTGGACCAGCGCATCGTCAACGACGTCTACAACGGCACGGGCTCCATCATCAACCACGTCACGGACGTGGAACCCAACGGCATGCCCTACCACGCGCCGGTTGGCCGCCCGTCCCAATGGGACAGCGACAACGACGGCATGCCGAATCTCTGGGAGCTGGCAAACGGGCTGAACCCCTCAAACGGCAGCGACTACTGGGGCGACTTCGACGCCGACGGATACAGGAATATCGAGGAATACCTCAACGACGTCGGCGCGTTCCCCGCGCCCAAGCCCATCGTCTGGGCGGGCGGAACGGGCAGGTACGAGCTAATCGACAACTGGGACATCCCGTTCCAGCCGAGCAGGTACGACGCGGTCCAGATCAACTCCGGCAAGGCCAGCGTCGGCTACATGGGTCAGTCAGCCGGGACGATCTACGTCGGGAACAGCTCAGGCGAGCTGGCCATCACGGCGGGCAGCCTCGGCGTGACTGATGGCATCTACCTGGGCAACGCGTCCGGCTCGCGAGGAACACTGACCTGCACCGGCGGGACGCTGCTCGCCGGCGGGCAGATCGTCGTGGCAAGCGCCGCCGGCAGCACCGGCGAGCTGACAGTCACCAAAGATGCCCTCGTCCAGGTCGCCGGCCTGAACGCCAGCAGCGCGAGCGGGCGCGTCGCCAAGATCAACCTGGAGGTCGGCGCCTCAGACGGCAGCATGATCCACACGTCCGGCTCGTCGGCGCTTGGCGGAACGGTGAACGTCGATTGGCTGGATAGCACCCGGCCCAAGGAAGGCGACACGTTCCAGATCATCGACTCGTCCGACCCCAACGCCACCTATACCGGCAGCTTTGACGCGATGCTGTGCGGCGACATCACGATGGGCATACCCTCTGGCCTGGACCCGTTCGGCGGGCAAGCCAATGGCGAGGACTACGAGCTGGTCTTCCAAGGCCTGACAGAAGGCGACGCCAACGGCGACCACACCATCGACGGCGGCGACTTAGCCCTGATGGGCGGAAACTGGATGGTGACCAGCGGGCGGGTCTGGCTCGACGGCGACTTCAACGGCGACGGGGCGGTTGACGGCGGCGACCTTGCACTGATGGGCGGCAACTGGATGTGGACCCTGCCGACCCCCCCGCCGGGTTCGGCCGTGCCTGAGCCAGCCACAATTGCCCTGCTGGCGATGTCGTCGGCCGCACTCCTCCGCCGCGGCAGAGGGCCCAGGCCCGGCTCAGCCGGCGCGAGGGGGCTGCGCAAGTGTTGTGTGAAGTAGGCGTTGCGCCGCCGGAAGGTCGGCGGAGCTTTTTGGAACATCCCCCGCGACAACGGGGGGAAACCGTGTTATAATACGCAGTTGTGGCGTCGGAAGTCCGCTGGGCGTACAGGCGGACTTTGCGGAGGAGATGTGGCGAGCTAGTTTCCCGCCCAGATGCCTGTCGAGTACCCACTGCTCGAATGGGCCACTTCGTACGACAGGGTAGTTGCTGCGTATCTGTGCCAAGGACTACCCCCGACTCACAAAGCCGGGAGCGAATAGGAGTATATCATTTCCAAGCCAGCCGCGCGCCGCGCGCCGGTCGCGGGCTTGCTGCGTATGCGCTCGGTGCGCGGGCTGGCTCCATTGGTAGCAGAAAGGAGCAACAGCATGTATGGCAAGAAAGTGAATGTGTGGTGCTGTTTGTCGGCGGTGGTTCTCCTGGCCGGGAGCGCTATGGGCGGCAACGTGATAAACAGCGTGCCGGACTGGCATCAGCCGTGCCTGATCGGCGCACCGAACGGCCCGGACAACGGCGCTAACCCCGGCGCCGGCCAGGCCTGCTACAAGGCCTGGTGCGTGCCCTCGGCGGCGTCCAACGTGATGGGTTATTGGCGCGACGTGAAGGGCTGCAACAAGATAGCCGACGGAGCGGTCTACGCCAGCGGCGCGGTGATTGCCTGGAATCCTCCGGTGCCGACGGACTGGCAGGATGATGGCGCGGATGCATCGAGCATCCCGACTGTCGGCGGAGGCGCGCGGGGAGCCGGGGCGGACCTCGGCTGGTATCTCAACACCAATGACCAGGGCGATCAGACGCTCGCCAGCGCCGGCGGCGGCGAGACGTTCACCGGCACGAAGATCGCCGACATCCAGTCCGGTCTGACCAATTACCTCACCGCGGCCGGCTATCCGGCGAATTCCGTGGTTTACTCCGCCTGCACGCAGCAAGTCGGCTGGGGCACGATAACCACGGAGATCGACGCAGGTCGCCCCCTGCTGGGCGTGTTCATGCACGGGGCGTTCAGCGAGACCGGGCCGGGCGACTGGGACTGGGATCCGAACTACGACCCCGTCGACAGTCAGACCGGCGAGGAGTGGGGTCCGGGCGCCACTGGGCACGTGATGACCATTGTCGGGTACCTCAACGTAGGCGACGCCGGCAATCCGCACGTCAACATGGATGCGATCATCGTGCAGGACAACCGCATCCACAATATTGGCGGCGCGGCGGAAGCGACCAACAACTTCTGCCAGCACGTGCTGCCGTTCTTCAACACCGCCACGCAGCAGGGCGTCGGCCCGTGGGTGGGCTACGTCAGCATCGACGTGCCCGAACCGGCGACGCTGAGCCTGCTGACGCTGGGCGCGCTGGCTGCGCTGCAACGCGGACGGCGGAGATAACGGAGCGTACGCCTCGGTCGGGGCAGAGAGTACAGCAATGCGGGCAAGCGCCCCCCTGGGGCGCCCCCGCGCTGTGCTTGCGCGCGGAGCGATGGGCGCTCAGGGGCTGCCGCAGCCGCGAACCGCCGCCGACCTCACCGCCTGAGTCGCCCGGACCGTCGGCCCAGCAGCACGGCCGCACCGAGGGCAAGCAGCAGCACCGCAGCCGGCTCGGGTACGGACACGAGCATCAGCGTACCACCGCCGTCGATGCGCGTCTCGAAGCCGGCGGAGATGGCCTCGAACGCCCCGCTGATGCCTCCACCGGCCGTCAGGACGGGGAACTCATCGCCCCAGGCCGGCAGGTAGCCGCCCAGCAGCAACACGTCCAAGTCGCCGCCGAGGATGGCGGCGTCGGCTATCTCTACCTTGTCGAATTCCATCAGCGAGCCGAGTTCTATCTCGAGCGTGCCGGAGACCTGCTCGAAGCCGCCCAGGCTCATCATGCCGATCGAGTTGCCGGGGCAGACCACCCCGCCGTCGTTGGTCAAGATCGAGTCCATCGTCTGCACATGGGTCCGGCCGGCCGTCACCGTCATTGCGCCGGCGATCTCACCCGCTATCAGTACGCCGCCATTGTTGTGGAAGTCGACATACCCAGGCCCCTTTACGATCTTGCCGACACAAAGGGTCCCGCCATTAAGGTCGTAGGCTCCTGGACTGATGGGACATCCGCCCAGGACAAGTTCTGATTCAACAGTGGCCAGCCCACCTGTCTGCCTGAAGATACCCGAATCAACGACTAGTCGGTCGGTCCGGAGTTGCCCCTCTTCCAGGTCAAACCTCGACAGGGAGTGCCAGATACGGACTTCTCCCGCGGTCACCGACCCGCCCGTCTGCCGGAAGGTTCCGGCTGTGCGCCACCCTACATTGAGGGTCCCAGCTTCCAGTTGACCTCCCTGCATGTGGTAGTTCTGGTTGGACGACCAGGCCGGCCGAACGGATCCTCCCACCCTGAGCGCGTAGGCTGCCTGTAGACTCCCGCCGGTCTGCGTCATCTGCCCTCCACCGCCAACGCCGACTTGCACGCACTCCGCCAGCAGGTTTCCCTCTCTCAGCTCATACACGCCACGCGAGCCTGCGTCCATCCCAAGGGCCAACAGCGCGGCCTGGCAGTTGCCATCTTGGACGGCCGTCATCGTGCCGCCGGCGCCGACGATGATGCTCCCCGTGGAAACAAGATCAACCTCAGCCGGAACGTGGAAGGACGTGCCATCCGACAGTGAATCCACCAGGAGACTGCCCACGTGGGCGGAGCCAGCCACCAGGGTCTCGGCCCCGCTGAGTTGGATTCGCACGTCATCGAGCGGGCCGGGCAGAACCCCTCCCGACCAGTTGCCTGGAATGTCCGAGCGCATGCTGGGGTCGGTGGGTGGCCCCGGTATCGTCCCGCCCGCCCCCGGCCCGATCCAGGTGCTTTGCCCCGGCATGGGGAGTTGGATGTCGTCGATATCCCTCACGTGGCCCATGGAATCTGCGATCTGCCCGCTGAAGTAGACTGCGCTGCCTTGAGGAATGGCAACGCTCGCCACGTCGATCGATTGGGTACGATAGGCCACTGGCACGGCTGTGGCGACCCTCATTCCGCCCAGGCCGCGGATCTCCGTGAAACCGTTGGGGGCGACGTACGTACCGAGACTCGCGTCGTTGCTCTCCGTGGGGACGAAGACGGCCGGCACCCAACTGCCGGGGAACAGGAAGTGGCTGTCGGCCTGGCGCGCGAAGGTCGCCTCGGACAGCGCTGCGGCGTCTTCAGCCGTGGGTGTTCCATAATACACCATCATGCCCCCCAGGTCGACGCCTACCTGAAAAGGATTGCTGCCGTATCCAAGGTAGTCACTCCCGACGTCCAAGACGATGGCCCCTACCTCGTACGGCGAGACCGCAAAGCTCAACGTGTACAGATCCACCGGCGTGGTCATGCCGGTGGGCGTGTAGGTACCCGTGTGGGTCACGCAGTAGTCCAGTGTCGGATATCCGCTGGCCGTTGAGACAAGACAGAGAGCACACAGCAGTGCGAGGATGCACTTCATGGTAGGTCTCCTCTTGCGCCCCAAGTAACAAACCCGATCGCCCGTCGAGCATCCGGGCTGGTAGGCTCCTCCGCCAGCTCCCCAAGCGGCGTGCTGCACTGGTATTGTAGCAACGCGGCACTCTGCATGGGCCGCATGTGACGCAAGCCGTTGCCTTAGCGGCACATACACTGTGTGGACAGTTGGCCCCCCGGAGTGCCGGCCGCGGCAGAAGCCCAAGGCCCAGCCGCCAGGCCAGACGAGGAGGGCTTTTGCCTAGGCTGGAGGTTGGCCGGTTGCCTATAATCACCAAGTACCGGCTGTGGGGCGGTCGCCCAGGTCGGCCCAGACCGCAACCGCGACAACGTCAATCACGAGGTAGCCCATGTGTGCTGAGACAGCCTTGCCGGGCGCGACACTCCTGGCCATCTTCGAGAACATAGGCTGGAGCGGGGGGATCCTCATCCTGTTGGTCATTCTGCTGCTGTTCGGCGGCAAGAAGCTGCCTGAACTCGCCCGCGGCCTGGGCAAGGGCCTGCGACTATTCAAGGACGAGCTCGAGGGCGTCAAGAAGGACATCGAGCAGCCCCCCAAGTCCGACTCCGACAAGAAGGACGAGCAGGAGACAGACTCGAAGGACTAGCGCCCTTCCCGCACGGCCTGGCTCACATGCGGTCTGCGTCACGCCAGGCGCGTTTTCGCTCGCTGCGGATTTCGGATTCTGATCCGCACGTCTAGTCCGGCTTGCGTCTGCCCACGAACAGATACGCCAGCAGCACGCCCAGCTCGTAGAGCAGGTACATCGGCACGGCCAGGATAACCTGCTCAACGGGGTCGGGCGGCGTAGCCATCGCCGCCAGGATCACGATCGCCACGATAACGTGCCGGCGGTACTTGTTGAGCGTCCGCATCGACACCAGGCGCATCTTGGCCAGCACGAGCACCACCATCGGCGTCTGGAACGTCAGGGCGAAGATCAGCATCATCACGGTGACGAACTTGATGTGCTCGTTGAGCGTGATGATCGGTCTGACGCCGAGCCAGCCGCTGAAGCCGATCAGGAATCGCAGCATCGGCGCGGCGGCTACCAGCAGGAAGAAGGCCGCCCCCCCGGCGAACAGCGCCACGGAGAACGGCACGGCGTAGGTGACGTATCGCCTCTCGGCGGGGTAAAGCCCGGCGGAGACGAACATCCACAGTTGATAGAAGACCCACGGCGAGGCCAGCACCGCCCCCGCGATGAGGCAGACGCGGAAGTAGACCGCGACGGCTGCGGTCGCGGACAGCACGGCGAGCTGGTCGTCGGCGCCTCGCTCGCCCATCACCTTCACGTAAGGCCAGGCCAACAGGTCGATCAGCGCCTTGCCGAAGACAAGCGACACGCCCATCGCCACGGCCAGGCCGACGAGGGCGTAGATCAACCGCCGGCGAAGCTCCTCCAGGTGCTCGCCGAGTGTCATCCGCGGCTGTGTGTCGCTCGGATCGCTATGAGCCATCTGACCGTTCTCGCCGGCTGGCCGCCAGCCCGGCAGAGTATAGCACAAGCACCCCCACCCGCGACCGCTCGCTTACCTGCCAGCACCAGCCGCCCCGACGGCGGCGGCAAGGGGCGCCGCATCCCGTTGCAGCCACTGGGAATGCTGCAGTTTTTCCGCCTTTCGTCCGATAAGTAGGGCATGCCCGCCTCGGCACGGGCCCGGTCGGGATGGCAAGGAAACCCGCGGGCGGATGACACCGACAGCCGCGACAACCAGGACACTCGCACTCGCCACGGAAGGCCGGCGGTTCGTCTTCCGCTACGGCTCCGGCCGCGAGAACGAAGTGATGGACCATATCTGGCGCCTGGCCGAGCAGGGCCGATGCGGGCTGGACTGGGTCGACGCCGCGACCCTGTGCTTCCAGGCCGCCTGCCAGGCCGCTTCCCAAGGCCGCGATCTCAACGCCAACGCGCTGGAGACGCGGCGGTAGCCCCCGCGCCCCGGCCCGCGAGCCGGGCGCGGTTGCCTGTGGTGTGACTATGTGGCAGATGCCGATCGTCGCGCGTTTCTTGGAGTACCTGGACAGCCAGCGGGGATTCTCCGCCCACACCGTCCGATGCTACTCAGCCGACCTGACGCAGTTCTGCCGGTTCCTCTGCGGCGCCGACGACACGGGCGGCGACGCCCCGCCGCCGGCCTGTGAGTTCGAGAAGCGCATCCTGGCCGTGGCGCCCATGGAGGTCCGCGGCTACCTGGCGCTGCTGCGAAACAAGGGCTACTCCAAGTCCACCGTCGCCCGCAAGCTGGCCTCGCTTCGCAGCTTCTACAAACACCTCGTGCGGGCCGGGCGGCTGGAGACCTCGCCGCTGAGCGTCATCCGCACGCCGCGGCAGGACAAGCGCCTGCCCAAGTGCTTGGACATCGAGCAGGTGGCCGCCCTGCTCGAGGCGCCTGACGCGTCGACAATACTGGGCGCGCGCGACAAGGCCATCCTGGAGACCATCTACTCCGCGGGCCTGCGCATCAGCGAGCTGGTCGCCTTGAACATCGAGGACCTGGACGAGTTCTCCGAGGCGTTGCGAATCCGCGGGAAGGGCAAGAAGGAGCGGCTGGTGCCGATCGGCGGCAAGGCGATCCAGGCCGTCGCCGCCTACCTGGCCATGCGCAACGGCGCCGCCCGCAACGGCCGACGCGGGGCGCTGTTCCTCAACAAGGTCGGCAATAGGCTGTCCGACCGCTCGATCCGCCGCAAGCTGACGAGGTACCTCCAGGTCGCCGGCATCGACTCGCGCGTCAGCCCGCACGTCCTTCGCCACAGCTTCGCCACGCACATGCTCAACGCCGGGGCCGACCTGCGAAGCGTGCAGGAAATCCTAGGCCACCAGAGCCTCTCGACCACGCAGATATACACGCACCTGACCACCACGCGGCTGAAGGAAGTCTACGACCGCTCCCACCCCCTCGCCGTCCAGGTCGCCTCAGCCAAGACGGACGACTAGCCCCGGTTCCATGACTGGATAGGGGGGTGGCGGGGCTCCGGCTCCGCCACCTGCAATGCCTTGCATGTGCCACGCGGCGGGGCGGGAGCCCCACCGCGCCCCAAGACAGGTTGCGAAACCACTTCTAGCCCCTCTTGCCGGCTGCCATTCGCGCGACGAATGCGGCGTAGTCATCGGGCGTGTCGATGCCGGCCCCCGCGTAGTCCGCTACCGACACCAGGATATCAAAGCCGCTCTCCAGCGCGCGGAGCTGCTCGAGCTTCTCCGCCTGCTCAGCCGGCGTGCGAGGCAGTGCGGCGAACCGCCCCAGGAAGCCGACGCGATAGGCGTATATCCCCAGGTGCAGGAGGTAGCTCACGTCGCCGGCCCCGTCGCGGTCGTACGGGATGCGGCTGCGCGAAAAGTACAGCGCCTTGCCCGCAGCCGAGACTACCACCTTGACCTTGTTGGGGTCGTCGACGTGCTGCTCGGCCAGGGGCGTAGCCAGCGTAGCCATCGGCGCGTCGCCGGCGGCGAGGAGATCGACGAGCTTGTCCACGCACTCCGGCGGCATGTCCGGCTCGTCGCCCTGGACGTTGACGACGATGTCGTCGTCGGCCAGGTGAAGCTTGCCGGTGGCCTCGTTTATCCGGTCTGTGCCGCAGGGGTGGTCGGCCCGCGTCATGATCGCCTCGCCGCCGAAGGCTGCGACCGCGTCGGCGATTCGCTGATCGTCGGTGGCCACGACGACGCGGTCGATCCGCCTGGCCGAGCTGACCGATTCGACCACGTGCTGGATCAGGGGCTTACCCGTCTCAGCCAGCAGGGGCTTGCCCGGCAGACGGGTCGAGGCGTACCGCGCAGGGATGATAACGACCGCGCTCATGGCGCATGAGTCTAGCCGCACCGGGCGAGAATGCAACCATCGCCGCGGTCGCAGCGATGCTTCAGATGGGGGAATGCTCCGATCGCCAGGTCTACGCCCGGCCCAGGTATTCGCCGGTGCGCGTGTCGACCTTGATGGCCGTGCCGTTCTCGACGAACGGTGGCACGCGGACCTTCGCCCCGCCTTCGCAGAGCGCGTCCTTGAGCTGATTGGTGGCCGTGGCGCCCTTCACCTGCGGCGGGGTGTCCACGACGGCCAGCTCGACCGTGTTGGGCAGCTCCGCCGTGACCGCCTTGCCGTCCACGAAGGCCACCTGAATGCGGATGTTCGGCGCGAGGAAGACCTTGGCGTCGCCGATAAGCTCCTCGGCCAGCGCGGTCTGCTCGAAGCTGTCAGGATCCATCACCACGTGCCCGGACGAGTCGGAGTAGAGGTATTCCATCTCCTTGCGGTCGAGCATCGCCTGGTCGAACTGCTCGTCCACGCGGAACCGGTCCTCGATAAGCTGGCCGGTCTGGATGTTCTTGAGCTGGATAACCTGATAGCTGCGCCAGTTGCCCTTGGCGACCTTCTGGTTGTCGATGCACACCCAGATGCCGTCCTTGTGGTTGACCGCCATGCCGCGACGCAGATCGATTGCCTTGATGGCCATGCGTATTCACTCCTGCAACTGGGACCAAGACAGGCCAGTTTACGGGACAGCGGCGATTCTGACAAGGGCATCTGTCGCGCGGGCCTCCCCATTGCCAGCAGGCGGCCGGGGCCGCTAGAATTGCCCGGAGAGCCGGCGTGCGGCGGCAGTGCGAGCCGCCAGGGGCGGAAGGCATGTGCGCGAACCAGTCAACCGACGCGAGGGTCAGCATCTCAGCCAAGCGACCTGTCCGCAAGCGCAGGCGCTGGCTGCGCGTTCTGCTGGTCCTCATCTTGCTGTGCGTGGTATTGGCGTATGTCTCACCGTACGTGCTGTCCACCGGCTGGGGCACGTCCCTCGCCCAGCGCATCGCCGACGGGCAGGTGCGCGGGCGGATCGAGCTTGGCGCGCTCTCGCTGACGTGGCTGGGGCCGTGCGAGGTCCGCGACCTTCGCGTCCTCGACGCCGACGGCAGAGAAGTGCTCGCCGTGCCATCCGTCCGCTACGACCGCGGGCTGTGGCACGCGATCTGGGCGTGGGAGGATTTCGAGCAGGTGGAGATCGCCTCTCCGTCGGCCGCGCTGTACGTCGACGAGCAGGGCCGCGTCTCGCTGTCGCAGGCGTTGGAGCCGACCCGGCCGAGGCGTCCGCGACGGGAGCGACCGCTGCCGGACCCGACCGGCAAGCTGCTGCTGGACGGCGGAAGCCTGCGGATCGCCGGGCCGGCGGGGCAGACGCACGAGATCACCGACATCCGCCTGAGTTGCAGCCTGAGCACGCTCGATCACATCGAGGCGACCTTCGGCTGCTCGATGCCGGGCGGCAAGCCGCTCCGCGGCGAAGTCGCGCTGTTCGGCCTGACGAGGCAGGGCCGGCCGTCGCTTGCCTCGGCCAGCGGTCACGTCACATTGACCGGCTCGGAGCTGGACATCGCGCCCCTCGCCGCGCTGATCGGCGCCAATGAGCTCGCCGGCCAGGCCGCGATCGACCTGAACGCCAACCTCGACGACGCCGGCCTGGACGGGCACTGCGACATGAAGCTTCAGGGCCTGGCGCTGCGGGTCGGGCGGGTCCAACTGACCGGCGAAATCAGCGGCAACTGGCGAGGCGCGGTCGCCGACGCCGGCAAGTTGTCGAAGCTGGCCGGGACGTTCGAGGTGCGCGACCTGGACATGCTGGCCGGCGAGGTGGGCCTGCGGCAGGACAGCGTGAGAATAGTCCACGACATCTCGCTGGACACCAAGGCCGGCAACATGGACATATCCGCCTTCGCCCTGCGGGCCGCCCCGCCGCTACTGAGCCTGGAGATGGCTGGGCGGGTCAGCGGCCTGCGCGGCTCGCCGTCGCTGGACCTGGCCGGGCGATACGACGGCTCGTGGGAGCGAATGGGGCCGCTGCTTGAGGCACTGGCGCCGCAACTGCGAAGCGTCTTCGCCCCAGCCGGCCAGACCGGAGGCGAGTTCCACATCGCCGGGCCGTTGCACCAGCCGGACGCCAAGCCGCCATACCGCGGACTGGACGCCGCCGTCGCCGTGGGCTGGGGCTCGGCCAAGGCGTATGACCTCGATCTGGGCCAGGCCAGGCTCGCGCCGCGGATGAGCGATGCGCGGGTCGTCCTCCCGACGGCTGAGATCGCCGCCGCCGGCGGCACGCTGCGACTGGCCGGCGAGGTCGATCTGCGCGGCGAGCAGCCCGTCTTCAGCCTGCCCGGCTCGCTGACGCTGCTGCAGGACGTCGAGATCAGCCGGCAGTTCAGCCACGAAGTGCTCAGCCGCGTCAACCCGCTGTTCGCCGGGCTGGCTGACATCGATGGCAAGGTGTCGCTTGTGGTCGAGGGACTCCGCCTGCCGCTTGGCGAGGATCTGAAGACCGCCGGCGAAGGCAGAGGCCGGCTGGACCTGAAGCAGATGACCATCCGCCCGGCGGGTTTCCTCGCCAGCCTGCTGACGATCGCCGGCCTGCCAAGCGGCGAGCCGTTGCCAGCGGCGGCTGAGGGAGTTGACTTCCAGATCGTCGCCGGCGGGATAGCCTACGAGAACTTCACCATCCTCTTTGGCAAGAACTTCGACCTGCGATTTCGCGGCCGGGTGAACTTCGACGACACGCTCAATCTGATCGTCTCGATACCGGTTCGCTCCGCGCTGCTAAAGCGGCTGGGCGTGACCGGTCCGGCGGCTGAGTACGCGCGCCTGCTGGAGGGGGCGCGCGTGGAGATTCCCATCTCCGGCACTCGGCTGAGGCCCAGGCTGGACACCTCCGAGGTTGACATCCGTCCGTTGCTCGACAGGGCGATGAAGGCCCTCCTGGCCGAGCAGGCCATGGGCAGGCTGGAGGACCTGACCCGCCGCGGCGAGGAACCGCCGCCGACCACCCAGCCGGCCGAGGAGAAGCCCACAACTGCCCCCGCCGGCAAGGCTGAGCCGACGGTCGATGGTCTACTCAGGATTCTGGAAGGCGCGATCGAACAGCGCCAGCGACGGCAGTAGCCCTTGCGGCGCCGGCGGGTATAATGCCTTGGCGCATGTCCGGCCGCCCGCGGCGGCCCCAATACGGCGTCATTTCAACCGAAAGGATGCAGTCATGAAGAAACTGTGGCGGATACTGATTGTGCTGCTGGCCATCGTCATCATCGCGGTGGTCATTGCCTTCATCAGCATCGACGCCGTCGCCAAATACGGCGTGGAGAAGGGCGGCACGTACGCGATGGGCGTCGAGACCAGACTCGACAGCCTGAAATTGGGCCTGTTCAGCGGCCAACTGACGATGAACGGGCTGCGGGCTGACAACCCCGAAGGCTTCTCCGACAATGAGCGATTCCTGACCTCCGGCAAGTTCCACGTGGCCGTCGTGCCACGAAGCCTGCTGTCCGACACCATCGAGGTCAGCAGGTTCGAGCTGGACGGGCTGGATCTGTACATCGAGCAGCGCGCCAGCGGCAGCAACATCGGCAAGATCCTCGACAACCTCAAGCGCTTCGGCAGCAAGGATAAGGAAGAGAAGCCCGAGGGCAAGAAGGTCAAGGTCGATCGCGTCGTGATCAAGAACGTCTCAGCCACGTTCCACCTGCTGCCGGAGGTTTCGCCCATGCCGGTGACGGTGAAGGTGCCGGAGATCGTGCTGGAGAACGTCTCATCCGAGGACGCCAGCGGGATTGTCGTCGCCGAGCTGGTAGCGCGGATTCTGCCGGCGATCCTCCAGAGCGTCCTGGACGCCGGCAAGGGCGCCGTGCCCGGTGAGTTCCTGAACAC
>CAYUYH010000032.1:0-15021 GCA_964449175.1 uncultured Planctomycetaceae bacterium
GGCGATGATCAACCGCCCGCCGGTCCTGCTGGCCGACGAGCCCACCGGCAACCTCGACTCCGCCGCCGGCAAGGAGATCATATCCCTCCTGAGAGACTGCAACCGCCGCGACGGGCAGACCATACTCATGGTCACTCACGACACCGCACTGGCCGAGAAGACCGACCGCATCCTCCACCTCCGCGACGGGCGACTGGGCGACTAGCAGAGAGGGGGACGATTAAAGTGATGCGAGCAGATCGCGCCAAGCCTGACGGTCGGAGAGGTCGGCGCGTTTGTCAAGTTCGACCCCTATGTTCTGCAACATGAGGCGCCTCCCCTTCTCTCGCAGGATTATGAGAGCCGAGTGGAGAAACTGGGTGAAGTCACAGACGTAGATGTTCTGTCCCGTGGCGAACTGGCGCACGGAGATGTCTTTCACCTTCTCTGCGTCGCTGCTTCTGACCATTCCTCGAACCAGGTAGAGCAGCTCCTGTACACCCTTCTGGCGGGCCGACTCCAGCTTGTCCTGGAGATCTGTCACGGTTAACTCGCGATCCTTGACCTCTACAGCCATCACGACGGACCCATCCTCTGCAAGGCACTCCAAGTCTGCCGCGCTGCCCGTTCGCAAGTCAGCCGCGTTCACATGGCGGCTGACCACCCGGTCGAAAATGGCAAGCGTCGCCCCCAGCGTACCGAACAAGCCTGCAGCCACCGCCTGCATCCTGACGCCCCCAGTGCGATGGGACAGGAAGGTCGCCACAACTGAAGCGACTTGGGCCAAACTGGACCTGTTCGGGACCGGGTAGACAATCTCGACCTTCTGGAGGCGCTCAAAGATGACTGCCAACACGATGTCAAAAACGGTCTTGCACCGGGCCTGGTCGTTCTCCACGTACTCCAGAACCTCGCACAGGGCATCGAAGCCCTCAGGGTGCATCTGGGCCGAACGGTGCTGCTTGGTTATGGCGGGAATCCTGAGGGGATTGTTCACGTACGGGTCTCCCGAGCCCCCCAAGACCTTGTGATTCTCGCGGTCGAACGGGACGATTACCTTTCTGCAGAGTGTTCGCGCGTCATACGATCCCTCCATCTCGGCGCTTTGCTGCACAACCCGACAGTCCAGGGACGGATTGGCCAACTTGGCTAGAAGTTGCGTTGGTAGAACGTATCTATAGGTCTTCACGGAGGAGTTGATGGACTTCTCTATGGCGTCCCTAATCCGCTCCGGCACGGAACCTGATGCACGATCGCCTGCCCCCGATTGAATGTGTTTCCAGGAACCCTCAAGAATCCTCTTGGCGTCCAGCGCGAGGGACCCGGGGTGCTTGCTAGGCATGTTGCCGTCTCTCAGTAGTTTGTCCAGAGAACCTCTTGGCGAACCCGCTTGACTGAATGGCAAGCCTTGGCAGGCGCGTGATGCGTGCTCCAACCCTTGTAGAGAGAGTCATAGAGCTTGCACCGGTAACCTGAGACCGCAACTCTGCCCTTGGCCTTCCTCAACACGGCAGCAAGCTCTCGATGTTCGCGGTCGCTCATCTCGTATCCGTAGGCCTTCGAGTCCCCGCGGGCCTCGTGGGGATAGGGGGGGTCGCAGTAAAACAGCGTGCCCTTGCTGTCGTAGAGCTTCACGATTTCGAGTGCCGGCCTGTTCTCAATCTGAACGCGAAGCAGCCGCTCGGCGATTTCCGGGAGTTGCTCGATGCTGCCCAGCCATCTTGAGACGACACCGCTCATGCCTGCTCTGCTGGTGTTCTTGCAGTTGGCCCACCTCCCAAGGGAAGCAGTCTGCGCGAGACCGGTTCGCACCTGTCGGGCTCTCACGAAAAACCGGCGCGCTCGTTCCAAGTTGGAGATGCCCTGGGTCTTCTCGCACGCGATGCAGAACTCCTCCCTTGAGAAAGGAGTCAACCCTATCGCCTCAGTCAGTTCAGCCTTCTGCTCTCTCAAGACGCGGAAGAAATTGGCTACATCGGCATCGAGATCGTTGTATGTCTCAACTGGAGACGGCTTGCGGTTGAGCAAGACCGCGGCAGAGCCTCCAAAAGGCTCACAGTAGTGCTGGGATTCCGGCAGCAGAGGAAGCAGCCAATCGAGATGGCTGTATTTCCCCCCATACCATCCGAATGCGATCTTGCGGCGCCTTCGAGTTCCCCGAGTAGGTACCCTCGCGCCATTCCTCTTGGCCAATTCGCGCAGGTCGCTCTTGTGGTCATCAGTGAAGAGATGGTTCTGGACCCGTATTGGCGACGGCGTTCGACCCATGTGCCTAACCTCACACGCGATAGTAATCGGGGAGCCCGTCCGGGTCAAAGCCAATTGGAGGGCCGCCAGCCATTCTGTACTCCCTTGACCTCCGGCAAGCACCGACCTACTGTCTCTTCCTGCGAGGGTGTGAAGATATATGCGTGAGATGACCATATCGCAGCTTGCGGAGCTGGTGGGCGGGGAGCTTGTCGGCGACGGCGGCGGCAAGATTCGCGGCCTAGCCGCATTGGACGCCGCGGAGAGCGGCGAGGCGAGCTTCCTGGCCAACGCCAAGTACGAGCGCCACATGGCTGAGACCAAGGCCGCGGCGGTCTTCGTGGCCGCGGACTACGCCGGCCCGGGCCCGGCGCTGATCCGCTGCGCCGACCCGTACTTCGCATTCCGGGAGGCGATGGTGGCCTTCTACGGCTTCCGCCGGCCTCACTTCGACGGCGTCGACCCGCACACAAACATCGACCCGTCCGCAAAGATCGCCACGAGCGTGAAGATCGCGCCGTTCGTGACCATCGCCGCCGGCTGCGAGATCGGCGACGGCACTGTGATGTACCCCGGCGTTTACGTCGGGCCGGGCTGCCGCATCGGGCGCGACTGCACGCTGCACCCCAACGTGACGGTCTACGAGGGCTGCCGTCTGGGCGACCGCGTGATCGTCCACGCCGGCGCGTCGATCGGGCAGGACGGCTTCGGCTACGCCACGCACGCCGGCAGACACGAGAAGATCCCGCAGGTCGGGTGGGTCGAGATCGGCAACGACGTGGAGATCGGCGCGTGCTGCGCGATCGACCGCGCGACGATGGGCGCGACGGTGATCGCCGACGGCACGAAGTTCTCCAACCTCGTCGCCATCGGCCACGGCGCCAAGGTGGGCAAGGGCTGCCTGATGGTGGCCCAGAGCGGCATCGCCGGCTCGACCACGCTGGGCAACTACTGCGTGTTCGGCGGACAGAGCGGCTCGGTCGGGCACATCAAGATCGGCGACGGAGTGCAAGTGGCCGCCCAGACAGGCGTGGTCGGCGACGTGCCGGCGGGCATGCAGATCGGCGGCAGCCCGTCGATGCCGCTTGCCGACGCGAAGCGGGCGTGGATGACTATCTCGCGCCTGCCGCAGCTGCGCACCGCGGTGCGCAAGCTGACGCGCGAGGTGGCTGCGCTGAAGCGCCGCCTGGGGATGGACGAGCCGGGCGACGCGGACCGCCGGGAGAGCGACTGATGGCTGAGCAGGGCTGGCCGGTGGGGCTGATCGCCGGCTCGGGTCGGCTGCCGTTCCTCATCGCAGCCGGCGTGCGGAAGGCGCGTCACCCGCTGGTTGTCGTCGGCCTGGCGGGCCTGGCCTCCAGCAGGCTTGCGGCTATGGCGGACGAATTCCGCTGGTTTAGCATCGCGCGCCCGAGCAGTTGGCTGTCGCTGCTGCGCCGCCGCGGCGTGCACGAGGCGGTCATGATTGGCGGCGTGCGGAAGAAGGACATGTACTCGCCGCTGGCGGCCCTGCGGAACCTGCCGGACCTGCGGGCGATAAGGGTGTGGTACTTCAAGCTGCGAAAGGACCGGCGCGACAACGCCGTGCTCATCGCCATGGCTGAGGAACTTAGAGACGAGGGGATCGAGCTGGTCAGCAGCGTGAAGTACTGCCAGGAGCACTTGGCCGGCGAGGGCGTGATGACGTCGGCGCCGCTGCCGGGCGGCCTGGCCGGCGACGCGGAGTTCGGCTGGCGGATTGCGCGGGCCAGCGCCGAGATGGACGTCGGCCAGACCGTCGCGGTCAAGGACGGCGACATCATCGCCGTCGAGGCCATCGAAGGCACCGACGCGATGATACGCCGGGCGGGCAGGCTGTGCCGCGCCGGAGGCTGGACGATGGTCAAGGTCGCCCGCCCCAAGCAGGACATGCGATTCGACGTGCCGACCATCGGGCCGGGCACGCTGCGGCACCTGAAGGACGCGCGATGCGCCTGCCTGGTGGTCGAGGCCGGCAAGACGCTGATCGTCGACAAGCCGGCGACGCTGGCACTGGCCGACGAGCTGAAGATCGCCGTCATCGGGAAGGCGCCATAACGGCTCTGTTAGCTCGCTAACTGGTTGGTTCGCTGACTCGTTGACCGGCCCGCATGTCAATCGGTCGATCGGTCAATCAGCAGGAGTGCAGTCAGCGCGGTTTGCCGGCCCGCCAAGTAACCGATTGACCAATTGACTGATTGGCGAGTTCACGAGTCAACGAGTCGACCAGCCAACCACAACCGCGTTAGCGGTCAGGAGTGACCATGAGCGACATGTTCGACCTCACCGGTCGGGTGGCCATCGTAACCGGCGGCTCGAAGGGCCTGGGCAAGGAGATGGCCATCGCGTTGGCTGAGGCCGGCGCCGACGTGGTGATCGGCGCGCGGACCGAGGGCGAGATTCGCGCCGCAGCCGAGGAAATCGCCGCCGGCACGGGCAGGAAGGTCGTCCCCGTCTCACTCGACGTGACCGACCGCGAGAGCGTCGCCGCGATGGTCGAGTTGGCGATGAAGACCTTTGGCCGAATCGACATCCTGGTCAACAACGCCGGCATCAACGTCCGCGCGCCGCTGGAGAAGATCAAGCCCGAGGATTTCCGCCGGATCATGGACGTCAACGTCGCCGGCGTGTTCAACTGCTGCCAGCTCGTCGCGCCGCACATGGTCAAGGCCGGCTTCGGGCGGATCATCAACGTCTCCTCGTCGGTCGGCTTGGTCGGCCTGGCCGGGCGGGTGAGCTATACGTCCTCCAAGGGCGCCGTCACGCAGATGACTCGCACGCTGGCGGTCGAGCTGGCCAAAACCGGCGTGACCGCCAACGCCCTGTGCCCCGGCCCGTTCGCCACTGAGATCAACCGCCCGCTGCTGGAGAACCCCGAGATGGCGGCCGACATCATAGGCCGCGTGCCCATGGACCGCTGGGGCGAGATGCACGAGATACGCGCGCCGGTCGTCTTCCTGGCCAGCCCGGCTGCCAGCTACGTCACCGGCGCGATCCTCAGCGTCGACGGCGGGTGGGTAGCCCAATAGGCAGGCCACTAGCGCTTCGACATTCTCCCTGCCCCGCACTATAATCACTGCCCCTAGGCGGCGAGGGATCGTCATGGTTTCACACTCATGGAGGTATGGTGTCGAGCGCTGGGAGGTGGCGCCGGTCTATGACGGCGCGGCTGAGCTGGCCCGGCGGGTCGGCACGGCCCCAATCGTCGCCCAGGTCCTGGCCAATCGCGGCATTACCGACCCCGAGGCCGGTAAGGCCTTCCTGAACCCCAAGCTGAGCGACCTCCACCCGCCTGAGATGCTCAGCGGCTGCGTCGAGGCCGCCCGGCGCGTCGCGGCGGCAGTCGCGCGGAAGGCGCGGATCGTCATCTACGGCGACTACGATGTGGACGGCATGGCCGGCGTGGCGATCCTGCATTCGATCCTCCGCCTGGTCGACGCCGACGTGCGGTTCTACGTGCCTCACCGCCTGGAGGAGGGCTACGGCGTCAATGCCGAGGCCATCGCCAAGCTGGCCGAGGAGGGCACCGAGCTGTTGATCACGGTGGACTGCGGCATAAGCGCCAACGAGCCGCTAGCCGCGGCGAAGGCTGCCGGCATGGAGGTGATCGTCACCGACCACCACTCGCCCGGCGAGCAGCTCCCGCCGGCTGACGTGATCGTCCACCCAGCCGTGCCGAGCGGCGAGTATCCGAACCCATACCTGGCCGGGGCAGGCGTTGCCTACAAGCTCGCCTGGCAGGTGGCCGTCGAGATTTGCGGCAACAGCCGCGTCGATCAGCCGATCCGCGAGTTCCTGCTGGAGGCGACCTGCCTGGCGGCCTTGGGGACCATCGCCGACGTCGTGCCGCTCGTCGGCGAGAACCGCAGCCTGGCCGTCTACGGCCTGCGAGGCCTGCCCCACACCACCCACCCCGGGATCCGCGCACTGCTGCACTCGACCAGGCTCGACGGCGAGAAGCTCGACGCGTACCACGTGGGCTTCCTGCTCGCCCCGCGGCTGAACGCCTGCGGGCGGATGGGCCACGCGCGGCTGGCGGTCGAGCTGCTGACCGACGCGCCGCCCGACCGGGCGGCCAAGATCGCCGACTACTTGGCCGCCCAGAACGCCGAGCGACAGAAGGTGGAGCGAGCCATCACCGCCGAGGCCGTCGAAATGGTGCGCGCCCGCGGGCTGGACGATCCGGGCAGCCGGGCCATCGTGCTGGCCAGCGAGTCGTGGCACGGCGGGGTTATCGGCATCGTCGCCTCGCGGCTGGTGGACAGGTTCAACCGGCCTGCGGTGCTGGTGGCCTTCAACGGCGACGGCGGGCAGGGCAGCGGCAGGAGCATTCCCGGCTTTCACATGCGCGACGCACTGGCTGCCTGCTCGCGGTGCCTGGACAGCTTCGGCGGGCACGCCATGGCCGGGGGCGTGAGGATCGACCGCCGGCGGATGGTTGACTTCACAGCCGCCTTCACGGCATACGCCAACGCGCACATCGACGACGCGCAGCTTACCCCGGTCCTTCACGTGGACGCCGAGGCCACGCTGCCGCAGCTCAGCCACAACGTGGTCGAGCACCTGTCTCGCCTGGCGCCGTTCGGGCAGGGCAACCCGCCGCCGATCGTCGCGGTGCGCGGGTGCAAGGTCCTCGGCCAGCCGCGGCGCATGGGCAGGGGGGGCGGCGTGCTGAGCCTGATGCTCTCGCAGGACGGTGTCTCGTTCCGCGCGGTGGGGTTCTCGATGGGCGAGCTGGCCGAGAGGCTCGTCGGCGTCAACGTCGTCGACGTCGCGGCCAAGCCGGTGATAAACGACTTCCGCGGGCGCACCTCCATCGAGCTTCAGCTCAAGGACGTCTCCTGGGACTAGCCTGCGGGACATCCGCCTGGGGGATTCTCTCAATCGTCTTCCGCTAGAGGCCTTAGGTCGACACAGTTCCCGCATTGTTCCCCTGCGTCGCTAAAGGCGGGCGGCGATTCAGCCGAGTAAATGGGGCAGAAGAGGGATTCTCCTCGGCAGGCGCTGTCGGACGGCGGCGGGTCGCCACCCGCCGCCTGTCTTTTGCGCCGGCCGGGGCTACCTGGCGTATTCCACGCAGCGGACTTCCCGCAGGAGGGTGACCTTCACCTCTCCGGGGTACTCCATCTCATCCTCGATGCGCTTGGCTATGTCGCGGGCGACCTTGGCCGAGAGGCGGTCGTCGACGTTCTCGGCGTCGACTATCACGCGCACCTCTCTGCCGGCCTGGATGGCGTACGCCTGCTTGACGCCCTCGAAGCTCGTGGCGATCTCCTCCAACTTCTGGAGGCGCTTGACGTATCGCTCGAGGGTCTCTCGCCTGGCCCCCGGGCGCGACGCGCTGATCGCGTCGGCGGCGGCGACGATCGGCGTGTAGACGCTGGTGACCTCCAGGTCGCCGTGGTGGGCGCCGACGGAGTTGATGACCTCGTCACGCTCGCCGTATCGCTTGCACAGGTCGGCGCCTATCTGCGGATGGCCGCCTTCGACCTCGTGGTCGACGGCCTTGCCTATGTCGTGCAGCAGGCCGCAGCGCCGGGCAATCTGGCCGTTCAGGCCAAGCTCCTCGGCGATCACCTGCGAGAGGTAGGCCACCTCCATGGAGTGCTTCAGGACGTTCTGTCCATAGCTCGTGCGGAACTGGAGTCGACCGAGGAGTTCGGTCAGCTTGCCGTGCAGGCCGCGGACGTTGCCCTCAACGGCAGCCGCCTTGCCGGCCTCCTGGATCTGCTTGCTGACTTCCTTTTCCGTGGCTGCGACTATCTCCTCGATGCGGGTGGGGTGGATGCGCCCATCCTGGATCAGTTTCTCCAGGCTGCGGCGGGCGATCTCGCGCCGGACCGGATCGAAGCCGGAAACCACGACCACGCCCGGCGTGTCGTCGACGATCACGTCCATGCCCGTGGCCTTCTCGAACGCGCGGATGTTTCGGCCCTCGCGCCCGATGACCCGGCCTTTCATGTCGTCGGAAGGGATGTCGACTGTCGAGACGGTCGAGTCGCAGGTGTGATCGGCCGCATAACGCTGGATGGCGGTGATGATTACCTCCCTGGCCTGGCCCTCGGCATTGTCCTTGGCCTCCTCCAGCCGCCGCTCGATGAGCCGGGCGGTCTCGTCCTCCATATCCTTCTCCACGCGCTCCAGCAGCATGGCGCGGGCCTCATCGATCGACAGGTTGGCTACCTTCAGAAGCTGGCTTCTCTGCTGGGCGATCAGCTCGTTGAGGTGACGGTCCTTGGCGACGATGCCCTTTTCCCGCTCGGCGACGGCTCGCTCAGCCGCCTCCAGCATCCGCTCCTTGGTGTTGAGCGTTTCCAGCTTCTGGTCGGTCATGTCCTCCCGCTTGGAGAGGCGCTTTTCCTCGGCTCGCAGCTCCACTCGGGTGGCCTCGGTGTCGGCATCGAACTTCTCACGTCGGCTGATAAACTCAGTCTTGGCCTCAGCTTCAGCCTGAGCGATGATCTTCTGTGCCTCGGCCTCAGCCGCCGCCCGCATGGCGGCCAGCTCCTTCTCCGCAGCCGCCCGCCGGCCACGCAGTATCACCCAGACCCCGCCCCCAGCCATCAGGACCACGACGATCGCCGCGGCGAATGCCAGGGCCACAAGCTGCTCGGGGCTGAACTCGGCCAGCAGTAGAGATGAATCCATGGCGCGTTACCCTTTCAAAGCAATGCCGCAGGAACGGTTGCCATGGACAAGCAGGCGAGCAATTGCCGGCGAGACGGCCCTCGTCGGACGCACCCCGGGACAGACTCACTCAAGCCACGCCGCTACCGACCCGCCGACTGGACATTGGGGGTGGACGCACGGCGATCAGGCGCAGTAGCCCTAGAAGGGCAGACCTCAAACTCAACGGGCGAGCGAAGCCGCCTCAGCGACGCCCTTCCCGCAAAGCACACCCGTTGAACCGCCTCAGAACTGGTACAACGCTGGCTCATGTGAACTCTATGACCCGAAGGCCTCGCCCCACAGCGGGGCGAGTAATCGACGCTCGGCGCCGCGACGCCCTTTTCGTGCCGTGTTTCTCCTCGCCATTTGACGAGGCGGCGTGGCAGCGCCAACGTGCCGCCGAGCGCATTGGTTCCTTCCACCGTCGGCAGCGCGCGAGCGCCGTCTTGCTTGACGGCCTGCTTGTCGACAACCACCTTTGGCCGTCTATTCGTACGGACCTTGCCTCGCCGGGGCGTCTTCGTCGCCGCCGGCCAAGGCCCAAGCCTTTCCATGTTAATCATAATGTGCAAACCGCCGCGAGGTCAAGCAGATTCCTCCCGGCATCGCACCTGGGCGCCGGTGCTTCGCCGAGAGCGTAAGCGTTTATTGGCGAGGAGGCTACATCGACGTTGCGCTTCGGCCGGCTGGTGTGTTGCCGCCGCCGGCAACCCAGTTGAAGGCCGTGCGGGGCCGCGACGGGAGGGGACTGCTCAACTCAAGTGGACCGGATTCTGGGTAGCAGGATGCCGCCCAATCACGACGGTGGAGGGAGCCGCCGTGTCCGGTCCACGGCAAAATACTAGCCCCATGCCGCCACCCCGGCAAGTGGTAGGATAAGATTTTGTACTTTCTCTGTCGCTGATTGAGTGGTAGACGATGCCCCTGGCGCGGCCCAGGCCACTGGGCAGGGCCTGGAAGCAGGAAAACCCCGCCCGGTGAGGCCACCGTGCCGACCTGACCGGGCGCCCGGAGGCAAAACCGCCATGAGTGCTCAGGCCATCGCCGCCGAACTGCTCAGGAAGTTCAAAGGCGCCGACTTCGCGTTCGGGTATGGCGCAATTGCCCAGGCCGGGCCGATGGCCGCCGAGCTGGGGCGCTCCGTGCTGGTGATCGCCAACCCCAGCGACTGGCTGAGGCCGACCGTCGAGGGCGTGCTCAGCCACCTGCGCGCGGCGCAACTGGACGTGCTCGCCGGCGGGCCCGTCGACGGCTCGCGCCCCAACAGCCTCTACGAAGACGTCTATCGCATCGAGAGCGGCATCCTGCACCACCGCCCGGAGTGCATCGTAGCCGTCGGCGGCGGCAGCACGATAGACGCAGCCAAGGCGGCAAACGTCCTGGCGGCACTCGGCAAGCGCGATGGCCGACTCGAGGCCTACTTCGGCGTCGGCAAGGTGACCGCTGCCCTGGCGGAGACCGGCGTGGAGCTCCTGCCCATGCTGGCCGTCCAGACGGCAGCCGGCTCAGCCGCCCACCTGACCAAGTACTCCAACGTCACCGATCCCGTCGCCGGGCAGAAGAAGCTCATCATCGACGACGCCATCGTGCCGCCCAAGGCCGTCTTCGACTACGCCGCGACCGAATCCGCCGGACGCGATCTCACCATCGACGGCGCGCTCGATAGCTTCAGCCACTGCCTGGAGGTGTTCTACGGCGCCGCCGAGCGCAACTTCGATCAGGTCGGCGAGATCGCCCTGACCGGCATTGAGCTTGTGGTCAATCACACCGCCGCCGCCCTGGCCGACCCGCACGACCGCGCCGCCCGCGAGGCCCTGGGCCTGGCCAGCGACCTCGGCGGATACGCCATCATGGTCGGCGGCACCAACGGCGGGCACCTGACGAGCTTCTCGCTGGTGGACGTCGCTGCGCACGGGCGGGCCTGCGGACTGATGAACCCGTACTACACCGTGCTGTTCGCCCCAGCCATCGAGCGGCAACTGCGGCTGGTGGGCGCGATCTTCACCAAGGCCGGCCTGCTGACCGCCGACCTAGCCAAGCTGGCCGGCCGGGACTTGGGGCTGGCCGTCGCCGAGGCGATGGCGACCTTCGCAGCCTCGCTGGGCTGCCCGACGCGGCTGAGCGAGTTGCCCGGCTTCGACGACACGCACATCGCCCGGGCGATTGCCGCCGCCAAGGACCCTGCCCTGGAAAGCAAGCTCAAGAACATGCCCGTGCCCCTGGACGCGTCCACGGTGGATATGTACATGGGCTCTGTGCTGGCCGCGGCCAGGGACGGGGACTTTTCGCTCATCCGCTGCGCGCCGCGGGGCGGCTGACGCGCCCGGGCAGGGCTGGAGACGCCGATGGACTCCAATCCGCGCAAACTGCGTCCGGCCGCCCCGGCTAACTGGTTCTGGCGACTGGCTGGGCTGGCGGCACTGGCGGGGAACAAGCTCCGCCACACGATCCGCCCCTACAGTCGCCCCCGACCATTCGCCGGCGACGCCCAGGCAGCAGCCGACTACGACGCCTCCGTCTTCCGGGGCTGGCGCCAGTATCTTCGCCGGTACCTCGGCCGGGACTATGACTGGACCGGCAAGGCCGTCCTGGAGCTGGGCCCCGGGCCGGACCTCGGCGCGGGGCTGCTCGCCCTGGCGGCAGGGGCGGCTGAGTACACCGCCTTCGACAAATTCCCCCTGGCCCGGCGGTCCGGCGCGGCCGTCTACGAGCTGCTGCTCGCCCAGGCGCGGTGCTCGGACGAGGATGCAGCCGAGCTGCTGCGGGCCGTCGATGCCGCGCTAGCGGGGACCGACGGGCGGCTGCGGTACGTGCAACGAGCCGACTTCGACATCTCGGCGGCGGAGCTGCCGCGGGCGGACGTCGTGGTCAGCCAGGCCGCCTTCGAGCACTTCGACGACCCGCGGCGGACGATCGAGCAACTGGGCGACCTGACCGAGCGAGGGGCGGTGTTCCTGGCCGTGGCGGACTTCCAGACCCACACGCGCTGGCTGCGGCGGCGCGACCCGCTGAACATCTACCGCTACTCGCCAGGCCTGTATAGCCGGCTACGGTTCTCCGGCGGTCCGAACCGCGCGCGCGGCGATGAGCTGGCCGCCTGGCTGGCCGATGCAGGCTGGGGCGACATTCGCGTCACGCCGCTGCTGGAGCTGGACGCCGACTACCTCGCCGCCGTCGCGCCGCACCTGGCCGAGCCCTTCCGGCGAGACGCCGCGGCCATGCACATCCTCACGGCTGTCGTCTGCGCGACCAGGCAATAAGCGGCATGCGCAAGATTGTGGTGGCACGGCCATCCTGGCCGTGCGTCGCATGGTCATCTTGACCGTGCCGGCAAGGCCGGGACGGCCTTGCGACACGCGGGCGGGACGCCCGCGGCACGCTACAACTCACTCTTGAGTTTGCGGAGGAAGTCCAGAGCGGCCAGGGGCGTCATGTTGTCCAGGTCGGCGTCCTTGATCGCGCGGGCGATGCGCGTCGGCGCGTCGGCGAACAGGTCCATCTGCGCCGCGGCGGCGGCAGCGCGCTTGGCCAGTGCGGGCATGTCCAGCCCGCGGGCGAGGTGCGCCTGAAGCTGCGGCAGGATCGCCCGCGCCCGCTCGATCACCTCCTTCGGCACGCCGGCGAGGCGCGCGACGTGCACGCCGTAGCTCTGGTCCGTGCCGCCGTCGACGATGCGATGGAGGAACACGACCTGGTCGGCCCACTCGCGCACGGCGACGTTCAGGTTCGTCGTGCCGTCCAGCAACTGCTCCAGCTCGGTCAGCTCGTGGTAGTGCGTGGCGAACAGCGTCCGGCAGCGGACCCGCAGCGCGATGTGCTCGCAGATCGCCCACGCCAGCGCCAGCCCGTCGCAGGTGCTCGTGCCCCGGCCCACCTCGTCGAGTATCACCAGCGAGCGCGGCGTGGCGTTGTTGAGTATGTTCGCCGTCTCCACCATCTCGAGCATGAACGTGCTCAGCCCGGCCGTCAGCTCGTCAGCCGCCCCCACGCGAGTGAATATCCGGTCGGCCAGGCCTATGGTGGCCGACTCTGCCGGGATAAAGCTGCCCGCCTGCGCCAGCAGCACCAGCAGGGCGGTCTGGCGGATGTAAGTGCTCTTGCCGGACATGTTAGGCCCGGTGATGATGAGCAGCCTGCGGTCGCCGGCCTCCATGCGGACGTCGTTCGGCACGAACTGCTCGCGGAGATGCTCGGCCAGGACGGGGTGCTTGCCCGCGGTGATGTGCAGGACATTTTCCTGCGTGATCGCAGGCCGGCGATAATCGCGCTCGACGGCGAGCTGGGCAAGAGCGGCCAGCACGTCTACGTTGGCCATCGCCTCAGCCGCGGCCTGGAAGGCGGGCACGTGGGCGGCCAGTTGCTCGCGGACCTGCTCGAACAGTCTGGCCTCGATGGCCTTGGCCCGCTCCCCGGCAGACAGCACCTCCGACTCGTACCGCTTCAGCTCGTCGGTGATGTATCGCTCGGCGTTCTTGAGCGTCTGCTTGCGGACGTAGTCGCCCGGCGCCTTGTCGCGATTGACGTTGGTGATCTCGATGTAGTAGCCGAACACGCGGTTGTAGCCGACCTTCAGGTTCGCGATGCCGAGCCGGCGGGCCTGGGCGGCTTGGTACTCCGCCAGCCAGCTCTGCGCGTCGGCGGCGACGCGGCGCAGACGGTCGAGTTCGGCGTCGTAGCCGGCGGCGATGACCCCGCCGTCGCGGACGTTCGGCGAGCAGTCGGCGTCGATCGCCCGCGCGATCAGCTCAGCCGGGGCGTCCAGGCCGGTCAGGTGCGGGCGCTGCTGTGCGAGCAGGTCCGCCTGGCAGTCGGCCAGTGCGTCGGCCAGTTGCGGCAGGACGCGCAGCGTCTGCCCCAGCGCCACCAGCTCGCGCGGGCGGACGCGCTCCATCGCGATGGCTGCGGCGATGCGGTCGATCTGGGCCGTCCGGTCGAGCAGCTCGCGCAGCTCGCCCAGCCGGCGGCGGTCGGCCGTCAGCTCCTCGACGGCGTCCAGCCGGGCGCAGATTGCGCTGTAGCCGGTCAGCGGGAACGTCAGCCACCTGGCCAGCAGCCTGGCGCCCATGCCCGTCACCGTCCGGTCCACGCACGCCAGTAGCGAGCCCTCCCGCCTGCCCGTCCGCAGCGTGCGGTGAACCTCCAGGCATCGCAGCGTGTTGCCGTCGATGGCCATGTGATCACCGCGCTCGAACCGCCGCAGCGAGCCGATGTGACCCAGCGCCGTCCGCTGCGTCTCACGGAGATACTCGATGATCGCCCCCGCAGCAGAGACCGACGCGTCCCATCGCGGAAAGCCGAAGCCCTCAAGCGTGGCCGCGGCGAACTGCTCCTTCAGCGCGTCGCCGGCCGCCCGGGCCTCGAACGCCCACGGCGGTCGGCTGGTGGCCACCGCGCGGGTGCACTGGGCGAGTCGCTCGCGGAAGTCCCGCCCGTCGGCTGCGGAACCCTCCGCGAAGATCACCTCCGCCGGGGCGATCCGCACCAGCTCGTCCAGCACGTGCCGCGGGGAGGTCGTCATCGCCCAGAACGCCCCGCTGGCCAGCTCCACCCACGCAAGCCCGGCTGCGTCGCGCTCGGCCTTGTCATCCTGCCCGGCGGCGGGGGCGGTCAGTTGCCCGTCGTGGTCGAGGAACACCGCGGCCAGGTAGTTCCCCTCGCGCTGATCCAGCAGCGTCTGGTCGGCCAGCGTCCCCGCCGTCACCAGCCGCGTCACCTCGCGGCGGACGACGCCCTTGGCCTGCTTGGGGTCTTCGGCCTGCTCGCAGATGGCTACGCGCACGCCCGCGTTCACCAGCCGGGCGAGGTAGCTGTCCAGCGCGTGGTAGGGTATGCCCGCCAGCGGCACTGCCGTGGGGCCCTTGCTGCGGCTGGTCAGCGCCACGCCCAGCACGCGCGAGGCCGTCTTCGCGTCGTCGTAGAACATCTCGTAGAAGTCGCCCATGCGGAACAGCAGCAGGTAGTCGCCGTACTGGCTCTTGAACTGGCGGTACTGCCGCATGGCCGGCGTATCGAGCTGTTGGGGCGTCTCCTTGTTCACGGCCGCGATGATAGGCACACCCGACCCGCCCGGCAAGGCCCGGCCGTGGTGAGGCGCGGCGGGGCTCCCGC
>CAYUYH010000033.1:0-14942 GCA_964449175.1 uncultured Planctomycetaceae bacterium
GCGCAGTTGGGGCCCGACGGGCAGGCCCGTCGCAGCCGTCCGGGCGAGCAGGTTGTTGTAGCAGCACGCGGCATTGACCGCGGCGGGTCGGGCGAGCGACGAGTCGGCGTGCTCGGCTGCCAGCCTGGCGAACAGGCGGGCGGCGGTCAGGTTGGCGCCGGACTGCGCCTTGATCGTCGCCAGGCGCCAGACGGCCAACGGACGAATCGCCGCCGACAGGTCGTCGTCGCGGGCGAGGATCTTCTCCAGCAGCAGCGCCGGGGGCGGCGCGGCGGCAGTCTCGTCGCGCCGCTCCTGCGCCGCGGTGGCCAGGGCCAACAGGACCACGGAATTCAGCTCGTCGTAGTCGTTCGCCCCCTCGTACGCCTCGGCGACGATGCGAAGGAATCTGTCGTCCAGCTCTTCCAGCGGGCGGCTAAGCGCGTATTGCGCGATGGCTGACTGTGCCTGCTGGAGGTGCTCGCGGCGGCTGCTCGCGTCGCCGGCGGCCTCGGCTGCGGTGAGATGGAGCCGCTGGGGCAGCAGGGCGGACCGCAGTGCGGCGCCGTCAGCCGCCTGAGTGAACGAGCGGACGGCTTCGGTCGCGCGGGCGAACTCCGCAGCCGCGGCGCCTTGGCGGCGCGAGGCGTCAACCGCACGGTCGATGGCGTTGCGCGCGAGCTGATAGAGCGCCTCGACGCGGACGGCGTCGTCCGCCTGCCGGGCGGCGGCCTGGAGGGATGCGTCGGCCTGGTCGTGCCGGCCCAGCTCGCGCAGCGCGACGCCGCAGACCAGCAGCGACCAGTTCTTCACGCCGCTGTCGGCCTGGCCTTCGGCGAAGGGGCGGGCGAGCTGCTCGGCCCGGGCGAAGGCGGCGGTCGACTCCTCACCGGAGCAGGCCAGCCCGCGATAAAGGGCAACCCACGCGGCCTTGTAGGCGGCCGTGCGGCGTAGGTCCTCCAGGTCGGCCACCACCGTGACGAGCTTGTGGTAGTCGCCCCGCCAGACCACCAGCGTCGAGTCGGCCTCGCGGAGCAGTGCGTCCAGGCGTTGCGACGCCGAGGCCGTCAGGCCCGCCAGCGCCTGGCGGTCGGCCTGGTCGCCGCAAAGCTGCATCAGCCGCGTGGCGTACGGCGCCGAGCGAAGCAGGCCGTCCACCTCGGCGGCCTTCAGCTCCAGCCGGGCCCGTCGCAGGAGACCATCGTCGCTGACGTCCGGCGCCGTGGACAACTTGGACAGCATCTCCTCGAGATCGGCTGAGACCGCGGCGAGGATCTTCTCGCGGTCGAGCGGGTCGCCGCACTCGGCTGCCTGGGCGATGCGGCGGTCGATGTCCGTCTCGGCGGCAGGGTTGGCTGAGGCCGTCGCGCCAACGAGCAGGAGAATGGCGATCAGGCGGGCAAACTGCACTTGCGGTCCTCCGGCGCCGCCGTCAGGTCGGCGAGGCGATGCCCACTGTCCTGAACCCGGCCCGCTGGGCCTGGTTGTCGGCCTCCACGACGTATTGCCATGGCACGTCCCACCGCGGCTGGATGGCCACCGGCACCTGGTCGCTGCCGTAGGCGCGACGCAGCGAGGCGAGCTTGGCGAAAAGCTCGTCCGGGCCCGCGAACGACTCGCCCGTGGCGAGCCGGTAGACCGCCCCGCCGTCGCCGTCCGCCGGCAGGATGGCGATGCGGATCGGCTTGATGATGTTGCGGTCGAGTGTCACCGCGTCCATTCGCTGCGGCAGGGCGCCGGCGATCTGTCCCTCGGCCTGGCGGAAGGTCGTGGCCAGCAGGAAGAACAGCAGCAGCAGGAAGGTCACGTCTATCATCGGCGTCAGCGGCGGCTGCATCTTGCAGGGCGGCTCGCCCGGCCGGCCCCGTCGGCTGAGCCGCCTGCCAACGCCGCCCAGGATGCCGCCCACAGCCGTTCTCATGACCCGCCGCCCTCCAGAAGGGCCGTGATGTTCACCTTCGTCACGCCGGCGTCCATCGCGGCGTCCATCGCCGGCTGGACGTGCCCGAACTGAACGCGCCTGTCGGCGCGGATTTCCACGGAGACCTTGCCGTCGGGCGACTCGGCCCGTCGTGCGGCGATGATGGCTGTCAGCGTGTCGACGTCGCCGATCTCGATGAGTCGGCCGTCCACCTTGTACGCGCTCGCCTGGCCGAGCTGGCCGGCGGCGACCAGGCCTTCCGGCGGCTCGGCGGAGATGACGTTCACGATGACTCGGCTGGACTGTCTGACGTCGCCCGGCAGGGCTTGGCTGGCGCGCGGGTCGGGCAGTTCGAGGCGGGCGAGTGAGTCGGAGGCCATCTGGCTGGCGAGGATGAAGAAGATGATCAGCAGGAACGTGCAGTCGATCAGCGGGGTCATGTTAAACGACACGCCGCCTGTCCCGCTTCGCCTCCGCCAGAAGTTGCCTGTCAAGCCGGCCATGGTCGGCGATACCTCGCGCGGGAGTCTACCGGCTCGCCGCCTTCACTGCCTCTCTGCCCGCAGGTGCGTATGTTCCCTTCTGACTGGGCCGGGTGGCGCCGCGTGGTCGCGGCGGCTTGGCCAGTGAGATCATCTCCTGGCAGAGGATCAGCGCCTCGTTTGAGAGCATGTCGATGCGGTTTCGCAGCGTGGCGTAGGCAGCCAGGGCGGGTATCGCGATCGTCAGGCCTTCCAGCGTGGTGACCAGCGCCGTGCCGATCGCACCGGCCAAGGCCCCGGGGTGCGGTATGCCGCCCTGCTGCATGATCGTGAAGAACGCCAGGATCATCCCCCACACCGTGCCGAGCAGGCCCATCATGGGGCTGACGTTGCCGATCAGGTTCAGCCACTCCACCTGCCGCAGCAGGCGGGCGGCCTCCTGTCCGCCGGCCTCCTCCATCGCCCGCTCCATCGCCCCGTAGCCGCGGGCCGAACGCGACAGCGCCGCGGCGAGCATCCGGGCGAACAGTCCCATCTCGCCGGCGGCCAGGTGCTGGGCGTGCTCGTGCTGCTGGCGCGACAGCAGCTCGCGCGCTCGCTCAGCCAGGCTGCGTGAGATCAGCGTCGCGCGACGGATGGCGACGAATTGGCGGATGATGACCGCCAGCGTCACGACGCTGAGCAGCCACAGCGCCCAGCCGATCGGGCCGCACTTGACGAACAGTATGTTGAAGTAGCTGACGCCTTCGGGCATTGGCTGTCGATTCTCCGCTCAGTCGGTCAGGGCCCTCGCTCGCCGCCGACCCGGCGGCTCAGCCCGCCGGTGCATACGGCGATCCGCCGCAGCAGCGCGCGGGCCTCGGCGTCGGCCGCGGCACAGCAGTAAGTGTTGATCCGCACCTGCTTGTCGGCGTTGCGGCGCCGGACCATGTTCAGCACGGCCTGGCCGTCGGGGAAGGCCCCGTCGCTCAGCAGGTATATCAGCTTGCCGCCTCCGTCGGCGGCGGCCAGCACGTCGAACGCCCGTCGCAGCGCGGGGATCGGGTCGCTCTGGAAGCCCGCCCGCGCCGAGGCCAGGAAGTCCGCCGCCGCCAGCTTGTTGGCCTCGGTCGGCGGCACGAGGCGGCGCGGGGAATGCTCGATCGCCCGCCCCTCGGCGAACAGGATGACGTGGAAGTCCTGCGCCTCGCTCAGGCGCCCTATCGACGCGAGCACGGCCCGGCGGACGTCCTCGAAGTTGTCGATCATCGAGCCGGAGCGGTCGATGACGTAGACGACATGGCTGGCGTTGCCGCCGGCGCCGAGCAGGCTGCTGCGCGGCGCGCTGTAGACGCCCGCGGCCGGGGCGAGTTCGGCCATAGCGCCGGCTGCCGGCGACAGGGCGACCAGCTCGGCGCCGCCCCTGCCGGCCGGGACAGACCGCAGGGGATCGCTGCGCCGGGCGACGTCACTCATTGCGGGGCGCGCCGGACGACCGGCGGACCTGCGCGGGCGGGCGGAGGCGATCCTCCTTACCGGCTCGGCCGAGATGAGTTGCCCGGCGGCGCTGACCTGTCGCGGGCGGGACGCCGCCGCGGTCAGCACGGCCGCAGCCGCCACGGCCGCCAACGCCCCGTGAACCGCCAGACTCACCGCCCATGGCAACAGCCGGCGCCATCGACCGGCGCGCTGAGCGGTTGGATGACTCATGGTCAGATCCTTCTCACCATACCTGGCCGGATTCCACCGGCTTGCCCTCGCTGTCGCCTGCGGAACAATTGAGATGAGGCGTCTGGCGGCCGGCTCGCGTGGCCGGCTGGGACGTATCGTAGCTGCGACCGCCGACAGCGACAACCGAAAAACCCCGCCGCCGTGGTAAACGCCCCGCCGACGACGGCCGAAGATGTCGCTGACGGCAAAACCGTTGGCAACGTTGAGGGCTTCGGAGATAATCCCAACCGTTGCCACGGATGCGAGTTCGCGAGGGTGGCGGAATTGGCAGACGCGCCAGGTTTAGGTCCTGGTCCCGAAAGGGGTGTGGGTTCGAATCCCGCCCCTCGCAATGAAGCCGGCAGGCCCGGTGGCGGAACTGGAAGACGCAAGGGACTTAAAATCCCTAGCCCCTTTGTGGGCGTGCAGGTTCGAATCCTGCTCGGGCCACTCATCTTCGCGGTTGTTACAGGACCGGACATGCTCTAGTCTTGTGGGTAGGCTCTTGGCAACTGAACCGCGGTGAACGTGAAGATCAACGGATATCTCGCATCGCTCCGCAAACAAGATCCAGCATTTGACAAGTGGTTCAAGGAATACTGGCTGGCTTGGACGCCTCCCAAAAGGAAGGTCCGGGTCTTCCTGGATCGAAACCTGCCTCAGGAACTGAGGATTGCCCTGGCAAACTACCGGAAGTTCCGCGCGTTCGAAGAGGTTTCAAGGAGCAGCAGGCCCGACGAAGACATCTACGGGGCTTGTTGCCAGGAGAATTACCTTCTTATGACGTTGGACAACGGGTTCTGGAATGACCGCCGCTTCCCGTTAGCTCGATCGCCAGGAATTATCCTTTTTGCCTCCCATGCCAAGTCCACGGCCAACGAGTACCTGGAAGCCTTGGACCTTTTCCTCGGTGAGTGTGACCTGATTGGGGGGATCAAGCGGTTCCCGGACTACGCCAAGGGGATGAAGTTCAAGATCAGCTTGCGAGGGTTCGTGCTCAAGTTCACCACGTACGAGGCAAAGCGGGAAGTCATTCGCCTTGAGTATTAGGCATGGTAGCACTCGACCGGCGCACGCGTCTCTTGATCGCCTACGTCCGAACCGCATCGAGTCCGTCCCATTCATGGCGCCAAATCACCGCTTCGCCGGCCAGATATCCGCCGGCCAGTCGTAGCTGCCGGGCTTCATGGTGACCGCGGGGCCGTCCTGGCCGCAGACCTTCAGCGATGCGACGCCCGGGGCGAGCTCTCGGAGCACGGTCAGCCGAGTCCAGCCCAGCCGCCGCACCAGCGCCCAGGCGGTCGCGCCGCCCTCCACGCAGACGTGGCTCACGGCCCGGCGGTCCAGGATCGCGGCTGCGACTTCCGCCAGGTGCGCGGTGAGCATCTGTGGCGAGACGGCGCGGTCTTCGGCGTGCCCGATGGATACCATCGCCATCGCCCCGCCGGCCAAGGCGTCGCAGGTGGCCTGGGCCCAGCGTCCGATCGCCTCCGCGGCGGGCGCGGCGGCCGAGAGAACATCGGCCGGCATGGGCAGCACGGTCACTCCGCGTGCGCGGGCCAGCTCAGCCGTCTTGCGTGCGTACGGCGGGCTCGAGCCGCAGACCAACAGCCGCCCGCCCGATAGCGGCGCCTCAGCCGCGCCGGCCGCTGCGGGACTATGCCCGCGGGCGGCTAGGACGGCGGCGAAGAACTCCGCACCGCCCACCGGCAGCGTGCGCGAGTCGACTTGGCCAGCCCACTTAGCCAGGTCGGCGGTCGTCTCGGCCTGGCCGACGAAGATGCCACGCGCGGGGACGACCCGGCCTTGGCGGAGCACGGCCAGTTCCAGCTCGTCGCTCGGGCCGAGCAGGCCCAGCACGTCGCTGGTGGCCGCTGGATAGTCGGTGTCGGCGGCAAAGCCGGTCTCGTCCAGCGGCCGGCCCTGGACGTAGTAGCGGCCGTCGCGGATGACGCGGCCCAGCGACGGATTGGTCGGGACGAGCAGCGCGCGGTCCAGGCGGAGGGCGGGCAAGGCGGCGGCAATCTCGGCGATGACGGGCCCGCGAAGGACCGAGTCCACCTTCTTGTAGACCCACTCGGCCGCGGCGCGGACGGCGGCGGCGGCAGCGGCGGCAGCGCGGGCGGCCTGGTCCGGCGGCAGCGGGCGGCTGTCGGTGTTGAGGATCACCACGTCGGCGGGGCTGGCCAGCAGCTCGCCCGTCTGCACCTCGGCGGCTAGGCCGAACCGCAGAGCGACGGCCCCCAGCTCGGCCGCCCCGGTCAGATCGTCGGCGATGATGGCTATCATTTGTCCTTGTTGCCGCGCCGCCCGGCGGCCAGCGCGACCGCCCAGCGGATCGCCTGGATGAGGCTGGTGGGGTTGGCGGCGCCCTGCCAGGCGATGTCGAAGGCCGTGCCGTGGTCGACCGACGTTCGCACGATCGGCAGGCCGAGCGTGATGTTCACGCCGGTGTCGAACGCGAGCATCTTGAACGGGATGTGCCCCTGGTCGTGGTACATGCAGATGATGGCATCGGCGTCGGCCAACCGGGCAGGCAGGAAGGCTGCGTCCGGCGGCAGCGGGCCGGCAGCGTCAATGCCTGCGGCGCGGGCGTCGGCGATGGCTGGCTCGATCACTTCCTGCTCCTCGCGCCGGCCGAACAGGCCGTGCTCGCCGGCGTGCGGATTCAGCCCGCAGACCAACAGCCTGGGGTGGCGGCCCTTGATCGACCGCAGCGCCGAATCGGTCAGCTCGATTACGTCCAGCACTCTCCGCCGCGACAGCAGGCCGGGCACGTCGACGAAGCCCACATGCGTGGTGACGAAGCTGGCGGTGATCTTCTCGCTGGCCAGCATCATGCACACGCGCTCGGCGCCGGTGAGCGCGGCGAAGATCTCCGTGTGGCCGGGGAAATCCACGCCCGCGGCGTTGAGCGACTCCTTGTTGATGGCGTTGGTGACGACGGCGGCGACATGCCCGGCGGTGGCGGCGGCGATGGCGGCCTCGATGTACGTGTAGACGGCCCGGCCGCAGTCAGCGCTGACCTGGCCGGGCTGGACGGCGGCGGCGGCGATAGCCTTGAAGTCCACAACCGCCGGCGCGGCGACCGGCGGCGACTGGGACAGGCGCTCCGGCGAGATAACCTCCGCGGGCCGGGGGAGCTTGCACTGCTCGGCCACGCGGGCGAGCACGTCGGCGTCGCCGAAGATCAGCGGCGTGCACATAGCCAGCACCGACGGGTCGGCGAGTATCCGCAGGCTCAGCTCCGGGCCCACGCCGGCGGGGTCGCCCATCGTCACGGCCAGCAGCGGCTTGGCGGGCGAGTCGGCCCTGGACCTGTCAGCAGCAGCGGTCATTTCACCAGCTCCGCGAGGGACAGTCCCTCGGCTTCCATCGTCTCGACGATCTGCCTTCTGGCCGGCTCGTCCATCGTCCGCAGAGGCGGCAGCACGTCCGGCCCGCACAGCCCGGCGGCGCTCATCAGCGCCTTCAGGGCGGCAAGCGATTGGCCCAGCGTTCGCCCGCCCTGGTAGACGCGGCCCACGGCGTTCACCAGTGACTGGCACCTGTCGAGGTCCGCCTGCCTGCCTTCGCGGGCGGCGGCGTACAGGTCGCTGCACAGGGCGGGTGCGATGTTGCCCGTGCTGGGCACGTATCCGTCGGCCCCGAGCTTCAGCGCCTCGGCGGCCATTGCCGTGTAGCCGACGAAGACCGGGTAGTCCTGGCGGTCGCCGAGGAGCTTGATCAGGTCCTTGAGTCGGTCGACGTCTCGGCCTGAGTCTTTGATGCCGGCGGCGTTGGGATGGTCGGCGAGCTTGACGACCACGTCAAGCGGGATCGTCATGTGCGTGGTTATGGGGATGTTGTAGATCACCAGCGGCCCGTCGACGGCGTCCAGCAGCGCGGTGAAGTAGTCGAGCTGCTCCTCGTCGCTGAGCGGATAGTAGAAGGGCAGGTGCGCCACCAGCGCGTTCGCGCCGGCCTGGAGGTACTCGTTGCCGGCCCGGACGGACTCGGCCAGGCAGTTGCCGCTCACGCCGGCGTACACGTCGGCCCTGCCGGCTGCCTGCTCGACGGTGACCGCGACCAGGCGCGAGCGCATGTCCGGCGACAGCGAGGCCGACTCGCCCGTCGTGCCGACCACGAATATCCCGCCGATCCCGCCGGCGAGAAAATAGTCCACGACTCGCCGCACAGCGGGCTCGTCCAGCTCGAACCGGCTCGTCACCGGCGTAACCATCGGCACGATCACGCCCTCGCGCCGCGCGGGCCTGCGTCTGTTTGCACTCATTGTTCAGTACGCCTTCCTGTATATGGACTCGATGTCTCCCTGGGTCATCGCCCGGGGGTTGTTGACCAGCAGGCGGGTGACCTTCATCGCCGCGGCGGCCATCGGCACGATCGCGTCTTCGCCGATGCCCAGCTCGCGGAGCGGCTTGGCCATGCCTATCCGCCCGGCCAGGTCCCTGACGGCCTGGACGGCTGCGGCTGCGTCGGCGGCCTCATCGCGGCCCTTTGCCGCTCCCATCGCCGCGGCGATCTCCGCGTAGCGTCGCGGGGCGGCCGCTGCGTTGAACTCCATCACGTCGGCCAGCAGAACCGAGTTGGCCAGCCCGTGCGGCAGGTGGAACATCTCGCTGAGCGGATACGACAGCGCGTGCACGGCGGCGGTGTTCACCGGGCCGAGGCACAGCCCGCCGTACAGGCTGCCCCGCGCCATGGCCTCGCGGGCGGGCAGGTCGTCGCCGCGCTCGACCGCCGTGGCGAGGTTGGCCGCGATCAGGTGGATGCCCTCCATCGCGTACAGGTCGACTGCCGGGTGGGCGTTGACGTTGACGTAGGCCTCGATGCAGTGGATCAGCGCGTCCATTCCCGTCGCGGCGGTGACGGCTGGGGGGCAGGTGACGGTCAGCATCGGGTCGACGTAGGCGGCGTCCGGCACGATGTACGGGCTGACGACGGCTTTCTTCCTCCCGTCGGCGGCGTCTAGCAGCAGCGCGTTGGGCGAGACCTCGCTGCCGGTGCCGGAGGTGGTGGGCAGGCAGACCAGCGGCGTGTTCCGCCCCGCGAGCTTGCCCGAGCCGAATGCCTCGGCGACGGGCTGGTCGCTGTCGTGCATAGCGGCGACAAGCTTAGCTACGTCCAGGGCGCTGCCCCCGCCGATGCCGACGACCACGTCGGGCTGCACCTCGCGAGCCTGGGCGATCGCGGCGTCGAACATCCCCACGGTCGGCTCGCGGTCCACGCCTTCGTGGACGGTCACGGACGCGCCCGCCTGGCTGACCGCGCCGAGGAACGCCTCCGCGACCGGCACCACCGGCGGGCTGGTGACAACGACCACGCGCCGCCACCCGCGCGATATGACGTACTCGGCCGCCTCGCAGGCGCTGCCGCTGCCGAAGACGATCCGCCTCGGCTGTTGAAGCGTGACTGTTCTCATCGTGTGCGGCTCCTTGCGTCGCGCGGCCTGCTCAGCGGCGTCGGCTGGGGCAACCGTGGCAGTTGGCGAAGGTCAGTTCGCGGCAGCGTCGTCCTGCCCTTCCGCACGCCGTCAGCGCAAGCCGGACGTAGTGAGACCGTATCGGTCTGGAGTCCAGTTCCAGCTTGCGGCGGGCGGACTGGACCGCGGCCTCGCTGGGGCCTTCTATCTCCACGAACGTCCCCAGCATCGGCAGCTCGTCCAGCTCGACGAGGCAGCGTGCGAGCCTGTAGCTCGCCCGGCGCTTCTGAAGCCTCACCGCCGCCGGCATGCCGCAGCCTGTCAGCACTTCCGCGATTGCGAGGGGATCCTCGACGCGACTCTGGTGCTCCAGGCGGATCTTGGCCTTGGCCCGCTTGCGCGCGGGGCCCTTGTACGTCAGCAGCGCGCCGGCGTCGACCCGGCCCGTGCCGCGACGCAGCAGGCGGACGGTCCTCAGCCTCAGCCCGCAGCCCGCCCGCAGCAGCTTGCGCGAAGGCGTGTCGAAGTATGTGTCATCCTGGATGACCGTGGAGAGGTACTTCGCGCCGCACGCCCTCAGCCGCCTGGCCATTGCCGCCAGGGAGGGAACCTTGAACTTCATCTCGATCTCGTGAGGCATCGGGGCATTCTATTGCGCGCCGGGCTGAAGAGCCAGTCCCAGCCGCGTTGGGGGGAGGCTGGGCTACTTGCCCTTGTCCTCGTCGCGCTTGGCGGACCCGGTCGGCCTGGTCCACCCGAAGATTCTCAGCGGGTAGAACAGCCGGCCCGTCACGGCTGACGAGACATTCTGGCCGAGATGTCGCAGCAGCGCCTTGACCGGTCGAGCGCCCGGGTCGGGCATGCCCGCCAGCCAGGCCAACGAGCCAACCCGCAGGGTGACCGACACGAGGAAGCACACGTGCCAGTTGTTCCACTCGAACGGCCCGAAGACGATCGGGCTGTGCTGGAGGTACTCCAACGATTGGGCCAGCGCTCCGCCGGCCAGGCCGCCGAGAGTGCCGCCGATGCTTATCAGCACGGCCGACGCTGCGACGTATTTGCTTCTTCCCTGGCCTGCGGCGAAGCCCAGCGTGACGCCCGTCTGCGCCAGGCCGACCCCCCGCCAGGACAGCCCGCCGATCGCGCAGCCCAGCGCGCCCAGCAGATACGCCGAGACGGGCGCGTCGGCTGAGATCAGCGACCCACCGCCGCCGATGTGCCGCCACGCCCAATCCACGCCGGCCAGCAGCCACGCGGGGTTCGGCAGCCTGCGAGAGGCGAACAGCCACGGAAGGATGGAGATGCACGTGCCGATAGTGGAGATGATCAACAGCGGGCGTCGGCCCCAGCGGTCCTGGAGCCTGCCCCACCAGATCGCTCCCATCATCGCCGCCAGCGGGCCTATCACCAGGAACAGGCAGTTGGTGCCAAGCTTGCTGAAGCCCAGGCCCTCGCTGGACAAGCGCCAGTAGAACCAGCCGGCGAACGTCGCGGTGAACGTGATCGTCGCGCCGTAGCAGACGTAGTTGCGGAAGACCTTGTCCCGCAGCGGGTCGATCAGCAGCTCGCGCATGGTGGCCAGCAGGGATCGTTCGGGCTGCGGCTGGGGGGCGCGCGGCGGGACGACGTCGCGAATGCGCCTGAACATGAGAATGTCGATGGCCCCGAAGACGCCGCCGATCGCCAGGATGCCGCAGATGGTCCACATCAGCGGGCGCTGGCCGGCGAGGGTCTCGCCCTCGCCCGGATTGGTGGCGGCGTCGAGGGCCAGGCCGATCGCTATCACCACGATCACCTGGACGACCTGCCCCCACTGCGCGCGGCGGGCGAAGTACCGGCCGTGGACGCGCCGCGGAATCAGGTCGCTCATCCAGGTCACCCAGCCGGGGCTGCTCATCGCCCCCAGGAAGTGGCTGACCGACAGCACGACCAGCACGACGACCACCGCCGCCGTCCCAGGGGCCCACAATAGCGGCACGGCCGCCACGGCTACCCACAGCAACCGGTGGATCGTGCCCCACTGGATGAAGGTGTACTTCCGCAGCCGCGTGCGCTCGATGACGATGGCCGCGATGAGCTGTCCGAACGTCGCGACAAACGGCAGGGCCCCCAGCAGCCCGAACGCGAAGTCGTTGAAGCCCAGCATCCTGGCGAACGCCCGCACCTGCTCGCCGCCGGCGCACGAAAGCCACACCACGCCGAACATCCACGCGACGGTCACCAGCCGCATCGACCGGCGAAGCGGCGCGCCCCGTACGCTCAGCGCCGGCAGCACATCGTAGTAGCGACCCGCCTGGGCCATCACCATCCAAACCTCCGCCCGGCGCCTCATGCGCCCGGCTGGGGACAATATAACGCCAGGCGGCGAAGATGACAGCGCCTTGCCGGCTGGGCCCGGCCCGGCGGGCAAAAACGCCTTGACCGCGGGGTGGCCGGCCTGTAGAAGGACGGTTCTGCCAACGGGTAAGGATCGCCGCCCGCCCCGGCGGACGTCCACATGACAGACACAACTCCAAGCAAAGACAAGCCCGACGGACTCAACTCGCTGCGGCAGAGGATCGACGATCTGGATCACCGGATCGTCGAGCTGCTCAATGAGCGGGCCAAGGTCGTCATCGAAGTCGGCAAGGCCAAGCTCGCCGACGGCACGCCGATCTACGCGCCTGACCGCGAGCAGGAGGTGCTGACGCGCCTTGCCGAGATGAACCGCGGCCCGTTGCCGCAACGCACGCTGAAGGCGATCTACCGCGAGCTCATGAGCGGCTCGTTCGCCCTGGAGCGCCCACTGCGGATCGGCTATCTCGGGCCGGAGGGCAGCTTCTCGAACCTGGCCGCCCAGCAGAAGTTCGGCGCATCGGTGGAATACCGCCCGCTGGCGGACATCCAAGCGGTCTTCGAGGAGGTCGCCCGCGGGCACTGCGACGTGGGGCTCGTGCCGATCGAAAACAGCGTCGGCGGCGGCGTGGTGGACACGCTGGACTCGTTCATCGAGACGCCCGTGTCGATCTGCGCCGAGGTGATGGTCGAGGTGCACCACAACCTGCTGGCCAACTGCGCGCCGGAGAAGATCGCCACCATCGCCTCCAAGCCGGAGGTGTTCGCCCAGTGCCGCAAGTGGCTGTCCACCAGCTTCCGGAAGGTGGAGCTGATGACGGTGGCCAGCTCGTCGAAGGCGGCGGAGATGGCGGCCGCCACCGATGGGCTGGCGGCCATCGGCTCGACGCTGGCGGCGGAGCTGTACAACCTCAAGATCGTCTTCGCCAACATCGAGGACAACCCCAACAACATGACGCGGTTCTTCGTGATCGCCACCGAGCCGGCCAGACGCACCGGCAACGACAAGACGGCCGTCATGTTCACCACGGCGCACCGCGCCGGGGCGCTTGCGGAAGTGCTGAACGTCTTCTCCAAGCACGGCATCAACCTGACCAACATCGACACTCGCCCCTCGAAGGGACGCAACTGGGAATACTACTTCTTCGTCGACGCCGAGGGCCACGCCGAGGACGCCAACTTCATCAGGGCGATGGAGGAGGCGCGCGAGCACTGCGGCGAGATCCACGTGCTGGGCAGCTTCCCCAAGGCGTCCGAGCCGGTCTGAGGCCCCAGTCGCCCACGGCAGCGAAAGGAAACTCGATGGCGCGAAAGCTGTTCATAGCAGGAAACTGGAAGATGAATACCTCGCGGGCCGGCGCGGTCGCCCTGGCCGGGGAGTTGGTCAAGTCGATCGGCAAGATCGACGCCATTGACCTGGCCGTCTGCCCCCCCGCCGTTTATCTCACCGACGTGGCCGCCGCCCTGGACGGCAGCAACATCGCCCTCGGCGCGCAGAACATGTACCATGAGGACAACGGCGCCTTCACCGGCGAGATTTCCTCGGCCATGCTCAAGGACGTCGGCTGCCGTTATGTCATCATCGGCCACAGCGAGAGGCGGCACGTCCTGGGCGAGACCGACGAGACGATCAATCGCAAGATCATCAAGGCCCTCGGCGACGGGCTTGACGTGATATTCTGCGTGGGCGAGTTGCTGGAACAGCGCCAGGCGAGCCAGACGTCGGAGGTGGTCGGCAGGCAGGTGCGGATCGGCCTGGAGGGCGTCTCCAGGGGCCACGCCGGCAGGCTGACGATTGCCTACGAGCCGGTCTGGGCCATCGGCACGGGCGTGACGGCCACGCCTGACCAGGCGCAGGATGTGCACGCAATGATCCGCGAGCTGGTCGCCCGGACATACGACGCCGAACTAGCCGAGACAATGCGGATACAATACGGCGGCTCGGTCAAGCCGGGCAACGCAGCCGACCTGCTCGGCCAGGCGGACGTGGACGGCGCGCTCGTCGGAGGCGCGAGCCTGAAGGCGGCTGAGTTCGCCGGGATCGTCCAGGCCGGGCTGTGATGCAGCGCCGCGGCGCGGAAGCCTAAGGTGAACTGAAAGAGAGACGGCTCATGGAAATCTTCCTCGGGACTCTGTTCATAGTCATATGCCTGCTGTTGATCATCGTCGTGCTGCTTCAGAAGGGCCGCGGCGGCGGGCTTGGCGCGGCCTTCGGCGGCGCGGGCAGCAGCGCGTTCGGAACTCGCACGGGCGACGTGTTCACGTGGGTCACGATCGTGCTGGTGGCGCTGTTCCTGTTGATGTCGGTGGTCACGACGCTCCTGATGCGCCCGGAGGCGCCGATGGTGCAACCGGTGGCGCTCGAACCGCCGATCAACGTGATCTCCGGACCGACGAACGTGTCGATGTCGTGTGCGACGGAAGGCGCCGTCGTTCACTACACAACGGACGGCACCGAGCCGACGGCGGACTCGCCGGCCTACGAGAAGATGCCGGTGGAGGTCAGCGTCGGCACGCTCCTGACGGCCAGGGCATACAAGCCGGGCTGGAAGCCGAGCCCGGTCCTTCGCGTGATCTACATATCGCCTGAACAGGCGGCTGCCGCCGAATCGCAGCCTGCGTCGCAGCCGGGCGTCGAGCTGCCGGCGGAAGCCCCTGTCGAGGCGCCGGCGGACGGATAGGCCGGCTGAAAGGTGCGGGAAATGCTGCATTCGATGACGGGTTTTGGTTCGGCCAGCGGACAGGTCGGCGGCGTGGAGTATGCCGTGGAGGTCCGCGCGGTCAACAACCGCTACTTCAAGGCCAACATCAAGACCCCCGAGGGCCTGTCGTGGGCCGAGCCGGAGATCGACAAGCTTCTGCGAAGCCTGGTCAGCCGCGGCACGGTGAACGTTCTGGTGGCCATGAAGGTCCCCGACGAGCAGGCGGCCTACCGGGTCAACACGGTCGCGCTGGGCAACTACATCGCCCAGCTTCGGCCCCTGGGAATAGACGCCAACCCGACGCTGAGGATCGACCTCGGCTCGCTGATGCAGCTTCCGGGCGTCTGCCAGCCCCCGGCCCTGGAGAGCGTGCTCCAGCAGACGCGCGATGGATTGACGGAGCTGGTCAAGGG
>CAYUYH010000034.1:0-14812 GCA_964449175.1 uncultured Planctomycetaceae bacterium
CAGCAGCACCATGCCGGCCACGGCGCCCACGGCGATTGGGATGCCGAAGGCGCGTTTCGCTGCCCCGCCCACTGCCATCGCGAAGCCCTGGATGGCGTTCATCTTGCCAGACAGATGTAGGAGTCCGGGGTACAGGTCGGCCAGGTAGCCGCTCTTGCTCGCGCCGACCATCAAGACGCCGATAACGCAGACGGCCAGGAAGCTCTCCAGCAGCATGCCGTTGAAGCCGATCTGCCTTGCGGCCCGCTCGGAGGTGATCTGTTTGCAGGTGGTCCCGCCGGCGCAGAGGCTGTGGAATCCGCTGACTGCCCCGCAGGCGATCAGTATGAACAGCGTTGGCCAGATCAATCCTTGGGCTTCGGTCCCTTGGCCGACGTTCCACGCGGGCAGCGGCTCGCCCCCGCCGCCCCCGCGCACGCCCGCCACTGCCAACGTCACCAGCAGCGCGACCATGCCTATATAGAGCACGTGGACGTTGATGAAGTCGCGGCTCTGGAGGAATATCCACACGGGCACGCCCGCGGCCACCAGCACGTAGGCCGACAATATCAGCATCCACACCTGCTGGCCGGTGAAGGGCCCCACCTGGTCGGGCAGCGCCACGGGCCGGAACAGCCCCACCGCCACGCTCACGCCGCATACCCCCAGCGCCAGAAGCGAGCATATCCACACCGGCACCTTGCGCTTGATGTACATCCAGCCCATCAGCGGCGCGACGGCGGTGATGATGATAACGCTCATCGACGCGATGCCGCCGATCACCGCCTTGCCGGCGTGCACGCGAAACAGCGTCTGATCGGGAGCAAGCCCCAGTCGCTCGAATGGCAACATGCTGGTCAGCGCTATGGCCGAGGAGTTCAGGAACGCCGCGCACACAAGCGCCAGCATCACGACAATGAGGATCGTGATCGCCACGAACGCGTCCTTGCCGATCATCCGCCGCACGATGGTGGCGATGGACCGGCCGCCCTCGCGCGTGGCCATGTACGTCGCCAGGTAGTCGTGCACCCCCCCGATCAGCAGCCCGCCGAACAGCACCCACAGCAGCGCCGGCACCCAGCCATAGACGACGGCCATCACGGGGCCGAGGATTGGCCCGGCGCCGGCAATCGAGGCGAAGTGGTGCGCGAAGACCACCGGCGTGGGCGTGGGCACATAGTCCCGGCCGTCGCTCTTGACCACCGCTGGGGTGGGACGCGAGGGGTCCTCGCCGATGCTGCGGGCCAGGATGCGAGAGTACAGCCGCCCCGCCACGCCCAACACCAAGACGGCTGCAACCAACACAAGAATGACTTGCATGTCCATGCCTCCTTCCTGCCGCCGGAGACAATATCGATGTGGCAATCAGTCCCGGCCAGGATGTGAGTTCACGCAACGCACGACAGCTTGATTCTGCCCGCCGCGTCGGCCGTTGGCAAGGCTTTCCGGTCACGGCGGCGGTAGCTCAGCGGCGGCTAGTTGGACTGCGGCGGCTCGAGGCGGCGGGTGATCGTCACCGCGCGCCGCCCGTTGCACACGCCCAGTCGCCCGGCGAACTTGGCCACGCCGGCAAGGCGGATCGTCACCTCGCCGTCGGGGGGAGTGTCGGTTACCACGATGTCGCCCGGCAGCAGCGCCTCGGCCTGCTCCGCCGACAGCGATGCGTCCGGCAGGATGGCGGTCAGCTCGATGGCGGCCTGGCAGCTCGCCCCGGCCGACGGCGCCGCGAGTATCTCGTCCAGGACGTCGGCGGGCATGCATATGCGCATCGCGCCGTCCGCGCCGCGGCAGGTCAGGCGGAAAGTCAGCAGGACGGCGCGCTCGTCGTCGGCGGCGGTCGCCTGGCCGGCGTCGGCCTCGCCGACGACCCGCACGTAGTCGGCTGAGCGGAGCCCGCAACTGCGCGACAAACACTCGGCTACCACCTCGGCCATGCTGCGGAGCACGCGCCGTTCGATCGTCGTCAGCGGCGCGACCTTCGGCGCCGCGGCGCCGGCCGGGCCGCCCAGCAGCATGTCGATGATCGCCCAGGCGATCTCGGGCGCGAATTCCAGGTCGATTCGCCGCGGCGGCGCCTGCCGGTCGCCGTCGGCGCCTGCCTCGACGGGCGGGCTGGCCAGCAGGACGTAGCGGCAGGTGGGTTCCTGGACGTTGTGGCTGAAGCGGCGATAGGAGCAGTGGCAGACGTCCACGAGGTGCACGCCGAGGTTCGCCGGCAGGATGGCCCTGGCCGCGGCGGCGAGGGCGGGCTCCATCACGTCGCGCAGCGCCACCGTCGCGGCTGACCATTGCAGCCCGGCCTGCCCCAGCTCGCCACGGCTCGCCATGGCGAGTCGCCTGTGGAGACGAGTCGCCTGTGGCGACGAGTCGCCCGCGGCGACCTGCCCGGCTTCCTGCATCGCGCCGCCCGGCGGGTCTTGCGGCTCGCCCGGAGGCGGCGGCTTGTCGACGATTCCGTCGTCGGCTGCCACGAATCGACCTCCCTGTCCTGTCGGGCGGATTATACGACGCTCGGGCGGCGGTGGCTAGAAGGTCCGGGCGAATGGAGGCGAAAACGCCCGCGGCGGCTCAGGGCGCGTGGCGGGTGACGGTCACGTCCTGTCCGAATCGGCGGAGTTGGGCGAGGTGAGCGGCCGGCATGACGGCCTCGATCACGGCCGTGGCATCCTGGAAGTCGCGGCTCTGGACGCTGGCGTACTGCGATATGTACTGCATGAGCTTGCCGTTGCCGCTGTTGGCGTGCAGCGTCACGCGCACCTGCTCGCCGACCGCCCGCCGGGCGACTTCCGCGGTCAGGTCGCCGGCGCCCTGGCCGGTCTTGGCCGAGACGAACACCGCCGCCGGGCGCCGCTGCTTGAGCACGGCGTACACCGTCGGGTCGGCGATCTTGTCGGTCTTGTTCAGCACGAGCAGTTGGCGCTTCCGATCGCACTTCAGCTCGTCGAGCACGGCCTCGACGGCAAGGATCTGCTGCTCCACGCGGTCGTGCGAGGCGTCGGCGACGTGGATCAGCAGGTCGGCGTTGATGGCCTCTTCCAGCGTCGCGCGGAAGCTGGCAACTAGATGGTGCGGCAGGTCGCGCACGAAACCCACCGTGTCGCTCAGCAGGACGACCTGGCCGTTGCCTGGGGTCCACCGGCGGGTCTTCGTGTCCAGCGTGGCGAACAACTGATCGGCAACGAACACGCCCGCGCCGGTCAGCAGGTTCATCAGCGTGCTCTTGCCGGCGTTGGTGTACCCGACCAGGCACGCCCGGAACATCTCCCGCCGGCTGGCCACTTGGCGGACCTTGCGCCGGGCGATCCGCTCGATCGCGTCCTTCAGGTGCGAGACGCGCTTCTGGACCAGGCGGCGGTCTATCTCGATCTGCTTCTCGCCAGGGCCCCTCGTGCCGATGCCGCCCACGCGCCCGGCCGCCGTCGCGGCCCCGCCGGCTACCCGCTCAAGGTGGGTCCACATGTGGGCCAGGCGCGGGTAGGTGTATTCAAGCTGGGCCAGCTCGACCTGGATCTTGCTCTCTGCCGTGCGGGCGTGGGCGGCGAAGATGTCCAGTATCAGCTCGCTGCGGTCAATGACCTTGCAGCCGACGATCTCCTCCAGGTCGCGGATCTGGGCGGGGCTGAGGTCGTTGTCGAAGACGACCACGTTGGCGGTGTTCCGCGCGGCCCGCTCGGCGATCTCAGCGGCCTTGCCGGTGCCCACGTAATACGCCGGATTGACGGCGTGCCGCTTGACGATCATCTCGTCAACGACTTCCGCGCCGGCCGTGCGCACCAGGCTGCGAAGCTCGCCGACCGGGTCTATCGGGTCGGCCTTGCTGCCCGGCAGCAGCACCGTAACCAGCATCGCTCGCTCGGGCTCTACTGCCAGTTGCTTTCCAGGCCCTTCCTGCATTCGCTGCTATCGCCTCCTGCACAGCGTATTATAGCATCCAGGGCAAGTGCCGAGTCCACCCCGGCAACGGCCGCGTCCCGCGGCGACACCAGTGGCGTGTTGATCCGTCGCCGTCGGATGCGCCCCCGCCGGGGGATCGGCGTAACCAATGTCGCCGCAAAAGGCTGCAACACATCACATCGGCGAACGTATGTAATAAGATGTGCGTCCGAAGCTCTTGATGCCCTAACGTAGCACCGATAAGGATAACGCATGGCGCAGCGGTTCTCAAGTCAAATGCGGGCAGGGGTCCTGGCCGTTGCCGCGGCCGCGGTTGTGGCGGCGTTGGCGTGGGCGGGCAGCTCGGCGACGCAGGCGACGACCGCGCCGGCCGGCGGCGCGCTGCTCCCCGTCAAGGTCGCCATCCTGCACGTCAACGACAGCCACGGGCAGCTCGGCGGCCTGCGCGTGGGCGACCGCAATGTCGGCGGCGTTGCCCGGCTGGCGACCGCCGTCGGGAAGGTCCGCGAGGAATCCGACGCCGAGAGGGTCTTCCTGATCCACTGCGGCGATGAGTTCAGCCGCGGCGACGCGCTGACGACCCGCTCGGCCGGGGCGGCCAACATCGCGCTGATGAACCACCTGCGATACGACCTGTGGGCGCCGGGCAACGGCGAGTTCTACATCGGCGTCGCGGCGCTGCGGCGGCGGATCGCCGAGGCGGACTTCCCCACGCTGGCCGCCAACGTCCAACTCGCCGACGGCAGCCCGCTGGGCGTCAGCTACGTCGTCGAGCAGGTCGCCGCGGGCGACTCGCCTGGGCGACGCGGGCCGGTGAAGCTGGCCTTCTTCGGCCTGTGCCTCGTCAACCCCAGCGAGGATGTGCGGCGAAACCTGCTGGTCGCCGACGCCGTCGAGACGGCCCGCCGCCTCGTGCCCGAGCTCCGCAAGCAGGCTGACGTCGTCATCGCCGTCACCCACCTGGGCCTGCTGACGGACGTTCGGCTGGCGGCGGCCGTCGACGGCCTCGACGTGATCATCGGCGGGCACACGCACCACGCCCTGCGGCACGGCTACCGCGGGCGAGGGCCCGGCGGGCGGAGCGTGCTGATCTGCCAGGCGGGCGACCAGTACCGCTACTGCGGGCGCGTCGACCTGGAATTCGTCCCGCGGTCGGCCAGCCCCGGATATGTGCTGAGCGGCGCGACGGCCGGGCTGATCCCGCTGGATGAGACCGTCGCCCCGGACGCCGAAACGTCGGCCTTGCTGGGCAAACTCCAACAGCCGACCACCCAACCCACCTATTCTGCCCCCGAATAGTCTAACAGTCTAAATGCCTAACAGCCTGCCGGCCTCTCTCTGGAATTCTCGGGAACCTGTCTCTAACCTAGGCGTCCAACAAGACGGGCGGCCGACTCACTAGGCCGCCGCGGACTAGCTACGCACCAACATCCTTCAATAAGGAGACTGACCATGAGGACTCTCATTGCCGCGATCGTCCTGGCCGCGCTGGCCGCCCCGGCCGCCGCGCAGGACGTCGCCGCCGACGTGCCCATGACCAAGGTTGTGCTCTTCTCCAGCGGCGTGGGCTACTTCGAGCACTTCGGCGCCGTCACCGGCGACGCCGCCATGAAGCTGACCTTCAAGACCGACCAGATCAACGACATGCTCAAGAGCATGATCCTGATGGACCTGGACGGCGGGTCGGTCAGCGGTGTGAGCTACGCCTCGCGCGACCCGCTGAAGCGGGCGCTGAAGAGCTTCGCCGTCGACCTCAGCGGCGACTACGACATGGACGCCCTGCTCCGCCAGCTTCGCGGGGCGGAGATCACCGTCTCGGCGCCGGAGGCGATCACCGGCAGGCTGTACGGCGTCGAGACTCACACCAAACAGGTCATGACCGACGGGCGGCCGACCATCATCACCGAGCTGGTTATCGACCTGCTCACGCCGGAGGGGTTCAAGTCGCTGCCGATGAGCGCCGTCCAGAACATTCGCCTAACCGACAAGCGCCTGGCCGGCGAGATCAACAAGGCGCTCGACCTGATCGCCGCGTCGCGCGACAGGCAGCGCAAGGCCGTCGAAATCAACTTCACCGGCAAAGGCAAGCGCCGCGTCCGCGTCGGCTACATCAACGAGACGCCCGTCTGGAAGACCTCCTACCGCCTGGACCTGACCGGCGAGAAGCCATTCCTCCAGGGCTGGGCCATCGTGGAGAACACCACCGACCGCGACTGGACGGGCGTGAGCCTGTCGCTTGTCAGCGGCCGGCCTATCTCGTTCGTCCAGGACCTCTACACGCCGCTGTACGTCCCCCGGCCTGTGGTTCGCCCGCGGCTGTACGCCTCGCTTCGCCCGCAGGTATATGAAGAGGGCATCGAGGCCAGGAATATGCCAGCCGAGGTAGGCAAGAGACTGGTCGCGGCCGAGCCGGCTGCGGCGGCGCCGCTGCGCGCCGGAGGGCGAGCGGGCTGGGCCGGCGTAGGCGGCAATATGCTGCAGGAGAGAATCGGCGGGAGAGAGGAGCCCTTTGCCCTGGCCGAGGCAGGCGTGGCCAGTGTAGCCGCCGCCGGCGAGGTGGGCGAGCTGTTCAGCTACTCGCTGGCCGAGCCGGTGACCATCGCCCGCCAGAGCAGCGCCATGCTGCCGATCATCAATGCCCCAATCACCGCCGAGAAGGTCAGCATCTATAACCAGTCCGTGCTGGCCGGCCACCCGCTCAACGGCGCCTGGCTGACCAACGACACGGGACTGAAGATGCTCGCCGGGCCGGTCACCGTGCTGGACGGCGGCATGTACGCGGGCGACGCACAGATCGACAACCTCACCCCCGGCGAGAAGCGGCTGATCAGCTACGCCGTGGACCTGGACGTGACCGTGGACCCGTCGACGAAGCACGGCAGCCGCATCACAGCCGTCAAGATCGTCCGCGGCGTGATGAACGTCCGCCGACTGCACACCTACGACCAGACATACGCCATCAAGAACAAGTCCGGCGCCGAGCGAACGGTGATCGTCGAGCACCCGTTCAACCGCGACCGCGAGCTGCTCGCCCCGAAGGAGTTCGAGGAAAAGACGCCGAGAGCGTATCGCTTCCGTGTGGCTGCCGCCGCCGGCAAGACCACCGACCTGCTGGTCAAAGAGGAGCGCGTCATCAGCGAGGGTGTCGCCATCATGAGCGCCGAGACCGACAGCCTGGTCTGGTACATCCGCCACGGCAAGCTCTCTGGCGCCGTGAAGGAGGCGCTGTCCAAGGCCATCGAGCTGCGGCAGGCGCTGGCCCAGACGCAGCAGCGGATCGCCGAGGTGGAAAAGCAGCTCAATGAAATCAAGTCCGGCCAGGATCGCCTGCGGCGGAACATCGGCACGGCCGGGCGCGACAGCACGCTGGGCCGACGATACCTCGCCAAGCTCAACGAGCAGGAAAACGCCATCGAGCAGATGGAGGCCGAGCTGGCCGAGCTGCGCACGACGGCGGAGCGCCAGCAGAAGGAGCTGGAAGACTACATCGTCAACCTGAACGTGGAATAGGCAGACGGCTGTTAGGCCTTTCGACTGTTAGGCTGTTCGTGAACGAACCGGAATACCGGAAGACCGGATGACCGGAATACCGTGAGGAAGGGCGCGGCGGGGCTCCGGACCCGCCGCGCTTGCTTGCGCGCTCTGCGAAAGCCCGCGGCGCTGCCGCGGGAAGACCTGTACTCGTGTCGATGGCGCATCTATCCCACTGCAATGTGGTGGGCTTCCTGGCGCGTCTCCTCGGATAGACGGGGGTAAAATCGGTTGTCTTGCCGGGGCGTGGAGGGTATGTTGCCTGCTTTCGCCCCCTTCGACGCCGCGCCGATGGGCAGTCAGCCGCCGCAGCCGGGCGCCGCCGGCTGACCTACGATGTCGCGCTTCAGGAGACAGCCGCATGCAGCACCCGAAGGTTACGGTACTCGGCTCGGGGAGCCTTTTCTTCGGCCGACAGGCCATCTGGCAGATGATCCACTCCCCCCACCTGCGGACGGGCACGCTGGCGCTGGTGGACACCGACGAGCAGCGGATGGACAAGATGGGCACGCTGGCCCAGAAGGTCGTCGACCACACCGGCGTGCCGCTGAAGATCGAGGCCTCCGCCGACCGCCGCGAGGTGATGGGCGGGTCGGACTTCGTGATACTCAGCTTCGCGGACCGCTCGGCGATGTTCCGCGGGATAGACTGCGAGGTCTCCGAGCGGCACGGCGTCCGGATGTGCTCGGGCGACACGATCGGGCCGGGCGGGATATTCCGGACGCTGCGCGAGTTCCCGGAGATCATGAAGGCCTGTGAGGACGTCCGGCAGCTCTGCCCCGATGCGTGGGTGATGAACTACATCAATCCCACCGCGGCGATGGGCGCGGGCATCCGAAGGTACTTCCCGGACCTCAAGAGCTTTGCACTGTGCGACGGGCCGCACATGCCGCATCTGAAGCGCCGCTACGCCATCCGCGCCGGCATTATCGCCACGGACGAAGAGTTCACCCCGGAGGTCGACCGCAAGTTCGACATGCGCATCGCCGGCGTGAACCACTACACCTGGATGATCAAGGCCGAGTACGAAGGCACGGACGTCATGCCGAAGATCGCCGAGTGGCTGCGGGGCCAGGCCGCCACCGAGACCGTCGGCGGCGACACCGGCGCCAAGGCCCTGCACAACGAGCGCGTGAGCTGGGAGCTTTACAAGATCTTCGGCTACGTCGGCACGTGCGTACCGCACAGCAAGGAGTACGTGCGGTTCTGGCAGGGGCTGGGCAGGGGCGAGGAGAGCATTCCGCCGCTGTCGATCTGGCAGGCCGAGCCGCGATACAAGCGACACGACGCGATGTGGGAGCAGGTGGACGGCTTCCTCGACGGGTCGATCGGCATCGACACGTATATGACCACGTTCAAGCCCGACCACGCCACCGACATCATCGAGAGCATCGTCGGCAAGCTCAACAAGACGTTCTACCTGAACACCGCAAACGACGGCGCGGTGACGAACATGGACGACGGGGACTTCCTGGAGCTGGCCTGCAGCATCGACAAGAAGCACATCAAGACCCACCCCGTCGGCGATATGCCGCGATGCCTGCGAGGCCTGCAGACGCAGGTGCTGGACGCTCACATGGCCGCGGTGGCCGCGGCCGTGTCGTGCGACCGAGACGACCTGCTGCGGGCGATGCTGATCGACCCGATCGTCAACTCCATCGGCGACGCCAACGCGATCATCGACGAGCTGCTGGAAGCCGAGCGCGACGCGCTGCCGGCGAAATGGTTCGAGAGCTGACCGAAGACCGGATTACCGGACTGCCGGATTGACGGATTGACGGAAGAGCTGGTTGGAGAAATACCGGAGGGCAGAGGGCGCGGCCGGGCCTGGCCTGGCCGCGATTGTTTTGCCGGAAGAAGCGAGTTAGCCACGACGCACATGAGCGCGGTGAAGCTCCTGCTTCGCCGCGATCTCGCCTAGTCAATGGCAAGCGGGCCGGCGCCGGGCTGGGCCGTGGTCGCGAAGATGGGGCACTTGCGGCCGAACCGCGCTTCAAAGGCCTCCTGGACGGCCTGCGTGACGTCGTCGGCCTGGTCGGCATCGGCGAGTATGATAGCGCAGCCGCCAAAGCCGCCGCCGGTCATCCGCGCGCCGTGGACGCCCTCGGTCGCGGCGGCTGAGGCGACGATCACGTCCAGTTCCTCGCATGAGACCTCGTAGTCGTCCCGCAGCGAATCGTGCGAGGCGTACATCAGCTCGCCGAACCGCGCGAAGTCGCCGGCTACAAGAGCCTCGCAGGCGGCCAGCGTGCGAGCGATCTCCCCCACCACGTGGCGGGCCCGCATGAGCTGCTTGGCGTCGAGCTTGCCATCGGCCGCGGCGGCCTCGACGGCGGCACCATCCACATCGCGCAGTGCGGTCGCGCCCATGGCTGCGGCTGCCTCGTGACACTGCTGCCGTCGCACCGCGTAGCCGCCGTCGGATATCGCGTGCTTGACCTGCGTGTCAGCCACCAGCAATACCTTGGACGGGTCGCCGAACGGCACGTGGCGGACCTCGCCGCTGCGGCAGTCCAGCAGCATCGCCCGCCCGCGCCTGGCCATGATCGCGATCGACTGATCCATGATGCCGCACGGCGCGCCGGCGAAGTCATGCTCGGCCGCCTGACATATCCGCGCGAGCTCACCCGGCGCGACCGACCCTTCCAGCCCGCTTGCCGCGAGCAGGGCCGTCGCCGTCGCCACCTCCAGCGCCGCCGAGCTGCTCAGCCCGCCGCCGAGGGGGATGTCGCTATCGAACAGCACGTCGGCGCCGGCGAGCTTTGCGCCGGCCGCCAGCAGACCGGCAACCACGCCGCGGCAGTAGTTGGCCCACGCCGGCTCGCCCGGGGCGACGGCCGAGTCCAGGTCCACGGAGGCGTCCTCGCCGGCGGCCTGGACGGAGGCGAAACGCACCGTGCGGTCGTCGCGCCGCGCGTGCATCGCGACGGTCTGGCGGTTGATGGCGATGGGCAGGACGAAGCCGTCGTTGTAGTCCGTGTGCTCGCCGATGAGGTTGACACGGCCGGGCGCGCGGACGGCGCCGGCGGGCAGGCGGCCGAAGTGCGAGGCGAAACGGGCGACGAGCGCATCCAGTTCCATGCGACGGAAACTACCGGCGATTGGGCGAACTGTCAACGCGAACGATAGGCTGTTAGGCGTTTAGACTGTTAGACTGTTCCGGAAGGAAGTGGAATACCGGAGGACCGGAGGCCCGGAACACCGAGAGACCGTAGGGCATGCATCTTTGATGCACGCGGGTCTTCGACACCAGACATTCCGCGTGCAACCCGGCTTCGCCCTTCGACTCGCTGCGCTCGCTCAGGACTACGCCGGGCCTACGGCGAGTTGCACGCCCTACACGAGGTCGCAGGCGTCCGGCGGCATCCAGTGGTTGTCCTTGCCGGACCACTTGACGTTGCAGCCGATGGGGTTGGTCACGGCGATGGGCGGGTCGTTGCCGGCCAGCAGCGCGTCCAGCGCGTCGGCCAGCTCGTGGGTGGTCTCCTTGCCGGCCTGGCGCGGGTTGTCGTCCATTCGTCCGGTGTAACGCAGACGGCGCTGCTCGTCGAAAACGTAGTAGTGCGGCGTCCGCAGCGCCCCGTAGGCCAGCGCGACCTCCTGAGTCTCGTCGCGGACGTAGGGGAAGGCGAAGCCCTTGTCGGCGGCACGCTGGATCATGTGCTCCATCGTGTCGGTCGGGTGGTTTTCCGTCTCGTTGGAATTGATGGCGATCATCGCGACGTCCCGCGGTGCGTACTTGTCGTGCAGGGCGTTCATGCGGTCCTCGCTGCCGACGACGTATGGGCAGTGGTTGCAGCTGAAGACCACGATCAGCAGTTTCGCGTCAGCGAAGTCGGCCAGCGTGTATCGCTTGCCGTCCACGCCGGGCAGATCGAAATCGGGCGCCTCGGCGCCGAGTTGCAGTGTGAATGCCATGGTCGGGTTCCTTTCGTGACAATTGTAGGTGCGCCGGACCGTAGGGCGTACAATTCATTGCACGCGGAAAGGTTCTCGCGCCGCCACCCCCATCCACCGCGTGCAACCCGGCTTCGCCCTTCGACTCGCTGCGCTCGCTTCCGGCTTCGCCCGCTGGCCTTCGCCGGACACGCAGGACTACGCCCTTCGACTCGCTGCGCTCGCTCAGGACTACGCCCTTCGACTCGCTGCGCTCGCTCAGGACTACGCCGGGCCTTTGGCGAGTTTCCCGCCCCACAGTCTGGGGGTCGCGCCGAGAGCCAGCCTTGCCCCCCACGAGTCAATCCTGCCCATAGTAGCGGTCTGGGCCGTGCTTGCGGAGGAAGTGCTTGTCGAGCAGGTCCTGGCTGATGGGCTTGGCGTACGGCTCGACCAAGCGCGTGACCGCGGCCATCTTCGCGACGTGCTCCAGCAGGATGGCGTTTCGCACAGCCGCGTCCGGCGTCTCGCCCCAGGCGAACGGCCCGTGCCCGGCCACCAGACCGACGGGGCAGGTGAGCGGGTCGCGCCCGGCGAGCATCTCGACGATGACCTTGCCGGTGTTGGCCTCGTATGCGTCGGCGATCTCGGCGGCGGTCAGCTCGCGCGTGCAGGGGACCGGCCCGTGGAAGTAGTCCGCGTGCGTCGTGCCGAGGGCGGGAATCGCCTTGCGTGCCTGTGCCCAGGCGGTGGCGTATAGGCTGTGTGTGTGGACCACGCCGCCTATCTCCGGCAGGGCGCGGTACAGTTCCGCGTGCGTCGGCGTGTCGCTGCTGGGGCGGAGCTTGGAGTGTATCGACTGGCCCGTCTCGATGCTGACGGTGACCATGTGCTCGGCCGCCATGCCCTCGTAGGCCAGGCCGGAGGGCTTGATGACCATGATGCCCGTGCCGCGGTCGATGCCGCTGACGTTGCCCCACGTGTCGATCACCAGTCCGCTGGCCGCCAGCCTGAGGTTCGCTTCGCAGACCGCCTGTTTGAGTTCTTCGAGCATGGTCGAAAGCCTGTGTCGTTGTTGGTCGGCCATTGTGCTGGGCGGCGGGTGCGGCGTCAATAGTCCTCGCGCTAGTTCCGCCGGCACAGCGGGCGATATGGGCAGGCCGGGCACAGCTCGCTGTCGCCGCGGGCGAACTGTCCGCCGCGCCGTGCGTCGATCAGCCGCTGGGCGGCGCCGGCCAGGCGGGCGGCGCCGTCTTGCATCGCGTCAGGCGTCATCGTGAGGCTGTGCGTCAGCCCCGGGCGAAGGTAGTACAGCACCGCCACTGCCGGCGGCTGGCCCAGGTGCCGCCCGGCCGCCGCCGCATAGGCCAGGAGCTGGAGTTCGTACGCCCGCGAGTGCTCAGCCAGCCGCCGCGGGGCGACGCGGTCGGACTTGTAGTCCACGATCCGCCACTGCCCGGCCTGGTCGGCGTAGAGCAGGTCGATCTGCCCGCGCAGCGTCGCCGGCCCGGCCGACGTCGCAAAGTCCAGCTCGCGCAGCATCGTCCGCGCCTCGCCGAGCGAGCCGAGCAGCGGATGGGCCCGCAGCTTGGCCAGCATCTCCTCGAACTCACCCGCCGCGGCGTCCAGGTCGATCGCCTCGTCCAGCTCCAGGCGGGCGGCCGCCGCCGCGACGAGCGATCGCGCCGGCGCGGGGTCGCGGAAGTCCAGCATCTCCATGCACAGGTGCAGCAGCGTGCCGAGCGCAGCGGGGTCGATGGCGGGGCCGTCCGCCTTGCCGCCGGGCTGATCTTCGCCGAGCGGTTCAGCGGCTAGGCCCGCGGGGACGCGCAGCTCGTGGCGCCAGCGATAGAGCATCGGGCATCGGGCGAAGTCGTTCAGAGCCGTGACGGCCAACTCCACGCGGGCGGCGGAGACCGGCAGCGGGCCTACCAGCGGCGGCGCGGGCACATCCGCCGGCGCGGCGGCCAATATCCGCTCGGCCAGATCCTCGCCGCTTATCGCAGCCGTCAGCATCTTCTCGCCGCGCGACCTTCCGCCCCGGTCGCCGTCCCCGCTCGACGGCAAGACGACCTTCAGCTCCGCGGTGTACCCCTCGCCGTAGGCGATCGCGCCCGCGCCGCCATCCATCGCTCGGCGGATGCCCAGCACCTCGTCCAGGTTGCACAGGAATGAACCCTTCCACCGGAACGGCCCGGCGCCCTTGTCCGTCCGCCAGTCGGCGCCGACCAGCACGACGTGGTCGCGGGCCCGCGTGACCGCGACGTACAGCTTGCGGATGTCCTCGCTGGCCTCGTCGCGGCGCTCCATCGCCTTGGCCAGGCGGAACGACAGCGGCAGCTCAACGGCGTCGCGCTGGTCATCGTCGCCGTTCTCATCGTCCTCGTCGTCGGCGCCGTTGGCCTTGAGCTTCAGCGTCAGCCCCCAGTCGCTGCGGCACAGCAGCGTCCCGCTCTTCCGGTCCCGGCCGTCGTGGCCGGCGTTCAGGTCCGGTATGACCACCACGGGGAACTCCAGCCCCTTGGCCTTGTGGATGGTCATCAGCCGGACGACGTCGTCCGCCTCGCCGGCGACGGCAGCCTGCTCGTAGCGCGACTCGGACAGGGTCAGCTCGTCCATCCGCGCGATGAAGTCAGCCAGGGCCAGCCCCTCGGCCGTCGCGGCGCGGGCCTGGTCCAGCAGCATCCGCACGTTGCCGAGCATTCGCCGGCCCTGCGGCTGGGCCAGCAGCACGCCCTCGTAGCCGGTGGCGTCGAGTGTGGCCTGGATGAGCCGGTCGATGCCGCCGGCGTCCTTGTCGCGGTGCAGCCGGGCGACGGTCCGCCCGGCCAGCTCCAGCGACCGCCGCGACGAGGCATCCAGCCCGTCCGGCAAGTCGCCGCCGGCGATCGTCGGCCAGTATGGCGGGCCGCCGGCCTGGGCCAGCCGCAGCAGCGCGTTGTCGTCCAGGCCGAACATGCTACCGCGAAGCACGCCGACCAGCGCGATGTCGTCGAACGGGTTGTCGATCGCCCGCAGCGCGTTCAGGACGTCGTAGACCTCCTGCCGGCGGAAGAAGCCGCTGCCGGCGACGACGTAGTAGGGGATGTCGCGCCGGGCCAGCTCGCGCTCGTAGTCGCCGCTGGCTGTCATGCGGGCGAAGAGGATGGCGATGTCGCCGGCCTTGACCGCCCGCCAGCCGCCGACCTGCTCGTCCCAGACCTTCCGCTCGCCGTCGGCGATCATTCGCTCGATCCGCTCAGCCGTGGCGGCGGCCTGTGCGGCAGCGGCGTCGCCGGCGTTGCGGATGGGTTGGCCGTTGAGATCGCCGGCCAGGATGATCTCCGCCGACCCGCCGGGCGGGCAGGCGCTCCGCCGCGCCCTGATCGGCGCGTAGTCGCCGCCCATCAGCGGCGCGAAGACGTGGTTGACGAACGCAGCGGCTGCCGCGTGCGTGCGGAACGACAGGTCCAGGTCCTCCTGCCTGCCCGCGCCGAGGCGACGGCAAAGGTCCTGGAAGACCTCCACCTGCGCCCCGCGGAAGCGGTAGATG
>CAYUYH010000035.1:0-14787 GCA_964449175.1 uncultured Planctomycetaceae bacterium
CCCCTGGCGCGCATGGCGGTGAAGGCCTCGTGGCCGGGCGTGTCGAGGAATACGACGTGCTTGCCGCCGACGTCGTAGCGGTACGCCCCGATGTGCTGGGTGATGCCGCCTGCCTCGCCCTCGGCCACCGCCGCGTCGCGGATGCGGTCCAGCAGGGAGGTCTTGCCGTGGTCGACGTGTCCGAGGAACGTCACGACCGGCGCCCGGCCGGCCATCGTCCCGGTCGCCCGGGCCTTCCGGCCCTCGATCAGCTCTTCCTCGGCGGTCTGGGCGCCCTTGACGATCAGCTCGATGTCATGGTCCACAAGGACGGTCTCGGCGATCTCTCGCTCGATGACCTGGTTGATGGTGGCCATCACGCCCAGGTCCATCAGCTTGCGGATGATCTCGGTGGCCTTTATGCCCGTGGCGGAGGCAAGGTTCTTGACGGTTATGGGCTGGTCGACCTCTACCGGCCCGGTCTTGTGGACGGGGTAAATGCCCGTGCGCCTGCTGGAGACGCTTGGCCTGCGCCTTCTCAGCCCGCCTCCGGTGGCGGCCGCGAGGCGCTGCGACCTGTCGGCCAGGTCCTGGTCGCGCCATTCCTTGAGCCTCTCGCCGCTGTCGGCGGTTCGCCCGCTGCGGCGTCGCGGGCTCCTGCGCTTGCCCTTGCGTTTGGTGGCGGCGCCTTCTCCGGCCTCGCCGACGACCACCTTGCCGCCTCTCCTGCCCGTGACGGCGCCGGCGGCGGGCTCGTCGCCGGCTCCTTCTCGCGGCCTGGGTCTCAGGCTGCGCCCGGTGAGCGTATCGGGCCTCTCGACGCGGACGATTCGCGGCCCCTTGAGCTGGGCCGGCTTGGGGACGACCTGCGGCCCGGCTGGGCCAACCGGCTCGACCTTCTTTGCCTTGGGCCGGCGCGGCTTCTTGGGCTTGGCGGCCTTGGCCGGGGTCTCCTCGGCGGCGGGCTCGGCAGTTTCAGGTTCGGCGGGCGCGGCCAACTCTGCCTGTTCGGCAACGGCAGCGGCAGCCGGGGCGGCCTCTTCTGCCGGCTCGGCGGCGGCCTCGGCGGCTGCGGGGGCCGCCTCTTCTGCCGGCTCGGCGGCGGCCTTGCGCTTCCGACGCCTCTTGCCGGCCTCGGCGCGTGCCTTGACCAAGTCCACATGCTCGGACGTCTCAACGGCCGTCGTGCTGGCGCCCTCGGTGAACCATTCCCGGATCGTCGCTTCCAATCCGGCCGACAGCGCCGTCATGTGGTTCTTGATCTCCAGGCCTTCCGCACGGCACTTGGCAAGGATCACCTTGCTCGTAACGCCGATCTCGCGGGCCAACTCAAATACGCGCGTCGCCAAGAGACTCTCCCGGCTCGGTTGTCACATCAAACATCAGCCGGCCGAAACGCTCAGCCGGCGGGTATCTATGTTCACGGTGTCTGTCCGCCCTGCTCCGGCTGGGCCGGCTCGGCGAGCGTTTCCGGCGGGGCGGGCTGGGGCATCTCGACGGCCGAGGCCTGTTGCTTGGCAGGCGGCTGCGCTTCGTCCGTCTCGTCCGCGCCCTGCGGTTCGGCGGGCTGTGCGGGCGGCGGCGCATCGCCCTGCGGCTCAGAGGGCCCTTGCTCGCCGGCGGGCTGCTCGGCGGGCACGTTCTCGGCCGCAGTGGTCTCCTCGGCCGGAGGTTGCTCGCCTTCGACGGCGGGAGCGGCCTGTTCGGCCTCGGCGGGCTGGGCTTCTTCGCTCTCGCCCTCGTCCCGCGCCTTGGCGGCGGCCTCGGCTGCCTTCTTCTCGGCGCTGGCGGCGGCCTGCTGCTCAGCCACGCGCTTGGCCTCCTCGGCGCAACTGACGATGATCCGCTGGGCGAGGGCCTCATCCAACCCCAACTCGTTCACCAGCGGATCGGGGCCGACTTCCTCCACGTCCAGCACGTTGACCATGCCCATGGCCATGATCTGGTCGACCACGGTGGAGTCCACGCCTTCCACGGCCCGCAGGGCCTTCTCCAGCACGTCCAGGCCGGCGTTGAACTCGTTGGGCGTCAGTATGTTGATGTCCCAGCCGGTCAGCTTGGCGGCCAGTCGGACGTTCTGGCCTCGCTTGCCGATGGCCAGGGAAAGCTGGTCTTCGATCACGACGACGGTGGCCAGGCCCAGCTCGAAGCACAGGGCGATCTCCGCGACTTCCGCGGGCCGCAGCGAGTTGCCGATCAGCACCTTGGAAAGCTCGTTCCAGGGCACGATGTCGACCTTCTCGCCGCTTAGCTCGTCGACGATGCTCTTGATCCTGCTGCCGCGGATGCCCACGCATGCCCCGACCGCGTCGATCTTGCGGTCCAGGCTGGACACGGCGACCTTGGTCCTGTAGCCGGCCTCGCGGGCGATGGCCTTGATCTCGATGATCTTCTCCGCCACCTCGGGCACTTCCAGCTCGAAGAGGCTGATGATGAAGTCCGGATGCGTGCGCGAGAGGATGATCTTCACCTGGTTGGGCTGCTCGCGCACGTCGAGGATCATGGCCCGGATGCGTTCTTCCGGCAGGTGCGACTCGCCGGGGATCTGCTCGCCCCTGGGCAGGATGGCCTCGGTCCGGCCGAGGTCGACGATCAGCGAGCCGCCCTCCCAACGGCTGACCCTGCCGGTGACGATCTGCCCGCGCCGGTCCAGGTACTCCTCATATATGCTGCCGCGTTCGGCCTCCCGGATGCGCTGGATCATCACCTGCTTGGCGGTCTGCGCGGCGATGCGTCCCAGGTCGCGCACGCTGAGGGCCTCGCCGTCGACCATGGCGGTTATCTCACCGCTCTCACGATCGAGCTGGACGACGACGTCCTCGCTGTGGGCGTTGGCCTTGCGGATGGCTGAAAGCATGGCCGCCTCCAGGTCCTCGAACACCGTCTCCCTGTCGATGTTCTTGTCGCGGGCAAGCCCGTCCACGATGCGTATCAGTTCCTGGTTCATGGCATTCCTTATCGCACGCGCCGGCGCCGGGGCCGGTCGATATCGACAACAAAAAAAGTGGGTCGCCTCGCCCACTTCTTCGCGCCACAGCCAACAACTTGTTCCCTGCGGCCGATTCCGGCTGCCACCGGCCGCGGGGTTTCACAAACCCGGTGGTCCGTGGCTCGCCGGCGGCGGTCCGCAGCGAACCCGCCCGGGCGGATCCGGTCCTGCCCGGGCCTTGGCACGAGGCGAAGCCAACTTGGGCCTATGCCGGAACACGTAGCTCGTTCCTGGTCAGGCTCGTCGTCACAGCTGCAACTCCCGGGACCTTTGCACCTTTGCTCCCGATCTCAACCGCTTCAGAACTCACATCGCGTCCGCGCCCGGGGCTATGGGCATACATCTCCACCTGCGCCACCAAGCTCCGCCCGGAGACGATGACGAAACACTCCCACATGCTCGCAGGAAGGCTGCCAGCGATCCTGCGGGCAGGTCCGTAAAGCCACTTTCCGTGGGTAGTAGCTGTGATTATAGATGTCGGCAATTGCCAGTCAAACAAATTATCCCCATCTGGGGGGCGGGCGAAAATCAATACTGATCGTCACTTGCGGCCGCGTGCGGGAGGTGAGGGCAACGGGGCGAACAAAGGCTTGTCCGCCCGCCTGGCCGGTGCTAGACTCCCCGGTCCATTGCCCTTGCCCCGCGGCAGGGGCGGGCTGAAAGGACAGACGGCATGAGAATCGCGGTGATAGGCGGAGACGGAACCGGCCCGGAGGTCGTGGCCGAGGGATTGAAGGTCCTCGAGGCCGTGGCCGGGAAGCTCGGCCTGAAATACGAGACCAAAGACTTTAACATCAGCGGCGACAGGTACTTGGCCGACGGCGGCGACCCGGCCAAGCCCACGCTCCCCGTCGTCCACGACGAGGAGATCGCCCATCTGCGCACCTTCGACGCCATATACCTCGGCGCGGTGGGCCATCCCGACATCGCCCCGGGCATCCTGGAGAAGGGCCTGCTCCTGCGGCTGCGGTTCGAGCTGGACCAGTACATCAACCTTCGTCCGGTCAAGCTCTACCCCGGCGTCTGGACGCCGCTGAAGGACAAGGGCCCGGAGCACATCGATTTCATTGTCGTCCGCGAGAATACCGAGGGCATTTACACGGGCATGGGCGGTTTCCAGTACAAAGGCACGGCCCAGGAGGTCTCGACCCAGATCAACTGTACCACGCGCTTCGGGGCTGAGCGGTGCATCCGCTACGCCTTCGAGACCTGCCGGCGGCGCAACAGCTCGAAGAAGCGCCTCACGCTGGTCCACAAGACCAACGTGCTCACCTTCGCCGGCGACACATGGTTCCGCACTTTCCAGGAGGTCGGCAAGGAATACGACGACATCGAGAAGGACTACAACCACGTCGACGCTTGCTGCATGTGGTTCGTCAAGAACCCCGAGTACTACGACGTGATCGTCACCGACAACATCTTCGGCGACATCATCACCGACCTGGCGGCCGTGCTCCAGGGCGGCCTGGGCGTGGCTGCCGGCGGCAACATCAACCCGGCGGGCGTGAGCATGTTCGAGCCGATGGGCGGCTCGGCCCCCAAGTACACGGGCAAGAACATGATTAATCCGATCGCGACGATCGCGGCGCTGGCTATGCTGCTGCGCGAGACGGGCAACAGCAAGGGCGACGCCAAGGCCGTCCAGGCCGGCGAACTCATCGAGGAGGCCATCCAGACCATCACGCCGAAGATGGCCAGCCAGAACGCCGGCAAGATGGGCTTCTCCACCACGGAGGTCGGCGACATGGTGGCCGCGGAGGCCAGCGCCTAGGCGCGGAATCACACTAATCCTGGAGCGCGGTGGGGCTCCTGCCCCACCGCGCAATCGATCAGCACAGTTGGCGGGGCAGGGGCCTCGCCACCCTTCAAAGTGGTTTTGAAACAGCGGCTAGCCCCCGCGAGATGCCCAGGACACGAGAATGCGGTTGCCGCAGGCGAGACGTCTGCGGGACGCGCGGCCAAGTCGCCACGGTGACTCGCTGGGGCGAGACGGCCGCGACACCGCGACACTTCTTCGACGGGCGCTAGGCCCCGCGGTAGGCGCGAAGGGTCTTCCTGCCCTGCCTTAGGTGGCGCACCTGGAGGGAAGTCTCCTCGCGTTGCTGCGCCAGTGAGAGCACAAGCTGGTTGCGGAGCCGCCCCACTTCCCTCACCTGCTCGGCGAAGTCGCCCAGCTCGTCGGAGCGGGCGTTCACCTCGCCCAGGATGGCGCCGACACGGCCGTTCAGGGCGCTGACGCCCTCGAAGTCGCCCCGCGAGACGTCGGCGATCTGCCGGCGAAGCAGCGCGGTCAGCTCGTCGAGCAGTTGGGCGGTTGTCGCGTCATCGGCCACAGCTTGCCACCTTCGGCGTCTCGCCGGCGGCTGCTCGCTGCAATCGTCCGAGCAGCTCGGCGGCCTCGGTCTTGTCGGGCTCTGCCGCCAGCACGGCCAGCAGCGCCTTCTGCGCGTCGGCCAGGCGGCCCTGCCGGGCGTACAGCGCGCCCAGGCAGAACAGCACGGATGAGTCTCCCTGGTGGCGGCGGAGGTATATCTCCAGGTAGTGGATGATCTTGGCAAAGGACTTCATGCGGCAGGAGGTCTGGAATAGGCCGAGCAGCGCGACGAGGTTGTCGCTGTCCAGCTCGAGGCACTTGAGGTACATCTCGAGTGCGGCGGGGTAGTCGCCGGTCTTCTGATACGCCATGGCCAGGCCGCTGTATGCCTCGGCGCAGTCGGGGTCGATGGCGGCGGCGGCCTGGAAGGCGGTCAGGGCGGCGGGGATGTCACCGGCCTGGACGGCGGCGGTGCCCATGCCGACGTGCGGCTGCGGTTGGTCCGGCGCGGCGTCGGCGGCCTGGCGATAGTAGTCGCCGGCCTCGCGGCAGAAGCCCGCGGACAGGCTGCAATCGCCGAGGTCTCTCAGCAGGCTGAAGCGGGCGGCGTTGGCCGCTGCGGGCGCGCCTTCGGGGAAGTTCACCAGTGCGGCCTTGAGGTGCTCGACGGCCTGGTCGCTCCGGCCCATGGCGTGCAGCACCCCGCCCGCCTGCCAGAGCACTCGCCAGTCGCGCGGGTGGGCGAGCAGATGGCCCTGCAGCATGGCCAGCGCCTCGTCGCCCCTGCCCGCGGCGGCTGCCTCGGCTGCCTGCTCGTGGAAGCTGTGGGGCGGTTGTGGCGGCAATTGACTATCCTGTCGGTGCCCAGCCGGGGGAGGGCATGTGCGCACGCCTGCCGCCGGCACCCGGGGCGCCCACATGCCGCAATGCAAAGCCCGTGCCCGGACGGGCAATACCCGGCAAATGGCCGTGAAGGCCCGCCTGCGGGGCGCCGGCCGCGACGAGGGGGGCATCAGCATAGCCGGTGTCGTAAAGAAAACGTGCGCCGCGCGGCCAAAACCGCCCTCACCGGCGCATGGAAACGGCGAGGCCGCGGTCGCTATTGCCGCACAGCCTCGCCGCTGTGATGCACTAGAATGCTGCCGCGCCCGGCGGGTGGTCAGTCGTCCTGCCCGGCGGAGGGGGCGGGCTTCTGTAGGCCGCGGGGCATGGCGATCACGCCCGTCCGCGCCAGCTCGCCGATGCCGTAAGGCCGAACCAGCTCGATGAACGCCTCGAGCTTGGTCTCCGTGCCGGCCAGCTCCACCACGATGCTGTCCGGGGCGACGTCCACCACCCTGCCGCGGAAGAGGTTCACCACCTCCAGCACCTCAGGCCGACGCTGCGGCGACGCCGTCACGCGGATCAGCATCAAGTCCCGCTCGACGTAGGCCAGGTTCTCGAAGTCGCGGACCTTCACCACCGGCACGATCTTGGCCAACTGCTTGCGGACCTGCTCCAGCACGCGATCGTCGCCGATGACCACGATGGTCATGCGGCTCAGCTCCGCCTCCTCGGTGCGGCCGACCACCAGCGAGTCGATGTTGAAGCCCCTGGCCGCGAACATGCCGGCGACGTGCGCCAGCACGCCGGGCTTGTTCTGCACCAATGCGCTTATGACGTGTCTCATGAGCTGTCTCCAGCTTTGTTGCGGATTCTATGCCAGTTTGCCCAGGTCCATCTCGTGGAGGCTCTTGCCGGCAGCGACCATCGGATAGACGTTCTCTTCCGGCTCGACGAGGCAGTGCAGCACGACCGGCCCGTCGTGTTTGAGCATCTCGTTGATCGCGTCGTCCAGGTCGCCGCGCTGCGAGACCTTCATGCCGCGGGCGCCGAAGCCCTCGGCGATCTGCGTGAACTCCGGGCACGGGTGCCGCACCGACGAATACCGCCGGCCATAGAACATCTCCTGCCACTGCCGGACCATGCCGAGATACTCGTTGTCCATGATGACGAACTTCACGGGCTGATCGTTTTGCACGGCCGTGATGACCTCGACCATCGTCATGCAGAAACTCCCGTCACCGTCGATGTCGACGACCGTCGCGCCGGGGTTGCCGAACTGCGCGCCGATGGCCGCCGGACAGCCGAAGCCCATCGTGCCCAGCCCGCCGGACGTGATGATCTGCCGCGGCTTGCGCCAGCCGTAGAACTGGGCAGCCCACATCTGGTGTTGGCCCACGCCGGTTGCGATGATCGCGTCGTGCTTGGTCAGCACGCCGATCCGGTCGACGACCTCCTGCGGCTTGATCCGCCCGTCGGTGTCATACTTGAACGGGTAGCGCGACTTCCACTGGGCGATTCTTTTCAGCCACGGCGCGCGGTCCTTGGCGCGAATCAGCGGCAGCATCTTCGCCAGGATGTCCTTGGCGTCGCCGACCACCGGGATGTCGACCACCACGTTCTTGGAGATCGACGCCGGGTCGATGTCTATGTGGATGGTCTTGGCCTTCGGGGCGAAGGTGGCCAGATTGCCGGTGACGCGATCGTCGAATCGCGAGCCGACGGCGATCAGGCAGTCGCTCTCCTGGACGGCGTAGTTCGCCGCGGCCGAGCCGTGCATGCCGAGCATCTGAAGCGCGAGCGGCGAGCGCTCATCGATCGTGCCCAGCGCCAGCAGCGTGGTCGTGACGGGGATCTTGCCCTTCTCGGCCAGTTTGCGCAGCTCAGCCGACGCACCGGAGATCACCACGCCGCCGCCGACGTACAGCACGGGCCGCTCGGCGGCGTTGATGGCCTCGGCGGCCACCTTGATCTGCCTCATGTGGCCGGCGGTCTTGGGCTTGTAGCCCGGCAGGTCCATCTCGTGGTCGATCCCGTCGGGGCACTCGTTGACGGTGGCGTCGACGGCGATGTCAACCAGCACCGGCCCCGGCCTGCCCGTGCGGGCGATGTGGAACGCCTCCTTCACCGCCCGGCCCAGCTCCTCGACCCGCTTGACCAGCATGTTGTGCTTGGTGACAGGCCGCGTGATGCCCGTGGTGTCGGCCTCCTGGAAGGCGTCGTTGCCGATCAGCGAGCTGCGGACCTGACCGGTGAACGCGACCACGGGGACAGAGTCCATGTTCGCCGTGGCCAGCCCCGTGGTCAGGTTGGTCGCGCCGGGCCCGCTGGTCGCGATCACCACGCCGACCTTGCCCGTGCTGCGGGCGTAGCCGTCGGCCATGTGCGCAGCCCCCTGCTCATGGCGCGACAGCACGAAGCGGATCGGCGAGCTGTAGAGGACGTCGAATATCGGCAGCACCACTCCGCCGGGGAAGCCGAACATCACGTCCACGCCCTCTTCCAGCAGCATCTTGTGGAATATCTCGGCCCCGGTCTTGCCGGTGCGGACCGGGACGGCGGGCTTGGGCCGCCTGGGCGGCGCGGTGGCTGTGATCTTCTTGGCCTTGGTGGCCTTGGCCTTCTTGCCCTTGGGCGCTCGGGCGGGCTTGGCGGCCTTGGTCTTTCGCTTGCTCTTGGCCATGGTATGCATCCTTGGTTGCACGGATTCGTTGCGGGAGACTTCCCGCCGACGGCAGGGAAGATAACTGCTCGCAGGTCCGCGGACAAGCTTCCGTCCGAGACTTACCGCCGGGGGGGGGCGACGGAGTGGCGGCCGCTACGGACGAATCACGCAGCGGCCTAGAGTACAAGGACGACGGGCAGCACCAGCAGCGCAGCAGGACCGCGCCCGCCGCGGGCGGGCAAGAAACGGCCTGGATGTCCGAAGCTGCCGTGCATACTGAAATCCATGCTACCCCGCCGCGGCTGCGATGTCAAGGGTGCGAGGTTGGGTCAGCAGCCCAAAAGGGTCACGGTCCGGCATTGCCACTGAGGGCGCTCCGCGGTAGCTTGGAGCACGGCAAAGTGCTGTCCCAGGGCACACAAGGGTCTTAGATCGAACATGCAGGGGTAGAACGGACATGGACGACAGGAAGCGCATCGACGGGGTGATCATATCGGGCTATCGCAGCTTCGGTGCTGAACCACAGAGAATCGGCCCATTCGAGGAGATCAACATTCTTGTGGGAAGGAACAATTGCGGGAAGTCCAATATAATCAAGTTCCTGCGGGATCACTTCCCTTCAGTCGCCCAGGGGAGCTTTCCCAAGCTGACGCCCGACGACGCGCATCAGGGGCATCCCCCGAGCAAGCCTGTCCTCGGGTTTGCCCGCAACGTCCCTTCCGACGATCTGGCTTCGTTCCTAAGAGACATGTTCGAGGGTAGGTCAGGTGTCAATTTCGGCTTTCTCGCAGATAGCCTGCAGGCTTCTCCCGCCTATGACCCTCGGGGGGCGCTCTGGTTTCCGTATGAGCAGGTGCAGGGAGCGGCCCCGCGCATAGGTATTTCCGAAAGCCGGGTGCTGCGTCCGCTCCTTGACCAGAAGCAGAATCGTCAGTGGCTGGGGGTTGCGTCTGCTCTCGGAACTCACTATCCGAGCACCGACGACCGCAGCACATTGAACAACATAGCAGCTGTGATTCACCGTGTCGCTGAAGTGTGTCGGCCGAGTCCAATCATCAGGTTCGTTCAGGCCATACGTGAGGTCAAGGAGGCCGGACTGGATAGCTTCGATTGCAGTGGAAGGGCCCTCATTCCGAAGCTGGCACGCCTGCAACACCCATCGCATAGGGAACAGACTGAGCGCGAGCGCTTTGACAAGATTGACCAGTTTGTGCGATCTGTGACGGGCAAGGAGGACGCCCGCTTGGAGATCCCAGACAACAAAGAGACTATCACAGTGCATATGGACGGGAAGGCCTTGCCCTTGGAGGCCGTTGGGACAGGGATACATGAAGTGGTTATTATTGCCGCTGCGGCCACCATTCACGACAACGTCGTTCTCTGCATCGAGGAACCTGAGATCCATCTTCACCCCGTCCTCCAGCGCAAGCTTCTGCAGTACCTCGCAGATCACACGAACAACCAGTACATCATCGCCACGCATTCGGCGCACATACTGGATACCGAGGGAGCGGCCGTCTTCCACGTCACCCATGACGGGACGCAGAGCAAGGTGGTCCCTGCGCTTGACCCTGCAAGGCGGGACGCTGTTTGCGCGGACCTAGGGTATAGGGCCTCTGACCTGCTACAGGCCAACTGCGTGATCTGGGTGGAAGGCCCGTCAGACCGTGTCTATATCAAGCATTGGCTCCAGGCAGTGGCTAAAGAAAAAGAACTAGTAGAGGGTATTCACTACTCTATCATGTTCTATGGAGGGCGACTGCTGTCGCATCTACAGGCAGATGACAAGGAGGTTGATGGGTTCATAGCCCTCAAGCGCCTGAACCGCCATATATGCGTGATCATGGACAGCGACAAGAAGGACCAGGATGCGCGGCTCAACGCCACCAAGAAGCGCATAGAAGAGGAGCTCTGTGAGTCTGAGGGATTCAGCTGGATCACGGCTGGGCGAGAGATAGAGAACTACGTCCCGGCCTCGCTCCTCAGGGAGGCCATTCAGTGTGTCCGACCGGAGTGGGACACGGGGAAGTTGGAGTTCGGCCAGTACGATGACGTTCTGACATACACCCTTCCGGATGGAACTTCGAAGTCTGCCGACAAGGTGAAGGTTGCCCGTCAGGTCGAGAAGCAGGATCCCGTCCTCGACGTGCTTGACCTGCGGGAGCGAATGACTGAGGTAGTCGAGTTCATCAGAAGGGCAAACGGAGCGGACTAGGCCGCCGGCTAGCCCTCTTTGTCGGTCAGTGCGGCGGTCAGCCAGCCAGGCGGGCGAATGCATTTGCCGGCCTTGTCGGTGATCGGGTGGCGCGTGTAGCCGCGGACGACCTCTCGGCCGTCGGCGACGTGGCGCACGCAGATGTCGAACCGCACCGACGCCTTGCCGCACATCGCCCCGGCCACTGTCATCTCCAGCTCGTCGTCGAAGCCCGCTCTGCCGACGTAGTCCACGTGCGCCTCGACGACGGGCAGGTGCGCCCCGCGCCGCTCCATCTGGTCGTACGGCAGGCCGATCGCGCGCAGTAGCTCGACGCGCCCGTGCTCGAACCAGTCCAGCGCGCGAGAGTTGTAGAACGTGTTCATCCGGTCCACCTCGCTGTAGCGGACGCGGAAACGCACCGTGTGCATGGGTGTGGCCATCACATCGACGCCTCAAAGACATTCCGCGTGCAACCCGCCTGCGGCGGGCCTTCGGCAAGTTGCACGCCCTACGCCCCGTCGGCCCCATCGGCCGGGGGCGCGAGACGTATTTGTACACGCCGCACCCGGCGCGATCAAGGCAAGGGCAGTCGCGGCGGCGTGTACCTTCGCGGGCGGGAGTGTGATATCATCCCGGCCTTGTCGGGAGCGCGGCCGGCGTGGGCGGGCCGCGATGGTGAGATGACTGACAAGCAGGTTCGCGTGACATTTCAGCCGAGCGGACGCGCGGTGCACGTCCTGCCGGGCACGAAGGTGGTGGAGGCGGCCGGGCGGGCCGGACTGACCATCGAGACGCCGTGCGGCGGGGCCGGCGTGTGCGGCAAGTGTCGCGTACAGTTCTCCTCCGGCGCGTGTCCGCCGAACGCCGCCGAGCGGGAGCTTCTCGACGACGCCCATCTCCAGGCCGGCTGGCGGCTGGCGTGTCAGACGGCCATCTGCGGCGAGTCGACGATCTCGCTGCCAGCCGAGTCGCTCTTTGCCGCCGGCCAGCAGATCCTGACCGCCTCGCGCGAGGCGACCGAGGTTCAGCCGGCCGTGCGGAAGGTGCACGTGCGGCTGGAGCGCGGCGAGGACGATTCCGCCCAGGCCGACCTGCTGCTGCTCGAGAGGAAGCTCGGGCCGCTGAAGGTGGACCTGCCCGTGCTGGGCAAGCTGCCGGGGCTGCTGCGGGCGGGCGGCTTCACGGGCACGGCCGTGCTGACAGACCACCGGCTGATCGACTTCGAGCCCGGCGACACGACCGCGGCGTGCTACGGCGTGGCCGTCGACGTCGGCACGACCACGCTCGTCGCGGCGCTGTTGGACCTGACCAGCGGCGAGGAGCTGGCCGTCGCGTCGGCCGTCAATCCGCAGATCAAGTTCGGCGACGACGTGCTGTCGCGGATCAAACACGCCGCCGGTCCGGGCGGGCTGGCCCAGCTCCGCTCTGCCGTCGCCGGCGCGGTCGACGAGCTGGCGGGGCGACTGTGCGAGCAGGCGTCCGTGCGGCGCGAGAACATCTACGAGGTCGCCTTCGCCGGCAACACGACGATGCAGCACCTGCTGTGCGGGATCGACCCGGCCTCGCTGGGGCAGATGCCGTTCTCCGCCGCCTGCGGGCGGGGGCTGATCGTCCCGGCCGGTGAGCTTGGCATCGACATCCACTCGCGCGGCGCGGCGTACGTGTTCCCGTGCATCGGCGGGTTCGTCGGCGGGGACACGGTCGCGGCGGTGCTGTCCAGCGGCGCAGCGGAGCTGCCCGGGCCGGTGCTGCTGGTGGACATCGGCACGAACGGCGAGATCGTGCTGGCGTGCGACGGCCGGCTGCTGGCGGCGTCGACGGCGGCCGGGCCGGCCTTCGAGGGCGCGCGGATTTCCATCGGCATGCGGGCGACGGCCGGCGCGATCGAGAAGGTGGTCTTCGACGGCGACGTGCGACTCAGCGTGATCGGCGACGTCGCCCCGGCCGGCCTGTGCGGCAGCGGGCTGATCGACCTTGCCGCCGAGCTGCTGGCCGCGGGCATTGTCGCGCCGGCCGGCAGGCTGCTGCCGCCGGACGAGCTGCCGGCGGACGTCCCGGCGGCGCTGCGAGGCCGCGTCGGACAGGACGAATCCGGCCGCACACGCTTCCTGCTCGCCGACGACCGCGACGGCGCCGCGGCGCCGCTGGCCGTCACGCAGCGCGACATCCGCGAGCTTCAGCTTGCCGTCGCCGCCATCCGCGCGGGCACGGCCATCCTGCTGCGACAGGCGGGCGTGGCCGGCGACGATCTTCAGCAGGTGCTCATCGCCGGCGGGTTCGGCGCGTTCATCCGCCGCTCCCACGCCCAGCGCATCGGCCTGCTGCCGGGGCACCTCGACCACCAGCGAATGCGGTTCATCGGCAACGCGTCGCTGGCCGGGGCGAAGTGGGCGCTGCTGTCGACGCGACTGCGGACGGAAGGCGAGCGCCTCGCCCGCCACGCCGAGCACGTCCAGCTGCACCAGGACGGCCGATTCCAGGACGAATTCGCCGAGGCGATGATCTTCCCGGCGAACTGCTGATGCTCGTTGCCTGGTTGACTGGTGGATGGGCGCGGCGCGCCGAGTGACCGATTGACTATTGACCATTGACTGTTGACGACTTGGACGAAACGTCGGAGAGGTTGTTCCCAGTTAACGAGTTAACCAGTTAACGAATCAACGAGTTGGCGGGGCAACCAGTCAACAAGTGCTCAAGGGGGACGCCATAGGTCACTCCTCTTTCCGCACGGTCATGTTGTTGCGGTGGATGACCTCGTCGTAGGGCTTCTCGCCCAGTTCGGCGGCGATGGCGGAGGATTTCAGCCCCTTGATCTTGTCTATCTGGCGGGATGAGTAGTTCGTCAGCCCGCGCGCGATCTCCCGCCCGGCGGTGTTGAGCACGGCGATGGTGTCGCCTTGGGCGAACTTGCCTCGCACGGCGGTGATTCCGGAAGGCAGCAGGCTCTTGCCGCCGGCGACCAGCGCCTTGGCCGCCCCGTCGTCGACGACGATCCTGCCGGCTGCCCGCGCCGCCTGCCCGATCCACCGCTGCCGGCTGGTCATCCGCCGCCTGGACGGCACGAATACCGTGCCCAGCTTCTCCCCGGCGAGGATTCGCTCCAGCACGCGCGGGGCCGAGCCATTGGCGATGACGGCGACCTCGCCGGCCCGCGTGACGATGCCGGCGGCCGTCAGCTTGCTGGCCATGCCGCCGGAGCCCAGGGCGGTCTTGTCCGACCGCGCCAGGGCCAGGGCGCCCTCGTCCACCTCGGTTATCACGTCCAGCAGCTCGCCGTCCTTCATCACGCCGTCGACGGCGGTCAGGAAGATCGCCACGTCGGCCCGCAGCATCGTCGCGACCAGGGCTGCCAGCACGTCGTTCTCGCCGAAGCGGATTTCCTCCACGGCGACGGTGTCGTTCTCGTTGATGATGGCCAGCGCGCCGTACTCCTCCAGGGCCGCCAGCGTGTTGCGGATGTTGAGGTATCGCGCGCGATCCTCGAAGTCGTCTCGCGTGAGCAGCACCTGCGCGACCTTGACGCCGCAGCGGGCGAAGGCGTCGTGGAAGGCCAGCATCAGCCGCCCCTGCCCCACGGCCGCCGCAGCTTGGAGCCGCGGCATGGTCTTCGGCCGCGACGGCAGGCCCAGCTCGCCTAGCCCCGAGCCAATCGCCCCGCTGGACACCAGCGTGACCTTCCGCCCGGCCGACATGATGGCGCCGATCTGCGCCGACAGCCCGGCGACGGCTGACAGGTCGAGCCGGCCCGTCGTGTCGCACAGACTGTTCGTGCCGACCTTCACGACGATTCGGCTGCACTTGGTGATGATGTCGCTTCTTAC
>CAYUYH010000036.1:0-14534 GCA_964449175.1 uncultured Planctomycetaceae bacterium
GCCGACGCGCGTGCTGGAGGAGTTCTTCTTCGGCATCGGTCGGCCCAAGATCGTCCTGGCGGCATCCGTGCTCGCGAACGGCTTCAATGTCGCGGCGAATTACGTGCTGATATTCGGCAAGTTGGGGCTGCCGGCGATGGGCCTGGAGGGAGCGGCCATCGGCAGCCTGGCGAGCTGGGCGCTGCAGTTAGCGGTGCTGCTGACGGTGTTCTTGTCTCGCGGCCTGCGGGCGGAGTATGCTACGAACCTGTTCCGCGCGGTGCGCCTCAGGCACTGCAAGGACATACTCCACGTGGGCTGGCCCGCCGGCGTGCAATTGTGCAACGACATCGCAACGTGGGCGGTTTTCTCAGCCGCCCTGGTCGGAAGATTCGGCACCGAACACCTCGCCGCGAGCACGGCCGTGGTGCGATACCTGGGTATTTCGTTCATGCCGGCGGTGGGAATCGGCATCGCGACGACGGCCCTCGTGGGCAAGTCGATCGGCGCCGGCCGACGCGACCTGGCCAGGCGGCGGACGCACGCGGCGCTCCTGACGGCCATGATCTACATGGGAATCTGCGGCGCGCTGTTCTATGTCTTCCGCCACGACCTCGTGGGCTTCTTCATCCGCCTCAGGCCGGGAACGAACCTGGATGCGGACAGGATCATCGCCATCGGCGGCAACATCATGCTATGTGCGGCGGTGTTTCAGTTGTTCGACGCGGTCGGCATAGTCTACGTCGGCGCCCTGCGCGGGGCGGGCGACACGCGCTGGCCGATGGCGACTACCATGCTGTTGAGCTGGAGCCTGACCATCGGCGGCGGAGCGGCGGCTGTGTACCTGTTGCCTCAGTTGACCAGCATGGGGCCTTGGATCACCGCCAGCCTATACGTGGTCGTGCTGGGGGGCGTGATGGCCTGGCGCTTCGAGAGCGGCGCCTGGCGGAAGATCGACCTGCTGAACAGGACGACCAGCGGCGACGACGAGGACACGGACCGATAACTCCGCGCCGCGGCGCGGCCTGGTCCGCCCCCCCCGCTGAGCCGCCCATACCATCAGCAGCACCGGCGCCGGGCATGCCGGGTCTCCTGAAATTCCCGACCCCAGGCCAGCAGGCTATTGGGGCTTTGCGGTGTCCAGCGAACAACGGACGCCAGGGGAACGGGGGCTATCATAGGCTGTAAGGCCTGCCGTATCAGCCGGTTATCCGGTCGGCCCCGTTCGGCTCGGCAGGCCGGGGCGCCGGGCTGGCTGCGATGGGGTCCGGCAGAATGTTTCTGGTGGCCCGCGGAATATGCCAAGATCACCCCTTGAAAAAGCCGCCTCTTCTGGTATACTCATATAAGACCGGTAGAGAAGGAATTGCCGGTAACATTTCGCAGCATAGGTTGTTACAAAACTGGATGCGTAGGAGCACATTGCTGGGCTTTCGCAAGCGAGGATTCCAAGTTCTTGACGGTCTGACAAACGAGGCTCAAGGGTGAGCAACATCCGCGCATGCGTATTGCGCGGTACCGTGTGCGTACTCCCTGCCTTATGCGTGCACTTGACCTGAGGAGTCGGACCTGGCGGGACTGCGAATGCCCCGATTAACCTGCCCGGGCCAGTTGTTGGAGCCTTGGCCCAGGGAGGTTTCGTTGCGGGCAAGCGGAGCGAGTTTGCTCGTCTTGGATGCAGTTTAGGCGGCTCTTCGCAAAGGAGAAAAGTGATGAAGAGACTAGCAACTCTGGCCGTGCTGCTTGCGGTGGCTGGTATCGCTAGCGCACAGCCGTTCTACTATGACTTTCAGGGGTTCGTGGATGACAGCTGGAACGACCCCAACAACTGGCTTGACCTTGCCTCACCGTACGCCCTCGATCCGAACTATGGCACGCCCGCGGGTCTGCCGGCTGGTCTGGGCGAGATCGTCTACATCCGCGATGCCGTGACCTGCACGTTGGACGGTGAGGGCACCGGATGGTACGACCCGAGCTTCGCTCCGAGTCTGAACGTCGGCGCCTCGCCCTACTACCTCAACGGCGATCCCAACCAGGGGATCCTGTGGCGCGACAAGAGCACCTTGGTGGTCGAGCCGAATGCGCATCTCACCCCCGGCGCGGTCGTGACGGGCGCCGTTATCGAGGTCGCGCGAGAGTATGATGGCCAGATCATCCAGAACGGCGGCGTCGTCGAGCTGGCCAACAGGATGAATGTCGGCATCGGCGGGCCCGTCAGCTACACCGACCCCAATATGGATGGTCGCGTCAGCGGCACCTACACCATGAACGGCGGCTCCCTGTGGAACGCCGACCCCGTGGCTCAGGCAGGCACCAAGCCGCAACTTTACATTGGCCGCGACGGCGGAATGGGCACGTTCATCATGAACGGCGGCGAGATGCCCCTCCACGACGTTCCCGGCGTCGCCGGTAGCGTCAGAGGCGTCCAGTTCAACGTCGGCGCGAACGGCGACACCGGCTGGGATGCGACCACCGACGCGACGTATGGCCGTCTTGTCATCAACGGCGGCACGATCGACAGCACCGAGAACTGGGCCATCGGCGCCAGCGGCGGCGAGGGCGACATGATCATGACCAACGGGACGATTGCCGACGTGGGCGAGCTGCAGTCCGGCTGGGGCCGTCCGCACGGCAGCTACCCGGCCAGCATCAACAACAGTTCCACCGGCTACATCGAGATCGGCGGCTCGTCAGTCGTGAATCCCGAGGCGCTGAATGCCGGTTACTCTCGCGGCACGGGCAACATCCTCCTGAAGGACAACGCCGTGGTCACGATCAATGGCGGCATCAGCAACACCAACATCGACTCGCATACCAACTTCATCGGTAGGGCGTACATCTATGATCCCAGCACTGTCGGCAACGGCAGCGGCACGCTGACGATCCAGGACAACGCCCAGTTGGTCTATGCCCCGACGGACGGCAGCGACGTGGAAGGCGACCTGAACGGTACCACCGGTACCATCAGCATTGGCTACAACAACCCCAGGTCGTACTTCAACGTCACGACGCAGAGCGATGGCCTGATCAACATCACCGGCGGCCTGATGCAGATTAACACCGGCGGCACCGTTGCCGCGGCCAGTCAGACTCTGGCCCTGGGTAGGTCCTACCTCCAGAGGCCGAAGGGTAACGGCACGGGCCAGATGGTCATCACCGGCGGCAGCTTCATGACCGTGAGCGACCCCAACGGCGCCGCGGTCGGCAACGTGTTGTTGGCTATGTCTCCTGACACGACCGGTCGTCTGACGGTCGGCAAGAATGCGTACGTCAGCATCGCCGGCGACCTGCTGATGATTCCGAACGACGATGCCGGCGCGGTTGCCTCGTTGGCCGTCGAGGTCGGCAACGGCGGCAACTCGCTGATTACCGTCTCAGGCACGGCGAAGCTCGCCGACACGCTGTCAGTCGACCTGGTGGATCCCAACTACAGGCCGGAGCAGGATGACACCTTCGTCATCATCGCCGCCGGCACGGCGCCCACCGGCAGCTTCACGACCCTCAATGACAACGTGACGCAGGGTCTGGTGGTTGATCCCAACGGTACGTTCTATCCCGCTTGGGAAGCGTCGATAGTCGGCAACAACGTCCAGCTCAGGTTCACCGGCGCCAAGAAGGGCGACGCCAACGGCGACAACGCCGTCAATGGCGGCGACCTGGCCCTGATGGGCGGCAACTGGATGCAGACGACCGGCCAGAACTGGGCGGGCGGCGACTTCAACGGCGACGGCGCCGTTAACGGCGGCGACCTGGCCCTGATGGGCGGCAACTGGATGTGGAGCGAAGCCCTTCCGCCGGCTCCGGGAGCAGCGGTTCCCGAGCCCGCAACCCTGGCGCTGCTTGGCCTCGGTGGGCTTGCTCTGATCCGTCGCAGGAAGTAGTTGCAGAAGCAAAGATCAGGACATCTCATCGCCCGCATGCGGATGAGCTGACCTGAGAGATACAACGGCAAGGGCCTCGGCGATTGCTGAGGCCCTTGCTGTTTCTACTCCCCCGCCAGGGCGGCCTAATCCCCTTGGCACCGGCCGCCGCGGCGGCTAGGATGATTACCCCCTTGCCGGGCGCACGCACCCGGCCCGGCGCCGGCCGACGCGGCTGAGACAACCGACAATGACGCGATCCAGCGAAGACATACGCAGGGAGTTCATCGCCTTCTTCGAGAAGCGAGGGCATACGTTCGTGCCCTCCAGCTCGCTTCTGCCGGCCGACGACCCCACGCTGCTGTTCGCCAACGCCGGAATGAACCAGTTCAAGGACATCTTCCTCGGCCTGGAACAGCGGGGCTACTGCCGGGCGGTCAACAGCCAGAAGTGCATCCGCGCCGGCGGCAAGCACAACGACCTCGAGGACGTCGGGCACGACTGCTACCACCACACGCTGTTCGAGATGCTGGGCAACTGGAGCTTCGGGGACTACTTCAAGGCCGAGGCCGTCGCCTGGGCGTGGGAGCTGCTGACGGAGGTCTGGGGCCTGCCCAAGGAGCGCCTGCACGTGACGGTCTTCGCCGGCGATCCAGCCGCCGGCCTGCCCGCGGACGACGAGGCCGCCGAGCTGTGGGCAAAGACCACGGACATCGACCCGTCGCACATCGGCCGCTTCGGACAGGAAGACAACTTCTGGGCCCCCGGCGACACCGGCCCGTGCGGGCCGTGCAGCGAGATCCACTACGACGGCACCGACGACCTGTCCGGCGGCAAGCTGGTCAACGCCGGCGACCCTGGCGTTATCGAGCTGTGGAACCTGGTGTTCATGCAGTACAGCCGCGACGCCGCCGGCGAGCTGACGCCCCTACCGGCCCAGCACGTCGACACCGGCATGGGCTTCGAGCGCGTCTGCCGCATCATGCAGGGCAAGGTCAGCAACTACGCGTCCGACCTGTTCGTGCCGATCATCGAGCAGATCGAGACGCTCACCAGCCATCGGTATGGTTCGTCCAGCGGATTGGCCGACCGCTTCGACGCCACCGGCCACGACATGGCCGACGTGGCCTGCCGCGTGGTAGCCGACCACGCGCGGTGTCTGACGTTCGCCATCGCCGACGGCGTGATACCGTCCAACGAGGGCCGCGGCTACGTGCTGCGGCGAATCCTCCGCCGGGCCGCGCGATATGGCCGGCAGTACCTCAACATCGACGGGCCGTTCCTGACCAAGCTCGTGCCCACTATCGTCAAGCTTATGGGCGACGCCTTTCCCGAGCTGCGGGCACGGCAGAAGCCCGTTGCCGACACCATCGCCGAGGAGGAAGCCTCCTTCGGCAAGACGCTTGACCGCGGCATCGACCTGTTCCAGCGCCAGGCCGAGAAGCTCCAGGCCGCCGGCAGGAAGACCCTCGACGGCGAGGTGGCCTTCGACCTGTACGCGACGTATGGCTTCCCGATGGACCTGACGCAGATCATGGCCGAGGAGCTCGGCATGACCGTGGACCTGGCCGGCTACGAGGCGGCGATGGCCCAGCATCGCGAGCTGAGCGGAGCAAGCGGGGAGAAGTTCAAGGTCACCGCCATCGCCAACCTGCCGGCGACGGACGACTCGCCGAAGTACGACCGCAAGCCGATCACGGCCAGGGTGCTCGGCTGGGTCGCGGACGATAAGTTCGTCGATTCAGGCGAGCTGGCCGCGGGAGACGAGGCGGCCGTCGTGCTGGACCGCACGTGCTTCTACGGCGAGCAAGGCGGCCAGGTGGGCGACACGGGCAGCCTCGCCTGGGACGGCGGGCGATTCGCCGTGTGCAACTCAAGCCTCGCCGGCCAGTGTGTGCTGCACGTCGGCGCCGTGGAGCAAGGAAAGCTCGCCGTCGGCCAGCAGGTCGCGGTCGAGGTGGCTGCGGCGCGGCTGGACACAATGCGGAATCACACGGCCACACACCTGCTCAACTGGGCGCTGCGGCGCGTGCTGGGCGACCACATCAACCAGGCCGGCAGCGAGGTAGGCCCGGAGCGGCTGCGATTCGACTTCACCCACGACCGGGCCGTCACGGCAGATCAATTGGCCGAGGCCGAGCGACTGGTCAACCGCCGGGTGCTCGCCGACGAGCCGGTCGTCTCGAAGGTGGTCCCGCTGGCCGACGCCCGGAAGATCCCCGGCGTGCGGGCCGTATTCGGCGAGAAGTACCCCGACCCCGTCCGAGTGATGGTCATCGGCACGGACGACCCGCTGGCCGATGCCGACGCCGACGTATCGGCGGAGTTCTGCGGCGGGACGCACCTGGACCGCACGAGCCAGGTCGGCATGTTCAAGATCTTCTCCGAGGAATCCGTCGCCAAGGGCGTCCGCCGGATCACCGCGCTGACCGGCCCGGCGGCGGTGGCGCACATCCAGGACATCGACGCGGCGGTGCGGGCGCTGTCGGGCCGGCTTCGCGCGGCGATCTCGGAGCTGCCTGCCCGCGTGGAGGCCATGCAGCGCGAGCTGAAGGACCTTCGCAAGCGTCCGGCCAAGGGCGCGGGCGCCGCAGGCCTGGAGATCGACCACAAGCTCGCCTCGCCGTGCGGTGCCGTGCTCGTTGGCCGATGCGGCGAGGCCGACCCGCAGGCGATGCGCAGCCTGTGCGACCAGCAGCGGCAGAAAGGCGCCGCAGCCGTCTTCGTCGGCTCCGCCAGCGACGAGAAGGTCACGCTGATCGCGATGGTGAGCGAAGAACTCGCTGCGGGAGGCGCGTGCAGCGCGGTTGAGTGGGTCAAGGCCGTCGCGCCGATCGTCGGCGGCGGCGGCGGCGGCAAGCCTACGCTCGCGCAAGCCGGCGGCAAGGACGCGGCGAAGCTGCCCGAGGCACTGGCCGCCGCGGCGGAATGGATCAAGGGTCGGCTGACGTGACCGTCGGCCGCCGATTGCCGACGGATGTAATTTGCTTGACAATATTGCCGGAGATATCTACTTTCCGGCAGGAATCTTCCGGCCGAACGGGGCGTGTTGCCACCGCTAGTTCGGCCGGTATAGCTTGAGGATTACTTAGATGTTGCCAACACAGAAACTGAGCAGGTCTCGCACGCGCAGCCGACGCAGCCACAACCGAGCCGCAAGGCCAGTCAGCTACGTCGACTGCCCCCGCTGCAACTCGCCGAAGTTGCCGCACGCAGCCTGTAACAACTGCGGTTACGTCCGCCCGGGCTTGAGTCTGGAAGTCAAGAAAGAGGAATAGTCGATGCGGATCGGCATCGATGCCATGGGAGGGGACCAGGCACCTGAGGCGGTGGTCAAGGGGGCGCTATGCGCCAGGGACTTCCTCGCCGACGATGACCGGATCGTCCTGATAGGTCGCGAGCCGGACATACGCGAGCACCTGGCCGCGGCTGACGATTGGGCCGACTTCATCGAGATCCGCCATGCCGCGGAGACAATCGGCATGGACGAGACCCCCGTCGAGGCCCTCCGCACGAAGGCGGACAGCTCAATCGCCGTGATGGCGCAAATTCACGCAGCCGGCGAGATAGACGCGTGCATCTCCGCCGGCAACACCGGCGCGTGCGTGGCTGCCGCCCAGATGCGGCTCCGCAGGCTCAGGGGCGTCCATCGACCGGGAATCGCGATTGTAACGCCCACGTATCACGGCCCGGTGGCCGTCTGCGACGTCGGCGCGAACGTGAACTGCCGGCCCCAGCACCTGCTCCAATACGGCATCATGGCCTCGATCTACGTCAACACGATCCACGGCGTGGCCAATCCGCGCGTGGGCCTGCTGAGCATCGGCGAGGAAGACGCCAAGGGCAACGATCTAGTCAAAAGGACGCGGGCGCTGATGAAGGACGACCCCAACGTGGACTTCGTCGGCAACGTGGAGGGGCGCGACTTGTTCCGCGGCGTGTGCGACGTGATAATCTGCGAGGGGTTCGTCGGCAACGTCGTCCTGAAGCTGATCGAGGGCATGGCTGAGGGCGTCTTGAGGGGCATGATGTCCGAGATGGTGGCCAAGTTGCCCGCCCAGGAAGTCGCCATCAAGAAGGCCGCCGGCGCCATCATCACCAAGTACGACTACAACGAGTACGGCGGGGCGCCGCTGCTTGGCGTGTCGGGGATATGCATAATCTGCCACGGCGCCAGCAGCCATCGCGGTATCATGAACGCCGTGCGAGTGGCCAAGAACTTCGCCAGGGGCCAGGTCAATGAGCGAATCACCCAGTTGCTGTCCCAGCGCGAGGTTACACAGGATGCATAAGGCCCTGCGAGCTGCCATAAGCGGACTGGGCTCGGCGGTTCCCGACCGGACGCTGACCAACGCGGACCTGGAGAAACTGGTCGATACCAGCGATGAGTGGATCACTCAACGCACGGGGATAAAGCAGCGCCGGATCATCTCCGACGGCCAGGCCACCTCAAGCCTCGCGACGCAGGCGTCGCGCCGGGCCCTGGCCGATGCCAGCGTCTCGCCCGGCGAGCTGGACCTGATCATCTGCTCCACGATCACGCCGGACATGCTCTGCCCGTCCACCGCCTGCTTCGTGCAGAAGAACCTGAAGGCTCACGATGTCCCGGCCTTCGACATCGCTGCCGCATGCAGCGGCTTCATCTACGGTCTGGCGATTGCAGGAAAGTTCATAGAGACCGGCACGTACAAGCGCGTGCTCGTGATCGGCGCCGAGACGCTCAGCCGCTTCACAGACTACTCCGACCGGACAAGCTGCATACTCTTCGGCGACGCGGCGGGGGCAGCTGTGCTCGAACCGTGCGAGGATGCCGATCGCGGCCTGCTGTACTCCGTGCTGCATGCCGACGGCGAGGGGTGGGACTACATCCACGTGCCCGGCGGCGGTTCGCGGACGCCGGCCACCCTGAAGTCCGTCAAGGCCGGCGAGCATTTCATAAAGATGCGCGGGCGAGACGTGTATAAGTTCGCCGTCGAGAAGATGCAGTGGCTGCTGGGAGACTGTCTGACCCACTGCGGACTCAGCGCCGGCGACGTGGACCTGGTGGTCCCCCACCAGGTGAACCTGCGGATAATATCCTCGGCGACACAGAAGTTCGGCATCCCGCTGGAGAAGGTCTGCGTGAACATCGACCGCTACGGCAACACCTCGGCCGCCTCCATACCACTGGCCTTGCACGAGGCCCGCAGCGAGGGCAGGATCAGACCTGGCTCGCTGGTGCTGCTGGTGGCCTTCGGGGCCGGGCTCACCTGGGCTGGGGCGGTCATCCGCCTCTAGCCTCAGGCCCGCTGGCCAAGACAACCACCCGAAAGTGGACAATGAAGACAGCTTTCCTATTCCCGGGCCAGGGCGCCCAACACGTCGGCATGGGCCGCGACATCTACGAGGCGCTTGCCGCGGCCAAGAGGATCTTCGACCAGGCCGAGGACATAACCCGCCTGCCGATCAAGAAGCTGTGCTTCGAGGGCGGCCAGGACGAGCTGGCCCGGACGGACATCTCCCAGCCGGCGATATTCACGGTCTCAGCCGCGATGCTCCAATGCCTCCGCGACCTGCTGTCGCCGCGACAGGAGGCCAAGATCGCCCCCGCGTGCCTGGCGGGGTTGAGCCTGGGGGAGTACACAGCCCTGTACGCCGCCGGGGCGATGGACTTCGAGACCGCGCTTCGCCTGGTGACGCGCCGGGGCCAGGCCATGCAGGCCGCGGCGTCGGCCGTGCCGTCGGGCATGGTCAGCGTGCTGGGCCTGGACGAGGCCAAGACGGGCGAGTTGTGCGCCGCCGCCGCCCAGGGCGAGGTGCTTGTCTGTGCGAACTTCAACGCCCCGGGGCAGATCGTCGTTTCCGGCCAGGCCGGCGCGTGCAGGCGCGTCGAGGCGAAGGCGGGGGACTTCGGCGCCTCCGGGGCGGCGGCGCTGAAGGTGGCCGGGGCGTTCCACAGCCCGCTGATGCAGCCGGCGGCGGACCAGCTAGCCGAGGCCCTCGCACAGGCGCGGCTGGCCGACCCGCATGGCCAGGTGCTTGCCAACGTCGACGCCCTGCCCTACAACGGCGCGGCCGAGATCGCCGACAAGCTGCTGCGCCAGTTGGTCAGCCCGGTCCGGTGGCAGCAGTCGATGGAGTACATGCTGGCCCAGGGCATCGAGCGGTTCCACGAGATCGGCCCAGGGCGCGTGCTGCGAGGGCTGGCCAGAAGGATCAATCGCAAGGCGGAAGTCACTTGCATCAACAGCCGGGAGGCGTTAGAGAAGCTGGCCGCTGAGCTGTGAATCCCCTACGACGAGGAGTGTAGTGGCTAATAGTGACAAAGTCGCAATCGTAACCGGAGCCGCCAGAGGCATCGGCCTGGAGATCGCCCGCGAGCTGCTGGCCGCGGGCATAACGGTCGTGGCGGTCGACCTGCGGGAAGACCTGCTGGCGACATTGGGCGAGGCCCTCGCAGCGACCGCGGGCAAGCTCGAGACCCGCGCGATGGACGTGACGGACAGCGAGGGCTTCGGCGGGCTGATCGACGAAGTGGCCGAGAAGCACGGGCGACTCGACGTGCTGGTCAACAATGCTGGCATCACGCGCGACGGGCTGCTGATGCGGATGGAGGACAGCGACTGGGAGCTGGTGTTGAAGGTCAACCTGACCAGCGCGTTCATCGGCACCCGGGCCGCGTCCAGGCACATGATTCGCCAGAAGAGCGGCTCGATCATCAACATGTCCAGCTACAGCGGCCTGGAGGGCAACCGCGGCCAGGCCAACTATGCCGCCAGTAAGGCCGGGCTGCTCGGGCTGACCAAGACCACCGCCAAGGAGCTTGCCGGCAAGGGCGTACGATGCAACGCGGTAGCCCCGGGCTTCATCAAGACCGAAATGACCGACGTCCTGCCCCAGCAGGCCAAGGACATGGCCCTGGCGCTGATACCCCTGAAGCGCTTCGGCACGCCCATCGACATCGCCAAGGTCGTGGCGTTCCTTGCGTCCGACGACTCCAACTATATTACTGGCCAATGCATTAGCGTTGATGGTGGAATGCACACCTAAGGGCCCGCGACGCCGGCAAGGATGGTATTGCACGGTCCGGCCGGTACGGCTATATTACCGCGGCCCCAAGACGGCGCGGAGATTATGAGTGACTAGGCGAATCGACTCAGGGAGGTCACGAAAGTGCCTGATGAAATCGAGCAGAAGGTAATTGAGATAGTGTCGGAGCAGATGGGCGTGGACAAGAGCGAGATCACCCGCGAGACCTCGTTTGTCAACGACCTCAATGCCGACTCCCTGGACACCGTCGAGCTGGTGATGGAGTTCGAGGACCAGTTCGAGCTGAGCATCCCCGACGAGGAGGCTGAGAAGATACAGACGGTCGGCCAGGCTATCGACTACATCAAAGAGCACTCAAGCAAGGCTTGACCCCCAGCCCAAGGAACCGCTGCAGATGGCCAATCGCCGCGTCGTGCTGACGGGCATGGGCACGGTCAACCCCCTCGGCCGGAGCGTCCCGGAGTTCTGGGAGGCGCTCATTGCCTGTAAGAGTGGTATCAGCCGGGTCGAACGATTCGACCCCGCCCCTTTTGCATCCCAAATCGGGGGCGAGGTGCGCGGTTGGACCGGCGACGAGGTGCCCGACCTCGACCCGCGCGAGGTGCGGCGGATGGACCGCTTCGCCCAGTTCGCCGTCTGCTCGGCGCTGCAGGCCGTCCGGGACTCCCGGATCGACTTCGCCAAGACAGACGTGTCGCGCTGCGGCGTCATCGTCGGCAGCGGCATAGGCGGGCTGGAGGAGCTGGAAGTCCAGCACAAGCGCATGCTGTTCAAGACGCCCGACCGCGTCAGCCCCTTCACCGTTCCCAAGCTGATGGCCAACGCCGCCTCCGGCAACATATCCATCATATGGGGACTGCGCGGGCCCAACTCAGCCGTCGTCACCGCCTGCGCCTCAGCCGCCAACTCCACCGGCGAGGCTATGAAGGTCATCCAACGTGACGAGGCGGACATCATGATCACCGGCGGGAGCGAGGCCGCCCTTACGCAACTGGGGCTGGCCAGCTTCTGCTCGCTGAAGGGCCTGTCCACCCGAAACGACGAGCCCACCCGAGCCAGCAGGCCGTTTGACAAGGACCGCGACGGGTTCCTGCTGTCCGAAGGGGCGGGCATTATCGTGCTGGAGGAGCTGGCCTGCGCCCGCAAGCGCGGCGCGAGGATCTACGCCGAGCTGATCGGCTACGGCGCCAGCGGCGACGGCTACCACATCACCGCACCCGATCCCGAGGGCAAGGGCGCCATCCTGGCCATGCAGCGGGCGCTGGCCGACGCCGACGTCAGCCCTAAGGACGTGGACTACATCAACGCACACGGCACGAGCACCCAGTTGGGCGACCTGGCTGAGACGCGCGCCATCAAGAAGGTCTTCGGCGACTACGCCACCGGCGGCCTGATCGTCTCGTCAACCAAGAGCTCCACCGGACACATGCTCGGGGCCTCCGGCGGCGTCGAGATCATCGCCTCGGCACTGGCTATCAATAATGGGATCATCCCGGCGACGCTGAACCTGGAGAACCCCGACGACGAGTGCGACCTTGACTACGTGCCGCTGACGCCCCGGCAGGCGAAGATCAACACCGCCCTGAGCAACAGTTTCGGCTTCGGCGGGCACAACGCCTGCCTGCTCATCAGGAGTTTCCAGGACTGACGCCCCGCTCGCGGCGCCGGCCCGCTCCCAGCCTTGCCCTCAGGACTTCCCTTCTCTGCGCCGAATGAGTTGCCGCGCTTGGGCCAGGGCTGAGCGGCGAGTGGAGACCTCCTCGTTCAGTTGGGCGTTGTAGACGGTCCGCAGGATTCGGCCCAGCTCGGGCCCTTCGCTCAGGCCCATCCCCTTGAGGTCGCTCCCGGAGATAAACGGCTTGGGGGATATCTTCGCCGGCGGAATCGAGCCCGCCCTTCGCGCGATTCTCCTCGCGCGGCTCGCCCGCCCGGTGGCGCGGCGCTCCTGGAACCGCCACAGCCGCGCCAGGCGCTGGAAGCTCGGATTGGCCAGCAGGCGCTTGAAGTCCGCCAGGGGCAGCTCTGCCGCTCGCGGCCAGAGGTCCACCCTGCCGGCGATCCAGCAGATCGAGTCCCGCAGCTCGTTCGACGCCCCCCACCGACGGAGGATCCGCCTGATCTCCGCGGCCGGCAGCCAGCACAGCAGCGCCGCCAGGGCCAGCGTCGTGTCCGCCCTGCCGGCGACGGCCTGGACGGCGGCCTCGGCCCGCTCCCAGGCGCCTTCGCGGGCGAACAGCTCCGGCAGGATCGCCTCAGCCAGGCCCAGCTCTGCCAGCTTGCGGACGGCCTGGCCGGCGGTGCGGCGGGCGAGCATCTTGCCCAGCTCGTCGAATATCCTCTCGCCGCTGATGGCTGAGATGCGCGGCGCGTATAGCCGCACGGCTGCCTCGGTCGACGGCGCGATCTCGAAGTCCAGCCGGACCGCGAACCGCACGGCGCGGATCATCCGCAGGTAGTCCTCGGCGAACCGCTCCCGGGGCGGGCCTATCGTGCGTATGACGCGGCGCTTCATATCCGCCTGTCCGCCGACGTAGTCGATCACCTCATCGGCGGCCGGATCGTAGAACAGCCCGTTGATGGTGAAGTCCCGCCGCTGGGCGTCTTGCCGGGGCGAGGAGAACGTCACCGCGTCAGGCCGGCGGCCATCGCTGTAGGATGAGTCGCTGCGGAACGTGGTCACCTCCACCTTGCTGCCCTTGTGGATGACCATCGCCACCCCGAACTTCGCCCCCACCAGCAGCACGTGGCGAAACAGCCGGCGGACCTGCTGCGGCGTGGCGTCGGTGGCGACGTCGTAGTCTGTCGGCCTGACGCCTAGCAGCATGTCGCGGACGCACCCGCCGGCGAGCAACGCCTCGTGCCCGGCGGCGCGAAGGCGACGCAGCACCCACAGTGCGGATGACTTGGTGGACGATTGGGCCATGCGGGGATACTACCGCCTCGCCCGGCCCGCGGGAATACCGCACAAATCAGGCGGCCGCTGCCGGGGCGGGCTGCCCCTCGCCAGCGCCGCGGCCGGGGCGGTTGGCTGTGGCCGCCTCGGCGACGAGCAGCACCACGACCGCCGCCACCAGCACGTCCCACCAGTTCTGCCCGGCCGCCTGGGCTGCGGCGGCTGCCTGCGCGTCGGCCAGCGTCGCGCCAACGTGGACGCTGCGCCAGCCCGCGCGGGCAAGGGCCTCGGCGAGGGCCTGCGGACTGACCGCTGACAGGTCGCACTCGGCCCCGTCGGGATTGACGGCGAACGCGCCGCCGGGCAGGTCATCCTCGCCCGATCCGGCGAAGACCGACCAGCGGTAGATACCGGGGCGGTCCGTCCGGCGGAAGACGGCCGCCGGTCCTTCAGGCGAGTCCTTCAGCGGCAGCGTGATCACCTTCTCGCCGTCGCCTCCGGGGACGGTCACAGTGACCACGGCCTCGCGCGGCAGCGAGGCGGGCCCGCCGCTGCGGCCCGGTCGGCTTGGCCGAATCGTCACGTCCGTGCCGGCCTGGTGCATCTGCTCGTCCGGCGAGCCGGGCAAGCTCAGCAGGCAGATCCTGCTGACGGCCGGTAGGAAGACCCCCGCCAGCGGCAGGGACGACCACTTCGGCCCGGCCGACGTCGCACAGAGAACGACGGCCCCCTGCCCGTACGTGCCCGTCACCAGCAGCGGGTCGCCGCCGGAC
>CAYUYH010000037.1:0-14456 GCA_964449175.1 uncultured Planctomycetaceae bacterium
CTGGCGAGGATGGGCCACAAGGTCACGATCTTTGAAGCCTTCCATTGGCCCGGCGGCGTGCTGATCTACGGCATACCCGAGTTCCGCCTTCCCAACGAGGCCGTCGACGCGGAGATCGAGCGCCTCACGAAGATGGGCGTCGAGATCCGCTGCAACGTGGTGATCGGCAGGACGTACACCGTCAAGGACCTGATCACCACGGAAGGCTACGACGCAGTGTTCCTGGCCGTTGGGGCGGGGCTACCTGTGTTCATGCGCGTGCCCGGGGAGAACCTCAAGGGCGTCTACTCCGCCAATGAGTATCTCACGCGCGTGAACCTCATGGGTGCGTATCGCTTCGGCGAGACGGACACGCCCGTGCTGATCGGCAAGACCGTCGCGGTTATCGGCGGGGGCAACACCGCGATGGACGCCGTCCGCACGGCCAAGCGACTTGGGGCCAGCCGCGCGATGATCGTCTATCGCCGCGGCGAGGTGGAGATGCCGGCCAGGATCGAGGAGATCCACCACGCCAAGGAAGAGGGCATCGAGTTCCACCTGCTGGTCGCGCCGGCGCGCGTGCTGGGCGACGAGAACCGCTGGGTCCGCGGGATGGGGTGCGTGAAGATGGAGTTGACGGACCCCGGCCCGGACGGGCGGCGCCGCGTGCGGCCTATCGAGGGCTCGAACTTCGTTCTGCCGTGCGACATCGTAGTCGTCGCCATCGGCACCAACGCCAACCCGCTGCTGACGAAGTCCACCGAGGGCCTGTCGCTGAATAAGTGGGGCTACATCGAGACCGACGAGTCCGGCCAGACCAGCATCACCGGCGTGTTCGCCGGCGGCGACATCGTGCGAGGGGCGGCCACGGTGATCCTGGCCATGGGCGACGGCAAGAGCGCCGCCGCGGCGATCGACCGCTGGCTGAAGACCGGCAAGCCGCGATAGCGCCTACTCGCTGCGGTCGAACATCTCCTGAGCGGCGGCGGCGATGTCCTCCGGCGACAGTCGCACCTGCCTGAGTATGTCGTCGGGGGTCTTGGCGCTCTTGGGAACCGACTGCACGTACAGCGCCTTCACCGCTACGCCTAGGTCGCTGGCGGCAGCGGCCGACGCGATCTCGTCGGCGAAGCCGCCGATGTAGTTGTCCTCGACGACAAGTATCTGCCCCCGGCAGTCGTCGCCGATGCGCAGTATCTCGTCGGTGGCCAGCGGGATCGAGTATGCGTCGATCAGCGAGGCCGACAGCCCCGCCTCCTCCAGCAGCGGCAGCGCCTTGCGGGCGACGTGGACCATGTAGCCGCTGGCGACGATGACGATGTCCTCGCCGTCCACCAGGTGCTTGAAGCCGCCGAGCGTGAACTGCTCGGCCTGGTCGTAGATGAAATCGACGTCGGGCCGATGCGTCCGCATGTAGCACGTGCCCGGCGTATTGGCCATCAGCTCCGTGAGCTTGAAGGCGGAGATCGCGTCGGACGGGCAGAACACCTGGATGGCCGGCAGACCGTCCACGCGGCGCGAGTGGGCGAAGCTGCGCATGAAGGCCAGGTCCGGCAGGCCCATCTGGCTGGGCCCGTCCGCCGCGAGCGAGACGCCAGCGTGCGAGCCGCACAGCTTGATGTTGGCGTTGGTGATGACGGCCATCTCCAGCTGGTCGTAACCGCGGACCAGGAACTTGGCGAAGCTGGACACGAACGGAATGCGTCCGCTGGCGGCCAAGCCGCACGCAGCCGAGATCATGTTCTGCTCGGCGATGCGCGCCTCGAAGTAGCGGTCCGGATGGGCCTTGGCGAACAGATCGGCGAAGGTGGAGTTTTTGACGTCGCCGTCCATCGCGACCACGCGCGGATCAGCCCCCAACGCCGCCAGCGCCACGCCGTATGCCCGGCGGGTGGCGAGCTTCCTGGCCTCCAGGGCCTTGTCGAACCCGCACGCGGCCAGCGCCTCGGCGAAGTCGCCTGCGCTGACGGGGCCGTCGCCGGGGCGGGTGACCGCGGCTGGGGCGGTCAGTTCCACTGCCGGCGCGTCCGGCGCGTCGGCCACGCCCAGCTCGGCGGCCTTGGCGTCCAGGTCGGCCATGGCGGCGGACAACTGCGCCTCGGCCAATGGCTTGCCGTGGTAGGTGTGCTTCTGAAGCTCGGCGACGCCCCAGCCCTTGACCGTCTTGGCGACGATGGCCAGGGGTTTGTCAGCCGCCTCCGCCGTAAGGGCCGCGAAGATGTCCTCCCAGTTGTGTCCGTCGATGACGCGCACGTCAAAGCCGAACGCCCCGAGCTTGCCGGCCAGCGCCTCGGCTGACTGTTGCGGCGAGACGTAGTCGCTCTGCGCCTGCCCGTTGCAGTTGAAGATCGCGCGGACGGCGGTCAGCTTGTGGTCGACAATGAAGTCCAGCGCCTCCCAGACTTGGCCTTCGCGACTCTCGCCGTCGCCGCAGATGCAGTAGATCTTCTTGTCCGAGCCGTCCAGCCTTGCCGCGGCGGCTAGGCCGGCGGCAACGGACAGCCCCTGCCCAAGGGAGCCGGTGGCTGCGTCGAAGAAGCCGAAACCGATCGCCGGGTTGGGGTGACCGTCCAGCAGGCTGTCGTTGTCACGCAGCGTCAGTGCAGCCTCGAAGGTCAGCTCGACCGGGCGGGTCGGCGTGCCCGCTACCCCGCCGAGGTCGCAGTAGGCGGCGTAGAGGACCGGCACGGCATGGCCTTCGGAGAGGACAAGCCTGTCCGAGCCGGTGTTCCAGGGGTTCTTCGGGTCGTACCGCATCACGCGATACATCAGCGCGGTCGTAAGATGGACCAGCGACAGGGCACTTGATGGGTGCCCGCTGCCGGCGGCGGTGCACATGTTGACGATCTGCTTGCTAAGGCTGATGACCTTGCGGTCAAGGTCCTTGTAGTCTGCCATCCTGGTGTCTCCCATAGCCGTCTGAAGCGAGCGGCGTCAGCAAAGATCAGCTAACGTAATGCAACCCCCGGCCTCAAGCAAGGCTGAAAGCCAGAAACTCATGCCACAGCGGCTTGGCGATAGATAACCGCTTAGAGCCGCGCGTCTTGCACATCGCGTTGACCGGACGGCTCGGCGAGCGGCTGAGCGGCGCCATGGGCGTGGGGATTATTCTGCATTTTTTGTAATCCTTGCCCCGGCCGGGTGTTGTGGCTCCACTGCGGGAGCGGGCCGCAGGGGCGGCGTTGACAGGGGCGGCGGGGGGATGCTATAGTCCCCGCGCTCGCTGTCTAAGGGGCAATCCCCCCCCGATGGGGTATCGATATCGGCTGTTTTTCAGCCGTGGCAACCTCCGGTCCACCCTCGTGTGTGTGCCGGAGGTATTTTTTTGCGCCCGGCGCCAACGCCGCCGCGCTCGGCTGGGAGCCGGTCGAGGCGCATCGCCGCACGGCGACGCCGAATCCGTGACGCGACGCCCGCGGCGGTTGCAAACTGCCTTGGCCAGGGGTACCCTCGTGCGACTGTTGGAGCAACAGGAGAGACTAGTTCACCGACATGGCCGGCCGGATCAAGGGCATCTTCTTCGACTTCGGCGACACGCTGCTCGATTTCGGGCAGGTGGACATCCCGACCGTCTTCGAGTCGGGCGCCCGCCTGGCCTACGACTACCTCCACTCGCTGGGCAAGTCGCTGCCGAGCTTTGCCGCCTTCCATCGGCGGCAACTGCGTGCCATCCGGTGGAACTACTTCAAGAGCTGGCTGACACGTCGCGAGTTCAACTCCGCCGACGTGATCGCGCGCCTGGCGCGGAAGATGGGACACGACCTGACCAACCAGCAGGTGGAAGAGCTGGCCTGGCTGTGGTACGAGCCGCTCAGCCGCTGTGCCACCGCCGAGCCGGGCCTGGCGGACACGCTGGCCGGCCTGGGCACAAACGGGCGGACCCTCGGGTTGATATCCAACACGTTCATCCCACCGGCTGTGCTTGACCGCCACTTGCGCGACGCGGGCCTATTGGACCTGCTGCCCGTGCGCGTCTACTCCTGCGCCGTCAGCTACCGCAAGCCGCACCCAGCCATCTTCCAGGCCGCCCTCGAACAGGCTGGCCTGCGCGCCGCGGAGACGATGTTCGTGGGGGATTCCCCCCAGGCCGACATAGCCGGGGCAAATCGGGTCGGCATGATATCGGTCCTGAAGGACCCCGCCGGCCGACATCGCGATTGCCCGGCCAGGCCCGCGCACAGGATTGCCGCCATCGCCGAGCTGCCGGGGATCGTCGCCGAACACGAGACCCAGTGACCGGCCGGCCCGCGGCGCATAGAATGTCACAACCTCGTCACTGATGGAGTTTATGTCGCCGTGGAACACGTGCTGGTCATCCTTGCCGGGGCGGTAGCCGGCGGCGCTGTCGGCTTTCTGTTCGGTCGGGCGAGGGTCTGCTCGGTCGCCGGCTGCAACGTGCGGGCGAACATGATCGCCTCGATCCTCGGCTGGTCTGTGTTCGGGGCAGCCGTGGCGTACGCACTCGCCGGGTGACCGGCGGCGGAGGCAGCGAGATTCACTGGCGGGTCTTTCGCCCAGGAGACGACAATGGCAAAACGTATCGTGATCGTCGGCGGGGTGGCAGCCGGGGCGTCAGCCGGAGCCAAGGCCAGGCGTACCAGCGAGGACGTCGAGATCGTCATGCTGGAGGCCGGGCCGTACATCAGCTTCGCCAACTGCGGGCTGCTCTACTACGTGGGCGGCGAGATCGCCGAGCGCGACAAGCTGCTGGTTGTTACGAAAGAACGGTTCGCCAAGCGATTCAACGTGGACGTGCGAACCGACACCGAGGTCGTATCCGTCGACCGCCGCGGCCGAAGCGTGACCGTCCGCGGCAAGGACGGCGAAACTGAGCAGCTTGCCTACGATCGACTCGTCCTGGCCACCGGCGCGCTGCCGGCCCGGCCGCCGATCAAGGGCCTGGACCGCGACAACGTGTTCTTCGTCCGCGGCATTCCCGACGTGGACGCGATCAAGGCCCGCATCGCACGCGCGGAGTCCTCGTCGCCGGCCGGCGTGATCACGGTACTGGTTATCGGCGGCGGATACATCGGCCTGGAGGCGGCTGAGCAGTTCGCCGCCATGGGCGCGAAGACCACGCTGGTGGAGATGGCCGACCAGCTCATGCCCGCGATGGACGTGGAGATGGCCTGGCCGATGGAGGCGGCCTTGGCCAAGGCCGGCTGCGACGTGCTGACCTCGCAGACCGTGGCTGAGATCGTCGAGCGCGACGGCGCGACCTTGGCCGTCACCAGCGCCGGCGAGGAGGTGCGCTTCGACCTGGCCATCGTCGCCGTGGGCGTCAGGCCCAACGTAGCCCTGGCCGAGCAGGCCAAGCTGGCGCTCGGCGCGAGCCGGGCGATAGCGGTCGACGCGATGCAGCGGACCAACGACCCGGCCATCTACGCCGCCGGCGACAACAGCGAGTGCCGGCACCTGGTCCTCGGCCGGGCGGTCAACATCCCGCTTGCAGGCCCGGCGAACAAGGCAGGCCGGGTGGCTGGCGCAAACGCCGCGCTGGACCTGATGGATGTTGGCGACGACGACCCGCGTCGCCTGCGGGCCGGCGGTGTGCTGGGGACGGCGATCGTGCGCGTGGGCGAGACTGTGGCGGCTGTGACGGGCCTGACCGCCTCGGCCGCCAAGCGAGAGGGGATCGCGGCGGAGGTCATGTACATACCAGGGGCCAGCCACGCCAGCTACTACCCCGGGGCGGCCCGAATAGTGGTGAAGATCGTCTACTCCGCCGACAATGGGCGTCTGCTCGGCGCCCAGGCGGTCGGCGGCGACGGCGTGGATAAGCGCATCGACGTGCTGGCGACGGCGATTGCCGGCGGGATGAGCGTCGAAGACCTGGAGGACCTTGACTTGTGTTACGCGCCGCCGTTCGGCTCGGCCAAAGACCTGGAGATACTGGCCGGCTTCGCCGCGGCCAACACCCGCCGAGGCATCATGCCGACCATCACGCCGGCGCAGCTCCTGGACGCCCTTGCCGGCGGCGACCGGCCATACGTCATAGACGTGAGATCGCCGGGGGAGTTTCACAGGGACCACCTCGAGGGGGCGGTCAACATTCCGATCGACGAGCTTCGCAGCCGGATCGGCGAGGTGCCGACGGACCGCCCCGTCGTGCTGTACTGCCACGTGGGATATCGCAGCTACGTCGTCGAGCGGACGCTCATGAACCGCGGGTACGCGAACATCCGCAACGTGCAGGGCGGGATCGTCATGATCCGGCAAACTCAGCGGGCTCTGCGCAAGGCGCCATCCGGGTCGCTGCGACGCGCGAGATGACGATCGCCGCGACAGGCCCTCGCCGACGGCTTCAGCCTCGCCTGGTCGCCGGCGACTCGACGGTGTGGGAGATGATGGTCTGGTAGATCTGCTCGGCTGAGCCGGCCGCGTAGAGCGCGTCCCTGACTTCCTCTTGCCCGATGAGACTGGTTATCTCAGCCAGCAGGCGTATCGGCGTGGCGGCGTCGGCCGGTGGGCTGAGCACAAGCGCCACCAGCCGCACGACCTGGCCATCGGGGCGGCATAGCTTCGTCTGCTCCGCCGGCTTGCCGATGGCCAGGACGCAACGCTTGACCGCGCTGGTCTTGCTGTGGGGCAGCGCCAGGCCTTCGGCGATGCAAGTGGACCGGAACTCCTCGCGGGCGAGCACCGCCTCGATGGCGGCGGCCGGCTGAGTTACCAGCCCCTCGTCGGCGAGTACGTCTATCAACTCGACGACCGCGGATCGCATGTCGCCGGCCGACAGGCCGACCTTGATGTGATCCACCGTCAGGATGTCTCTCAGCACTTCCACGATTGTCCCGCGGCCGATCCCAGGCCGCATCAGGGTTCTATAGCCCAGCCAACTTCTCGGCGAATGCGCGATACTGTTTCTGGAAGCCGGCCAGGTCCGGCGAGATGTAGGCGCGAAACAGCGGAATGGACACAGCCTTGTTGTAGGCCCGGCCCCTCCGCCTCAGGTCGTTGTATTGCTGCGGCGACATTCGCAGCGGGACGTGCAGGCTGCCTTTCTCGGCGTCTGCCAGGAGATGCTCCATGCCCTTGCGATACGTCGTGTCGGAGCGAATGAACTGCACGAGCGCCCACAGTTGGCCGTAGTATCCGACCGCCTCGTAGGCGCTGCCCTCGACGGCCTCGCCGGAGTCCATGCTCAGCAGCTCGGCAAGCGGCCTGAACCGCCCCTGCACCAGCGCCGCGCGCAGATCGGTGAAGCGGAAGTTGTTGCGGCTCGGCGTGAACTCCACGAGGTCGCCGTGGATATCGTACCCCTCAGCCTGAGTGCACAGCCCCTCCTCCAGCCACATCGGCAGGCGGTCGCGGAGGCGGTGGTGGAACAACTGGTGCAGCCCCTCGTGCGAGGCCACCGAAAACGTCCCCAGGTTGCCGATGTCCCAGAACACGCAGATGCCGTTGTAGCAGTATCCGCCGGCCTGGATCTGGAGATAGGGGCGGGCGTTCTCGCCGACGACCGACATGGTAAGCGCGGCCCATTCCTGGCGAGTGGCCATCAGATATACCGGCATGGGCTCGGCGTCGGGCCGGTCGGCCAGTCCGGTCAGGTTCAGGTAGTTGCCGTGGGCGGCCTCCATGAAGCCGGGCATGTACCTCACCAACGAGCGGTTGCCGGACGTGGTGTAGATGCGGTAGTGGGCGCTGATCAGCTCCTTGCCGTGGGCGCCGGCATTCCACGGTGCGGTCCGGACGTCGGTGGTCAGCGGGACGCCGGCTGAGCGCGTCTCGCCACCGCAGCCCGCGACACACGCGGCCAAGAACAGGGCGGAAAAGGCAAAGTATCTCATTATCTCATTCTACGGACGCTATCGGCCTGGGGACGAAGCGAATCTCCGCTTGCCGCTGTCGGCGGCTCGGCGCCCGCCGGGAAGGGCTACCCTCTCTTCGTCCAGAACGGGCCGCGGGGCTTCTTGGGCCTTTGCCCACGGAACGCCTTGCCGGGCAGCTTCACGGTCGTCTCGGTGGCGGCGGCTGCGGCCTCGCGGTCCTTTATGTGCTTGCGGATGACCTTCTGCTCCCACACGCCCGCGAACGTCGAGGACATGATGTACAGCGTCAGCCCCGACGGAGCGGAGTAGAAGAACAGCAGCATCATCACTGGCATCATGTACTGCATCATCTTCTGCTGTTGCTGCTGATCGGGCGAGGCGGCTGCCTGGGTCATCGTCGGGTTCATCTTGGTCTGGAGGAACATCGCGATCGTCAGCAGTATCGGCAGTATGTTCAGCGTGTGCCCGACCACCGGCAAGGTGTAGGCCGCCGACCAGGACCATATCGCGTCCGGGGCCGACAGGTCCGTGATCCAGACCGGCAGGAACCCGGCGTGGCGAAGCTCGACGGACGCGTTCAACCCCGTGAACAGCGCCACCCAGATGGGCATCTGGAGCAACATCGGCAGGCAGCCCATGAACGGCCCGGCGCCATGCTGCTTGTACAGCTTCATCATCTCCTTGTTCAGCGTTTCCTTGTCGTTGGCGTGCTTGGCCTTGAGCTTCTGCATCTGTGGGGCGAGCTTGCTCATCTTCATCATCGAGACCTGCCCCTTCTTGGTGATCGGGTGCAGGACGATGCGCACGAGGAACACCAACAGGATGATGGCCACGCCGTAGTTGCCCAGCGTGATCTTGCTGAACACCTGGAGCAGCCACATCATGCCGAACGACAGCGGCGCGTACGTGCAGCACGAGCCGAACTCGATCGTGTCCAGGTAGCCCAGCTTCTGATATATCTCGCGATGCCCGGGCGCCTTGGCGTCGCTGAACAGGTCGCGTTTCTTCGGCCCGACGAACACCTCCAGGGCGACCTCCCTGGCGGCCTCGCCGGGCGCCAGGGACACGGGCGGCAGGGAGATCGACGTGGCATAGGTCTTCGAGGCGCCGCTCTCCTTGACGGCTGAGGCGGAGTACGTGGCCGCCAACTGCTTGGCTATCAGCTCCTCGCCCCTAGCCGGCACGGGGTACATCAGCGCGGCGAAGTACTTGTTCGTCACCCCCGCCCAGACAACGGGCAACACCTCGCCGTCGCCGCTGCCCAGCACGATGCTCTGGCCGACGGGGAGAGCCTGGAGGTCCTTGGGTGTCTTGAACTGAACAGATACCTTCTGGTCTTTGGCGTCGTACCGGCCCCAGGTCGCCTGGCGCTTCTCGCCGCGGACGGGTTCCTCCGGCAGGCCCGCCGGGCCGCCCTGGTCCAGCGAGACGACCAGTGGCCTGTCCGAGAGGTTCTCCATCCCCAGCGAGACGTAGATCGTGTAGTCGCCCTCGCGGACGGTGTATGTCTTGGTGAGCTTCAGCATCGGCCGCTCGCGGGCCTGGGCCCAGTCCACGCCACGATAGAGCGTATAGGAAAACTGGCAACTGCTGGGGGTCTGCTCCTGGAGCACCCAATTCTTGCCGTCCAGGCCCTCCAGCGTGATGTCGGCCTCGGGCAAGTCCGGCACCTTCACCACCAGCCGCGAGGTGGCCAGCGGCAGCAACTGCTTGCCCTCAGGCCCGACGGGGTTCATGACGCTGTAGTGGCCCTGGTACTTTTCGCCGTCGGCCTTTCGCTGGGCGTCGTAGGCGGCGGGGTCTTTCTCGTAAAGCCGCTTGTCGGCGACGGTGACGAAGTACTCGGTGAGCTTGGCTGTGTATACCGCGGCGCCCTTGCTGGCGACCTGGACTTGGATGAGGAACGCGTTGGGGTCGTTTAGCGAGCCGATGGTGCAGAAACGCTCCTGCGGCGGCGGGCCGAACCACCGCTCGGTCGGTTCGCCCGTGGCGGCGTCGGCTTCAGCGGCTGGGGCGGGGGCGGGCGCTTCGCCCGGCTCGCTGGCGGCAACGGGCCCGGAGGTCGTGGGCGCGGCGTGAGTCTCAGTCGGCGCGGCGGCGGGGGCGGAGGCAGGCGCCGAGGCCGCGGCCTGCTGCTCATCTGGCTGTTGCCGATTTCCCCGGCCGGCGTAGAGGGCGAGCAGCCCCAGGCCGACGGCCAGGATGGCCAAAGCGATACCAAGTCGTCGCAGATCCACGCCAGCTCCTCAGCGTCCCTCTTTCAGACGCGTTCCAAGATAGTCGTCTAGGTCGTCCACGGCGTAGACTTCCTGCACGACGGACTCGACGTCATACTCGACGCGGACGAACCGCACGGCCTCGTCCTCGACCAGCACGTAGCAGGCGCGGTTGTCCCTGTCGCGGGGCTGGCCCACCGACCCGACGTTGACCAGCGCCTTGCGGCGCGGATCGACCTCGAAGACGTCCTCCAGCTCGCCGGGGCTGTAGAAGTCGGGCGTCTCGGTGAACACGCCCGGCACGTGCGTGTGCCCGACGAAGCAGAGGTGGGCGAACCGGTCGAAGATGCCCTCCATCTTCGCGCGGTTGTTGTAGATGTCGTCGGGGAAGATGTACTCGTTCACCGGGCGGCGCGGGCTGCCGTGGTAGAACACCAGCTCGCCCATGCCGAGATCGGCGGCGTCGAGCGAGTACTTCACCTCCAGGTTGCCAAGGAACTCCCATCGCGCGTTGCGCCCGTCGCGATCGTCGTCCTCCAGTTGGCGGCGCGTCCAGAAGCACGCCAGCTCGGCGCCCGTGTTGAACTTCACCGGCTCGTACAGCACCGCGTAATCGTGGTTGCCCAGCAGCGTCACCGAGGCCTTGGACATCACCATGTCCAGGCACTCCTTGGGCTTGGGGCCATAGCCCACCACGTCGCCCAGGCAGATGATGCGTTCCACGTCGCGGCGGGCGATGTCTTCGAGCACGGCCTCCAGGGCCGTGAGATTGGAATGTATGTCGCTTATGACCGCTAGCACAGTCGGCGCCTTCCCGCAAGGGAAGGCTATGCTAGCGACCGCAGGCGGCGCGTGTCAAACCACTTTGCCGCCGCCGCGCGACGCGCGCCGGTCAGCCGACGGCGATATCCTTGGACGACTGCCACAGGCCGTGGATGTTGCAGTAGGCCAGGGCATAGAGCGTCCCGCCGACGGCCGTCTTCATGGACGCGGAACCCTCGTGATGCGTGTGGACCGGACCGGTGTTCGGGCCGCCCGCCGACTCGCCATGGGCGGTGAAGTCGAACCGTGCGATCTGGCAGGTGGCCTTGCCGCCTTCCGGCAGGAAGTGAAGCTCGATCCACCTGATGTGATGCTCGGTGGTGTTGGGGTGCGCCACCGCCTTGCCCAACGTGGCCTTGACCTGGAAGAACTCCTCGGCGGCCACCTTGTCGGGGCATTCGATAATGGGGACGTGCTTTTCCTTCTGCCAGTCGGCGGTCTGAATCTTCTCGCTGAGTTGCGACATGTGCGAAAGCTCCTTTCGGGTTTCTGCCGCGCCCCGGAAGGGCGGGCGATCGTGTTGGCCTGCGGCCGGAGACTCGTAGTATTATAGGCGCGCCGCCCGGCGGCTGGGACGGCCAACTCGCAGGCCGACCTGCCGCGACGGACACGACCGAAGGAGACGCCATGATCCTCGATCGCCTCGAGAACGCGGAGCGATACTTCCCAGTCCACGGACTTCTGCAAGAGGCCTTCGAGTACATCCGTCTCGTGGACTATGCCACGCTGCCCGAAGGGAGGCACGAGATCGACGGCCAGAAGGTCTACCTCATCATCGAGCGTGCCGCGGGCAGGGGCGCAGGCGGCGCTCGCCTGGAGGCCCACCGGCGGTATATCGACGTGCAGATTCCCTTGAACGCCCCCGAGACCATGGGCTGGCGGGCGAAGGGCGCCTGCCGCCAGGTCGCCCAGGAGTATGACGAGAAGACCGACGTGGAGTTCTTCGCCGACCCGCCGGCGAGTTGGCTAACCGTCGAGCCAGGCTGCCTCGTGATCTTCTTCCCCGACGACGCCCACGCCCCCCTGGCCTGCGAGGGCACGATCCACAAGGCCGTCATCAAGATCGCCTGCGACTGACCGCCCGCCGCCATCGCCGCCGTCACGGCAGCAGCGACTTCATCTCGGCGAACTGGCCCCTGCCGGGGTCCGGCACGTCGGCGGAGAACTTCTTGTAGGCGTTGTTGCCCTCGATTGTCTTCCTGGCGGCCTCGATGCGCTTGCTGCTCAGCGGGTGGGTCTGGAACATCTCGCTGAGCGAGCCGCCCTCGCCGCCCTCAGCCTCGGCCATCCGGTACAGCACGGTCAGCAGCTCGACCATGCCCCAGGGGTTGTACCCCGCGCGGGCCATGTAGCGGATGCCGTACTCGTCGGCCTGGTATTCGTCGCCTCGACTGTACTTGAGGTTTGTCACGCCGGCGACGATCTCGGTGACGGCCTTGGCAGTCTCGGCCTTCTCGCCGCCGACCACCGCCCCGGCCACCTCCGCCAGCACGGCTGCGCCCATCTGCCTCTGCATGCCCTTGACGTTGTGCTTCGCGGCGACGTGGGCGGTCTCGTGCCCCAACACGGCGGCAAGCTGCCGCTCGGACGTCATCCGCTCCATCAGCCCGGCGGTGATGAATATCTTCCCGCCGGGCAGTGCGAAGGCGTTGGGGATGTCGGACTTGACGAGCGTGTACTCGTAGGGCATGGGCCGGTCGGAGACGGCGGCAACCTTCTGGCCGACGGAGCTGACATAATCCTGGAGCCGCTGGTCGTCCACCTTGCCGCCAAACTCCTTCTCGAACTCCGGCGCGGCCTGGACGCCCATCGCGATCTCTTGGTCGCGCGGGATCAGGATCAGCTCCCTCTCGCCTGTGGCTGGATTCGTCGAGCACCCGACGGCCGGGAGCATCGCCGCCGCCGCGGCCAGGATCAGGCACCTTCTCGCTATCGTGGGAGTCATGGTCGCACCTTGGTTCATTGCTGTGCGGGCTCGCCCCCGCGGGTAAGCTCGCTTATGGTGATGTCGTCCAGGCCCCGCTCGGCGCGGCGCTGGGCCAGGGCGACCGTCTCGGCCAGCTCCGGCGGGAACTTCCTTGCCAGCGGCGTGTGCTCCTCGCCGCCCTCGATGCCCAGCACGGCCGACACTTTCATTCTATCCGCCGGCCAGGCCAGCAGGAAGCTGCCCTCCTCGGCGTCGGCTACGCGACAGACCAGCCCCGCCTCCTCCAGCCGCGACAGCAGGCGATCGGTGGCGATCTCCGAGAGGCTGACGGCCTTGGAGACCTGCCCGATCGGCACGGGTGTCTTCGTGGCGGCGTTGGCCCGCGCGATCGCGACGACGGCCGCCAGGACGTCCCAGGGCCCGAGCAGCAGTTGGTCGCCTCCCTCGCGCAGACCGACCGGTGAGACGCTGCTGGTCGCGCGGGCGATCTCCGCCCCAAGCAGGAATATCCACCAGGAGAGGTTCATCCACATGAGGAACAGCGGGAAGATGCCGATCGCGCCGTAGATGCTCTTGCCGCCCACCCTCTCCACGTAGACGGCGAATGCCCAGAGCGCCACCATCCACGCAGGCACAGCCAGGGTGGCGCCTTTGACCGCCGCACCGAAGGCCACGCGCGTGTTCGGCATGAGGCAGTACAACCCAGCCAGCAGTGCGATGCCAACCACAAGGGGACTGGCCCAGTAGACCCAACCTATCAACCAGCTCAGCGCCGCTGTCTGGGACGCAATGGTGGCCGCCCTCCTGCCGATAAACGCCGCCCCCAGCCAGACCAGCGGCCCCAGTGTCACGACCGACCAATACAGAAGCACGCGCCGCCCCAATGATCGCGAACGAGGGGCCTCGAATATCCTGTTGAGCGACCGCTCCATCGTGGTCAGCAGCGTCAGCGCCGTCCAGACCAGCACGAGCACGCCGATGGGTCCTACTCCCTTGCCCGTAAGCGCGCTCTCGAACCGGACGATAAGGGATTCGAGCTCATCGGCCAGGTTGACGGTCTCCTCCTCGCTGTCGGCTTCGGACTGCGCTGACAGTCCTGCAATGCCCTCGCCGTCGGCGCCGGCCTGGATTCCCGGCGCGATCGTGTTGCCGTATGTCGACTCGGCCCTCTCGCCCGGGGCCTTGGCTTGGGCGGCGCTGTCGGCACTGGGCTGCGTTTCGGTCCTGGGCACGTACTCGATCTGCGTCAGCCCGACAAGATGGAGGAGATTATGCACGGCCTGGCGCCGATCCGGGACCAACCCCAGCGGCTTCACCAGCATGAACATCAGCACTATCATGGGCACCATCGCGAAGATCGTGCGGAACGACAGGGCCGCACTCATAGCCATGGCGTTGTGCTGTCGCAGCTGATGCACGCAGGCCTCGACCAGCTGCGCCTGCGACCAGAGCAGCCGCCGCCACCCGCCGTGCTGGTGGGCTGTCGCGGCAAGACGACGCACGCGCTGTCTGAAGCCCTCGATCATGCTCACCTCGCCGCCGAAGCTCTACTTGTTGGGGTCTTGGTCCTTCTTGCCGCCGAGCAGGCCCTCCAGGGCGCCCCTCGCGCCCTCCGCGCCGCCTTCCAGGCCCTTGCCGACTTTCTTGAGCCCTTCTGTCGCCTCGCCGATGAGCTTCTCAGCCCCGCCGCCGAGCACCTGGACCGTCTCGGCCAACTGCGCGTTGACGGTGTTCAGG
>CAYUYH010000038.1:0-12734 GCA_964449175.1 uncultured Planctomycetaceae bacterium
TGGGCGCTGGCGGTGCTGGCAAGGGTCCGCGCGTGACCGGATCGGCGGTTGAGTGTTGCCCGCCGCGATGGTAACCTGGTTGGCGGTCTGGTGGAAGCGGCCGGCAGGCGCCGGCTGGCGCGCGGCCGCGACCGGCGGGACGATGTAGGAGACAACAACCATTTTATGGATTGCATTGGCGGCTGCGGTGCTGTCGGGCTTCTTCGCCCTGACCGGATCGGCCTTGCGGACGGCGCGCCGCAGCAAGCTGGAAGAGGCCTTTGCCGGGGGCAAGGCTGAGCGGAGGCTGCGGTATCTGGCCGATCATCTCCGGCCGCTGCAACTGACGGCCGCGTTTGGACGGGCAGTGAGCAATCTGGTGCTCGTCCTCGCCCTGCTGGGGTCCCTGGAGGAGGCGCACGGGGCGTATCGCGCCATCTATGCCACGGTGATCGCGGCGGCGATAATCGCGATCGTCGGCGTGGGCATCCCGCACGCGTGGGCCAGGCACGGGGGCGAGAAGGTCCTGGCCGTCTGCCTTGGCGTGCTGGTGGCGTTTCGATACGTCCTCTACCCCGTGGTCGCGGTGATGGCCGCGCTTGACCTGCCCGTGCGCCGCCTGGCCGGGGCCGTCGAGGAAGCCGACGAGCCGAGCGAGGCCGCCAAGGAGGAAATCCTCGAGGCCGCCACCGAGGGCCGGGCCGAAGGCGCCGTCGGCGCCGAGGAAGTCCAGATGATCGAGTCCGTCATCGAGCTGGGGGAGATGCAGGCCCGCGAGATCATGACGCCGCGGACGGACATATTCGCCCTCCCGGCCGAGCTGCCCTGCGCGCAAGCCGCCGGCAAGGTCGTCCAGGCCGGCCACAGCCGAGTGCCCATCTACGACGGCGACCTGGACAACATCGTGGGCATGCTCTACGCCAAGGACCTGCTTACGCTGGTGGAGGGGGCTGGCGAGAACAGCATCCAGACCGTCATGCGCAAGCCGTTCTTCGTGCCGGAGTCCAAGCGCATCGACGACCTGCTGGCGGAGTTCAAGACGCGGAAGATTCACATCGCCGTCGTGCTGGACGAGTACGGCGGGACGGCCGGGCTGGTCACCATCGAGGACGTGATGGAGGAAATCGTCGGCGAGATCTCCGACGAGTACGATCAGGCCGCCCCGGACATGATGAAGCGGCTGGACGAGCGGACGGCCGAGGTCGACGGGCGAATGCGGATCGACGAGCTGAACGACGCGATGGGACTGGACATCCCGGAGGAGGAAGACTACGACACGGTCGCCGGGATGATCTTCGCCGTGCTGGGGTACATTCCCAAGGCCGGCGAGCAGGTCGGCGCCTACGGCGGGCAGTTCACGATACTCGCGGCCGACGAGCGGAAGATCACCCGCGTGAAGGTCGTCGCGACCGCCGGCCGCCGCGGCGAAGCGGACCAGTAGGCCGCGGCTGTTCGGCTGTAGGCTGTTGGACTGTTCGGCGCGACCGCGCCCGTACGTTGCCGCCGCGTGAAAAGAGCGGTCCGCGACCATCTGCTTGTGCACGTCTCGCGGATGCTCCGATGGCGCAGTCGCCCTCCAGGCCGGCGGCGATATTGGCGAGCAACCTCACGTCACGATCTTGGATTTCCATGGGGCCGTCTCTTCGGCGACTAGAAAAGGGGTGTTCGTGCAAGCTCGTCGGGGGAAGGTGTGTAGCCGTGAAAGCGGGGGTTCGCAAAGGCCAAACGTTTCGCCATGACTCTGACGGCCTGTTCGTTTGAGTCGATCAGGACCGCGTTCCTCCCATTTGTCACAGCCGCTTCGCCGGTTGTGCCGCTGCCTGCAAAGAAATCCAGAACCCTATCCCCAGGATTCGAGTGTATGCGGATAATGCGATTCATAATCCCCAAGGGTTTCTGCGTGGGGTATCCGGTCCGCTCCTCGCCGCTTGTGGGCACGATAGTGTGCCACCAGACGTCCGTGGGTGTCTTTCCTCTCGCCGCCTTCTCCCCTGTGACGAGCCCCGGCGCCATGTATGGGATTCGGTCCATCTCCTCGAAGCGAAAGGTGTAACTGTCCGGATTCTTCGCGTACCAGAGAATACTGTCGTGCTTGGCGGGCCACTTCTTCTTGGTCCTTGCCCCATAGTCGTAGGCCCAGACTATCTCGTTCATGAACGACTCACGGCCGAACAGCCCGTCCAGCAGAACCTTGCAGTAGTGGACCTCCCGATAGTCCAGATGCAGGAAGAAGCTTCCACAAGGCCCCAGAAGTCGGTGAGCCTCCTCCAATCGTGGCTCAATGAAGCCCAGAAAATCGTCGAAACTGTCGGCAAAGGCCCGCATGCCGACCTTCACGGTCCGGTACCGCTGTCCCTTGAAGCCATTTCTGTCGCCTTCCGAGTCGCGGATCGTTTGAATCCGGGTCCTCGCCTGGGTCTTTCCGCTATTGAAGGGCGGGTCGATGTAGACAAGGTCGAACGACCCGTCCGGAAAGTCCTTGAGGATGTTCAGATTGTCACCGAGGTATATGTCCAGGGTCGCGTCCATCGGCGCCTCTTCGTGCTGTCGGACACCACGGCTTCCCGGCGCAGGCGCGGCCAAGACCGGATGTGCCCGCGCAAGGTTACCGTCGAAACAGTCGCGAGGCAATGAATGTTCGGGGCATGCGCCGTGGACCAGAGCCACGCACCCAAGACGACTGCCCGCGCCTCGCGCAGCGGCGACCGTTTGGCTACAGGCCGTTAGACTGTTCGGCGCGCCCCACGAAACAGCGAGTGTTCGGCTGTAGGCTGCTAGACTGTCCGCCTGGCTGCGCCTAACAGCCGAACAGCCTACAGTCGAACAGTCTGGTTCACGATGTCGGCGCAAAAAAAGCGGCAGGCCCGGTGGAGCAGACCGGGCCTACCTTTTTTCTGGCCGGTTTGGAAGGAAGGGAGCAACAAACCAAGCCAGGAGCCTATTTCTGCAGATTTCGAGCGCTTGCGAGTTGCCGGCGCCCTTTCCAGGGGAGCGCTTCGCCAGCAAAGACTACATGGTATTATAACTTCGGTTCGCAGCCTGTCCACTGAAAACCGGCGTTTTTTTGCCGTCAGCGGGGGGTGGCCGGGGGCTGCCCGGGGCATGGCCAACCACAAGGCCCGCATATCACAAGCCTTATGGGCGGTTCTGCGGGTCGAGCTGGGTCAGGAGGCAGCCGCGTGGTGGCTCGGACCTGCGGAGGAGTCCCCCTGGGGCCGGCCGGGAGGGGCCTGGGCCAGGGGCTGGGCCTCGCCCGCCCGCCTCTCCAAGAATTGCCGACCACGGCCACCCGTTCGTAGGCAATCCGGGGGACGGGAGGCAGCTTGGCGGGTGACAGCTTGCGTGTCAGCTCAAAAAGTTCATAAAACTCGGAATTTTCCCCATGAAAACGCTCGCCCTTCCGACATAGTATTATGTAAGCGAGCGAGAGGGGTGGCCCCGACCCCTCAGGCCGATGGGGTTTCTCGTCCTCCTTTCCCCCATCGGCCAGCTTTTTGCGCGGCGCGAAAGGGGGCAGCCGTCATGTCAGTACGCATCGACTAACGTCGTGGAAGGTTCTTGAGATTTGCCCACAGGGGTGCGTATCGCGCGTCGGCAGACAGGCCGCGATCAATGCGTAAGCGCGTAGGCGAGGATGTTCACGCCGAGTCTGACGGCGTCGGCATCTGCATAACCGCGGTTGAAGGGGAAGCCCAGTTGCTCCCACCCGTTGCCCAGCCCAAGTGGCGAGTAGACGACGGCCAACTGCTGCTCGATGGTCACGCCCTCAAGGACGGGCGCGCTCAGGTCGCCGAGCTGAGCGGCCGCGAGCGGAGTGTAGCGCACGACGCCGATCTTGTAGGGCATCTGGTAGAGCGGGCTGTCGCCGGCCAACAGGTCCAGGGGGCGGTCGGGCAGGACGCGCGCGATCTCCCTGCGGAATGCGGCGTCGAAGGCCTTGTTGCCGGCCGCCGCGTCGGCGATCAGAAACCCGCCTGCATTGAGATAGCTTCGCAGTCCCCGCACCTGGGCGTCGGTCAGGGTGAAGTCGCGCAGGCCCGTCATGTAGAGCACGGGGTGGGCGAACACATTGACGGAGTCCAGCTCGACGACGTCCCTGGCGAGCTGGACGTTCAGCGTCGTGTTCTGCTGGATGTGCTTGAGCAGGTTGAGCAGGCCGTGGGGCGTGGGGTCGAAGTCGCCGCCGTGAGCGACCTGGGCGATGACGAGCCGGTCGCGGGCGTCGTCGTCCTGCTGGGGATAGACGCGCGGCGTGCCCCAGGTCCGGGCGTACTGAAGATTCGCCAGCGTATCCGCGATGATGTTCAGACCGAGCTTGAGGGCGTCGTCCTGGTGGTAGAGCACGCCGCCGACGATCGGGCGGCGGACGACGTCCCAGCCGCAGTTCAGGTCGATCGGCGAGAAGATGATGGCCGGCCTGCAGCCGAGGTAGACGGCCTCGATGTACGCGGGCATGGTCTTGAAGGGTTCGTCGTCCTTGCGGACTCGCATCTGGGTGATCTCGGCGGCCGCGTGGAACAGGGGCGAGTCGCCGTCGACGGGGGCGAGCGGGCGGTTGGGCAGTATGCGGGCGATCTGGCGCCTGGCGGACTCGACGAACTCAGCCCGGCCGCACTGGGCGTGGACCACGAGCGTGCCGCCGTCCAGCAGGTAGCGGTTCAGCTTGGCGATGAGCTGGTCGGACAGCTCGGGCATCTCGGTCCAGCCGGTGATGTACAGCAGCGGCAGCTCGGTGGGGTCCCACGAGAACGTCTCCAGCATGATCGGCTGGTAGCGGTAGCGGATCCGCAGGACATTGTTGGCGTAGTTCATCAGGCGTTCGATGTCGATTTGCGTGGTGGGGAAGGCGTCGGCCTGGACGCGTCGGCCGTCGACGATCTTGAACTGAGTGGCCGAGAAGTTGACCATGCCGACCAGGGCCGCCGGCGCGGGCTGGCGCTTGCGCTCCGTGCGGCGCAGGGGCGTGGCCGGCAGGGGCAGCGGGGGGACGCCCTCGGCGCCGCTGCGTCGCTGGGGCGCAGCGGCGGGGGGCGCCTTGGCCTTGGGATTCTCAAACTCCGCCGCGGCCGCGACGCAGCAACCAGCCAAGGCCACGCACACAGCCAACCTGCGCGCCGTATTTCGTGGACAGATCGTCATGGCCTGCTCCTGTCTCAAACCGGCGGATGCCGGGCAGAAGCAGCCCGGCCGCGTCTCTCTTAGTATAACGGACGAGCAGGCCGCGTCTTTCCGCTGATATGGATGGCGTGGCGGGAAGTGGCAATAGCACGGGCCAGGGAGGGTAGCCCCTGGCCCGGTGGGGTTATGTGGGTGAATTGGCTGGGGGCTACCGCTGCCCGGTCAACTCCGCGATGCGGTTGGTGGCGAAGCGGACGTTGGACTGGTTGAACTGCTCGTACTGGACGGCGCCCTTGTAGCACTCGACGGCCTTCTCGGGATTGTGAAGCCGCAGGTCGTAGACCGTCGCCGCCTGGAAGCGTGCCGGCTTGGTGATCGTCGGGTCCCACTGCCACGCGCGCTGGTACCAAAGCACGGCCCGGACGTCCTCGTTGAAGTACTCCTTGTAGATGTCGCCGATGTAGTAGGCCGACAGGGCGATCTTCGTGGACGTGGGGTACTTGCGGACCAGATCCAGGAACATCTGGAGCGCCTGGCGCTCCTTCTGATAGTCGGTGGTCACGAATGTGTGGAGTATGCCCTTGCCCTGGATGAACAGCTTATACGCCTGGGCGAACATCTCGTCGGCATCGGGGATCACCTCGGTGGGGCGCAGCTCCGGGCCGGGAATTTCCGCCGACGCGAAGTACAGGTAGGTCCGCACCGGGTCGAAGCGGTCCTTGATGGACTTGATGAACGCCGCCCGGTAGGTGTTGCCCTCGGCCTGGTACAGTCCGAGCAGGTCATCGGCCGCGGCCAGGAAGTCGTTCCTTGCGGCGACGACGTACTCGACCAGCATTCGCTCGTCGACGCCGGCGATAGGCTCCCGCTCCGGCGGGACGATCTCCGGCAGGCCCGCCCAGTTGAACGCCTGTGCCTGCTCGAGGGAGGCGATCTCCTTGCGCGCGGCGAGGTACTTATCGGCGTTCCCGACGTGCTCGTAGTAGTCCCTCAGCACCTCCAGGCGGTGGTGGTAGTTGACGCGGGCGGCCTCCATCGCGGTCGCGGCGGCCACCTCGGCGTCGTTATCTTGCCTGACCGTCAGCGCATTGGTGTTCTCGGAGGACACCACCCTCGGCGCCGCCGGCGGCCTATCACAGCCGGCCAGTATGCAGCACGCAATCGCCGGTACCAGCAGTCTCACTCGAAACGCGGTGTTCATGGCAAGCTCCTCTGAATGCATTCATTCCCGGGCCGATACGCGGACATTATGCAGTCCAGCACGCAACCTCGCAAGTGCCTGTGAGACTCACCTGCCCCCCGCGCCGGCTCCGCCGGGAGCCTAGCGCATAAGTACGGACCTGTAGACGGTGGAGTTGAAGATCTCCCAGTCGTTGGCCAGCGGGTCCGAGGGGTTTGACGTGATGTATTTCTGTGCGTCCGCGGATTTCACCTGACTTACGTTCCCGTTGATGTGGGCGACGTTCCACTGCCACTCAGAGCCGATGGCATGGGAGAGGTACTTCTCGCCGTAGACCAGATCGCAGACCATCGGGCTGTCCGTGGGGATGTATTCGATCTCCGGGCGGTACTTGTGGACGCTGTTGCCGCTGAGGAGCTGGACGTTGGGGTTGTACATGTACCCGGCATACACCTCCTTGTCGCCCGTGCCCCAAGGCTTGACGTAGTTGGACGCCTCGTTCTGCTCATTGGGCTGGTCGGGGCAATACAGCCGCTCGTAGTCGTTGAACGCCTCCTGGACGTAGCCGTAGCCGAGATTCCGCGCGTCCCGCAACATGCCGCTGTCGGGGTGATTCGGCGGGTCGGCGTCCAGGCCGAAGGCGATCGTCGTGAGGTACGGCTCGGCGGGCGCGCTGTCCTTGCCGGTGTTGGGATCGCGGGCGAGGCGGTATGGGATCACGTGGCCGGCGTTGTCCTCGGCGTACATCAGGATGTCGCGCATCGTGGCGTTGAGGTTGCTCGCGCACGTGGCGGCCCTGCCCATGTCCTTCACGACCGACAGCGTGGGAGTGATGATGGCCACCAGCAGCGTGATAATGCTGATGACCACGAGTATCTCGACGAGCGTGAAGGCCCTTGGCTTGACCATGACTGTCTCCTGCGGGGATGGGCTTCCGAGGCCCGGGCGGCCCACGTCATGCCGCCACAACCATTCTACATGCGCGCGTGGGGGCGGTCCAGCATATTGGCGGACGAAGGCCAGGGGGGTCGCCGCGCCGGCGCGCCGGGCCTGCTCGCACGAGAGGGCAGTGCATGGCGCGGTCGCGCTCCTGCTCCACCGCGCGGGATAGCCGCCCCGCGCAGGTTGCCGCGGCCAAGCGGGAGCTTCGCCGCGCCGGCGCGCGCGGGGCGTGGGTGTGGGGCGACTAGCGGGATCCGGCGGCGAGGTTGCGCATGAAGGCCGCCGCCGCCAACGCGCCGCCGGACAACTGCTCCAGGTCGAAGTGCTCGTTGGGCCCGTGCAGGTTGTCGCTGGGCAGGCCGAAGCCCATCAGCACCGCGTCCAGCCCCAGCAGCCGCTGAACCAGCTCGGTGACGGGCACGGACGCCCCGCAGCGGATCATGGCCGCCGGCCGGCCGAAGGCCTCGGCCAGGGCGTCGCGGGCCGCCTGCATCGCCGGGCCGTCCGTCGCCAGTAGCACCGGGCGGGCCTGGGCAAGCACCTTCATGTCCACGCTCACGCCCGGCGGGCAGAGGCGGCGGCAGTACCCCTCCAACGCGGCGACGATCCTGGCCGGGTCCTGTCGCGGCACCAGCCGCATCGACAGCTTAGCCAGTGCGGTCGCGGGGATGATGGTCTTGGCCCCCTCGCCGGCATACCCGCCGACGATGCCGTTGCAGTCCAGCGTCGGCCGGGCCCACCGCCGCTGGAGCACGCCGAGGCCCTGCTCGCCGCCGGTCAGCGCATCGACGCCGAGCGATGAGGCGTACTCGGCCTCGTCGAAGGGCAGCTCGGCCCAGCCGGCAAGCTCCTCGGGCGACGGCTCGAGCACGTCGTCGTAGAAGCCGGGTATGGTCACCCGCCCGCCCGGATCGTGCATGGCGGCCACCACGCCGGCCAGTGCGTTCAGTGGATTGCGGACGGCCCCGCCGTGCGTGCCGCTGTGGACGTCCTGCGCGGGCCCGCTGACGGTCAGCTCCACGTAGGCCAGCCCGCGCAGCGAATACGTGATCGCCGGCACGTTCGGCGCGAAGAACTCCGAGTCGCTTATGACGGCGGCGTCGGCGGCCAGCTCGTCGGCGTGCTCGGCGAGAAGGGCCTCCAGGTGCGGCGAGCCGATTTCCTCCTCGCCTTCGATGAAGACCTTCAGGTTCACCGCCGCGCCGCCGCCCGCCCGCTGCCAGGCCTCGATGGCCATCATGTGGGCGTAGAGCTGACCCTTGTCGTCGCTGGCGCCGCGTGCGTACAGTAGGCCGTCGCGGACTTCCGGGGCGAACGGGTCGCTGCGCCACTCGTCCAGCGGCTCGGGCGGCTGGACGTCGTAATGGCCGTAGATCAGAAGCGTCGGGCGGTCGTCGCCGACGTGTAGGCCGGCGATGACGTTCGGCGGGCCGGCGCCCTCGACGATCCGCGCGCTCAGGCCCAGCCGCTCGAGCCGGGCGAGAAGCCAATCCGCCGCCCGCCGGCACGCCCCGTCGCGGACGTTGGCCATGGAAGGGATCGCCAGCAGCTCGCACAGCTCGGCCAGGTGGCGGTCCCGGTTGGCGGCGAGGTAGTCGGATACGGACTGGGGGACCATCGCTCTGCCTCACCTCCGCCAGAACTGCCACCAGCGCTTCTTGGCGGCGCGATCGTCGCGATCGACGTGCCGGGCCATCGTCGCAAGGCCTGGCAGCTTGGACTGGATGTCGCGCAGACGCTGCCGGGCGAAACGCTCGGGGTGCTGGTGGAAGACCTCGGCGGTGGCCGGCGTGAAGAACGCCGACGCCGGCGGCAGCTCGTCGTCGCCGTAGAACTTCAGCGCCTCGGCCAGGCACAGCGCCGCCTGGTAGCCCCGTCGCCTGGTGGCCATCGGCGAGTCGCCCTCCGCGGCGGACTCCGCGAGCATGTGGAACAGGCTCAGCCACTGGGCCAGGTCTATGATCCTGCTGGGCTCGGATGCCGGGCTGATGGTCTCGGCCTCGGCGCCGTCGGCGGGCAGGTTGCTGCCGCACGTGAACACGAACTCGCGCTTCTCGGAGCAACCGCGGCAGTGGGCGGCGACCTTCGCGGCATGGCTTGCGGCATCCAGGCCGTCGGCGTGGTCGATCTCCCAGGGCCCCTTGCCGCACCGGTCGCAGGGCGTGACCGCAAGGTAGTAGCAGACCTCGTTGAAGGTGTGAGCGGGCAGCGACTCCGTGCCGGGTGGCTCAGTCATCCATCGGTACCTGCTGCTATCCGCCGCCGTATAAGCGTCTGGCGGGGGCGGTCAGGCGCCGCCGGAGCTGCTCGGCGGACTGGGGCCCGCCGCCCATGTTGTCGACCCCGGCCTCGGCCGGCTGGGTGGACGGCGCGGCATTGGACGGGGCTGCCGGGGCCGCCGGCGCCGACGGCGTCGCTGGCGCGCCGGTCGTCTCGGGCACCGTAGCCTTGGAGAATACCTCGCCGACGACCTGGAAGTTGGCCAGCCTGTCGGCGCCCTGGAGGAACTCCCCGCATGCGACCACGCCGCGGACGTACCGCGCGGCCCCGGCCTGGTTGCCCAGCATCGCGGCGTTTCTCGACAGCTTCTGGGCCCGCTCGCAGATTCCGTAGATGGCGCTGGCCTGCGCCTGCGCCTCGGCGGTCTTGGCCCCAGCTGCATCAGGCGACAGGGCGTCGAATTCATCGGAGGTCATCCCAAGCGCATAGCCGGGCGCGAACTCCGCCGGCTTGGCCCAGTCGATCTGCATGAATGCCTCGACGGCCTTGTCCTGCTCGCCCGCCTCCCACAAGGCGATCGCCTCGACCATGTGGCCGGGGTTCTCGGTGCCGGCCGGCTGCTCGGGGGGCGCCTCGGCGGGCGCGGCGGGCGTCTCGGTCCCCGCGGCGGCGGCCTGGGGCGCCTTGCTTGCCTCGTACTCCGCGGTCCGCATCGCCTCCATCGCCGGGGCCACGGTGCTCTCGTAGATCGCCTTCGACTTCTCGGCCAGATCGTACGAGGTGATCGTTCCGGCCTGGATCTGGGAGGTGAGCGAGTCGAGATACTGCTCGTAGCTTCCGATCACGTTCGTGATAGCCGAGAATCCCGCGCGTTGCTCCGGTCCCAGTTGTCTCTTCCACTGCCCGCCAGAACGCACAAACGTCACAGGCGATCCACCGTTTGGATCGGCCACCACGACCTTTCCATCAGAGACGGTGTAGGTCAGGCTATCCAGTCTCTTCTCGAGTTCGGCGCCGTCGGGCCTGAACGAGAAGATGTCCGTCGCCGCGCCGAACTGTCCCGCCATCGTCAACTCGCGGGGCATCTTCCCACCCATCTGTCCGACTTGGTCCTTCAGGGCGTCTGTCTTGCGCTTCATGTTCTCGAAGGAGGCGAACCAATTCCTGACGAGCCTCGCGTCGGCGGGTACGAAGAACTCCTGCACGCGGTCGAACTGGCCGGCTGCCAAGGCGGCGAGCATCTCGGCGACAATGGGCTTGACCGCCTGGATGGCCGCCTCGTCGGAGCTGGGGCCCGCGGCGAGCTCAGCGGGCCTTGGGGCGTTTTTCGATATCTCGGTCTGGTTGGCGACCAACATCGGATCGAGCCGCGCGAACAGGGGCGAGGGGGCCGGGTCGATGGCCGGGTCGAAGGCCCTTGGCTCTTCGGATGGATCTCGCTGCTCGCAGCCGGCGGCCGCCAGCACCGCGATCAAACTCATCAGCACAACCGCACGTCTCATGGTTTCTGCTCCTTCCAGCCGGCGGGTCGGCCAGGCCGGCTCCTCGCCCGCGGCTGGCTGCGGCGCCGTCTGCTTCGGTCCGGCCCGGGACGCGTGCGGGCCATCCGCCCGCGAGACGCGCCGGTCAGGACGACTGCCAGTGCACCTGGTCCTCTTCTTCGTTCTGGTCGGCCTGGTCGGCCTCGGTCGCCGTGGCCGGCGGCTCGTCGTCGCCGCCGATCCCCAGGGCCGTCAGCGCCCGCCGCTCCACCATCGACCGCAACGCCTCTCGCGGGATCGTCGGCAGGTTCGTGCCCTGGGCGACCTCGTTGAGGCGATAGACCGTCTCGATGGCCTCTGCCGCCGTGCAGCAGGGGAAGTCGCTGCCGAACAGAACCTTGTCGATGACCTTGCACTCGTGCGCCCTGACCAGAGCGTTGTGCGCCTGCCATGGCCAACGCAGCAGCGGGGCGGCGTCGGCATATATTCTATCATGCCGGGCGACCAGCGCGATGCACTCGTCCACCCACGGGTAGCCCATCGAGGCGATCACAATCGTCAGCGAGGGATACTCCAGTGCGATCTCCTCCAGCAGCGACGGTCGGGCGTATTCCATCCGGCTGCCGATGATCAGGTGCCGCCCGTGGCAGAAGAACAGCGGCTTGGGGGCCTCGGCCGCCGCGGCGTAGACGCCCATCGCCCGGCTGTCGGCGGGGTGAAAGCCCGCGCCGGCGGCGTCGATCGTCAACCCGCAGAAGGCCTTGTTGCCGAGCAGCGCCGGCGTCTCCCGCAGCGAGGCGCGGTTGGTCGGATCGACGGCCGCCACGCCGAGCATCCGGGCCGCGTTCGCTGAGACATACTCCGCCACGTAGCTGTTTGGCACGTGCGCCCCGGCGGCAGAGGCGCGATAGGCGAACACCAGCGTCTTGCCGACGCATTGGGCGGCCTGGCTGTGGTCGGCGGTCCCGGCGAGCGGGGCCTGCCCTCCGCAGGCGCGGCGCCGCATGGCCTCGCCGGCTTGGCCCATCTGATCGGCGCCGGCCCATATGTGCGTGTGGCAGTCGATGATCATCGCGGATGAATCACCATGCGGCGAGCGAAAGCCGCTTGCGCGATCAGCCTCCCTGGGACGTGCCTCTGAGGATGGAAAAGAACGTCTCAACCGTCCCGGTGATGTAGTGATGGGCGTTGGCGAACTCCAGCCAGACCAACAGGGCCGCGACGGCGAGGAATATGAACATCATCAGCCCTCGCAGTTCGGCCTTGTTCAGGCCCTCGTCGCCGGGCGCCCAGTAGATCACCACCAGGCCCGCGTACGCCAGCACCTGGACGACCCACATCCACACAGGCAGAACCGCCGCCCACGCGCCCCAGGCCGACGACGTGTATGGGAACGTCGCCATCGCCGGCTGAAACGCCGACCAGTTGCCGGAGAAGACCGTGTACAACGCGCCTATCGCGTCGAAGTACAGCGGCGTGATGACCAGGAAGAACGCGCCCACCTCCAGCAGCGAGGCGAACATGTTGCGCGCCGGCATAAGCTTCATTACGCTCATCGCGAGCCCTCACATAATGCTTCCGTCAGGCCCTATTGTGCTGCCGGCAGGGGGGCGGTGACAAGGGCAAACTTCCGCGCCCGCCGGTGGGGCCGCCGCTTCGGGTTGAGCCATAGCGCGGCGGAGCTCCGGTTCGACGAGACTCACCGAAATCCGCTCCGCCGCGAAGTTCCAGCGCACTTTGGGGCTCCCGCGCGGGGGGGCGGGGGCGGCCCCGCGCCGCAGGGCGCCCCCCCCGCCGCAGGGGCCGCCGGCGGG
>CAYUYH010000038.1:12744-14117 GCA_964449175.1 uncultured Planctomycetaceae bacterium
GGCGGTGGCGTGCTCGCTCCCCGCGGCGCCGAAGGGCGCCCACCGCGCCGAAGGGGCAGCAGGCTGCCTCTCACTCGGCCGAGTCGTCCGCCTCGGCCAGCTCGCCGGCGACCTTCGCCCCGCCGGCGCCCTGGGCGAGCAGCTTGATCTTCTTCTCCGCCGATTCGAGGATCGTGCGGCACTGCTTGATCAGGCCTATGCCCTCGGCGTACTTCTCGATGGACTTCTCCAGCGGCACCTTGCCGGCCTCGATCTCGGAGACGATTCTCTCCAGCTTGGCCAGGGCCTGCTCGAAGGTCAGTTTCTGGGTTTCCATTCGGCGTCTCTCGCTAGTTGAACAGCGTTGGGTTGGCGTCGTCTTGGTCTTTGGCTCTGGGCGGGCGGGGCTTGGCGGCGTCGCGGCGGGCGACGCGGCTGTCGATCTCCCCGTCGCTCAGCTCGGTGCTGATCCACGCGCCTTCCTTGGCGTCGGCGACGGATCGCAGTATCTGCCCGCCTTCACTGCGGGTCACGCTGAAGCCGCGCGCCAGCACGCTGCGGTGGCTCATCGCCTCCAGTTGCCGCCCCGCCGCGGCGATCTGCTGCCGCGCCAGCCGAAGGCGGTGGACGGGCGAGGCCGACTTCAGCCTGCCGTCCAGCGCTGCCAGCGAGTCGCCGGCGCGCTTGCTCTTGCCGCCCAGCGCCCATGCGAGCCGGCCGGCCAGGCGGTCCAGCCACCCGCGGGCGCGCTCGGCCTGTGTGGCGGGGTGGTGGGTGGCCAGCCTGCCCGCGAGCGGCTCGAGCCCGCGCCGCCGGTCGGCCAGAAGGTCCGCCACGTCCGCCCGCAGGCGGCAGGAGAGCTCGTCGACGCGCTGGACGGACGAGCGCACCCGCCAGGCGGGGTCGCGGAAGATCACGCTGCGCAGCACGGCGTCGGCGGCCTGTCGCGCGGCGCGGAGCTTCTCGGCGGCTGCCCCCCGCAGCCGGGTACGCAGCGCAGAGATGTTCCGCGCCAGCTCCGCGGCGTCCGGGACGGCAAGCTCGGCCGCGGCGGTGGGGGTGGCGGCCCGCACGTCGGCGACCATGTCGGCGATGGTGACGTCGGTCTCGTGGCCGACGCCGCAGATGATCGGCGTGGCGGCAGCGAAGATGGCACGGGCGACGGGCTCGGTGTTGAAGGCCCACAGGTCTTCCAGGCTGCCGCCCCCGCGGGCGAGGATGATCGTGTCGATGTCGAGCCGCTCGGCGGCGGCGTCCATCGCGGCGATCGCGGCGACAATGTCCGCCGCGGCGGCGTCGCCCTGGACCAGCACCGGCAGCAGGCACGTCTCCGCCGCCGGCCAGCGCCGCCGCAGCGTGTTGCGGATGTCGCGGACGGCCGCCCCGGTCGGGCT
>CAYUYH010000039.1:0-14108 GCA_964449175.1 uncultured Planctomycetaceae bacterium
ATGGAGACGTGGACATCGACGACTACGACGCACTGGCCTTCAACTTCGCATCCTCGCCCGGCGGGCCCGCCCTGCCGCCGGCGCCGGCAATCCCCGAGCCTGCATCGCTGTTGATATTGGCCTGCGGCGCCGGCGTGCTGGCCAGGCGGCGAGCTCCCCTGGCCTGACTACTCCCCTGCCTGGAGCATCTTTTCCGCGTCGGCCAGTTGCAGTTTCACTTCCTCGGTATCCTGGAAGCTCTTGGCCATCAGGAAATACGCTCGTGCGGCGCGGTAGTCGCCGCGGGTCATGGCCTCGGCGCCGAGCGTGAGGGCCTGCCTGTACCTGACCTGCGTTATCTGCTGATTGACCTCGGAGCTGTCGTGGGCGGCCTTGGCCTGCATGAGGCTGCGGAGCGCCTCGGCCCAGTTGCCCTCGCCCTGTGCGGCGGCGGCCTTGGTCATGAGGCGGTCGTACTCCTGTCGGCTGACCAGTGCGGCCAGACGCTCGGCCACGACGGCTGACTCCACCGGCCTGACTTCGCGGGCCTTCTCGTAGGCGGCCGCTGCCTCGACGTACTTCTTCGCGGCCAGCATCTCGTCGCCGGTAGCGAGCTGCGTCTTGTGGCGGACCAGCGAGACGCGGTCGGTCGTGGCGGCGGTGGCGCCCAGGCTGTCGGCCTCGGTGAACTTGGCCAGCGCCTCGGCCAGCTTGCCGTCTCGCAGGGCGGCGTCGCCGGCGGCCAGCAGCGTCCGCTGGCGGATGAGCTTCTTGACGTCGGCCAGCTCGGCCTCGACGACGGGGTCGGCGGCGACAGCCAGGGCGTTCTGTAGGACGGTCCTGGCCTGCTCCAGGTCGTCGGCGATCTTGAGCTGCCGCGCCTGGCCAACGGCCAGCTCGCGCGAGAGCGCGGCGATCTGCTGCGCCAAGTCGTCGGAGGGCCTGACAGCCGCCGCTGCCTGGAGGGCCGCCAGCTCGCCGGCCTTGTCGCCGCCCCGGCGGGCGGCGTCGGCATTAGCTATCTCGGCCTGGTAGACGCGCTCGTCGGCGACGTACTGCCTGACCGAGTCCAGCTCGCCGCGGAGCCGCTCAACGTCGTTGGGGTCGATCTCCTCCGGCAGTGACGAGGCGATCACCTCGCCGGCCTTGGCCAGCTCACGCTCTGCCCCGGTCATGTTGCCGTCGCCGGCCAGCGCCTTGGCCGCCGAGAGGTACGCGGTGAACTGGGCGCTAAACTCCGCGACGCGCAGCCGGGTTGTGAGGTCGGCCAGTTGTCCCTTGCGAGCGGGCGCGATCGCCAGCGGCGGAAGCGTCCGCGAGACCGCCTCGCGCACGGCGTCGAAGTTGCCGGCCTTGAGGTCCGCCTCGGCCTGCTGCGCGGCGGCGGCGAAGGCTCGGCTGGCCCGCAGCATCTTGTCGAACTCGCTGATGTGTTCCCTGGCCAGCGGGAGCCAGTCGGTCACCTCTCGCCGGTCGTCGGCGGCGGCGTTGAGTTGTCGGGCGGCGTCGGTCCGCTGCTCGGCTGCGGCGGCGAAGTCGTCTTCCGCCATGGCCAATTGCCCCCTGGCCAGCGCCGCCAGCACCGACGCCTTGACGGCAGCGGGCTGGCGCGGGTAGGTCGCGTGCAGCTCGGAGAACTCGCGCAGGGCCCGCGTGTAGTCGCCCTGGCCGTAGGATGCCATCGCCACGGCGTAGGCGTCGTCGGCCGCCTGCTTACGGCGGGAGGCGTTGAGGTAGGACCGGACGCCCAAGGCGACGCCGACGGCGACAAGCGCGGCAAAGGTCAGCATGACCGCCGCGAGGCGGCCCCGGCGTGGGCGACCGGCGGCTGGGATGGTCGCCGCCATCAACTCCGGGATGTCCTCGTCGCCTCGACCGGGTCTGGCCAGGGCCGGCGCCCGCGACTTGACGATCGGCCCGCCGCCGGTCAGCTCAAGCGGCCCGGCCGACCCCATCGCCATCGCCGCCAGAACCCTGCGGGCCGAGAACGTCCCGCGGAGCGTCCGGGCGAGCGTCTCCATGCTGGCGAAACGCTGGCTGGGGTCCTTTGCGATCATCCTGGCGACGATGTCGGCCAGCGATCGCGGCACGGAGGCCACAATGCTGTGCAGCGGCGGAGCGGCCAGAAGCTCGTTGCCGTGCCAGTCCATCCACCGGCGCGCCCGGCCGATCTCGTCGCCGATCACCTCGGCGAACAGCTCGTTGAACCGCCGCCGTCCCAGCAGCATCTCGTAGGCGACGAAGCCGAGGGAGTACATGTCGGCCCGGCCGTCCACCGCCCCGCCGGCAAGCAGCTCGGGGGCGATGTACCGCGCCGAGTCGGGCAATGCCGCCGTCGCACCCGCCGGGGACGAGGCCATGTGGAAGTCCGTGATCTTGGCCCGCAGGCCCTCGCCGACGATGATGTTGGCGGGGCGGATGTCGCGGTGGACTATGCCCGCCTGATGCGCCTTGTGCAGTGCGCCCGCCAGTTGCCAGAGGATGTGCAGGGCGGCCTTCGGCTCGGCCGGGGCGACGTTCTCGTCCATCAGCGATTCCAGGCTGCGCCCGGGCACGTACTCCATCACCAGGCACAGTCCGTCGTCCTGCTCCAGCAGCTCGTGGACGGTGGTGACGCCCGGCTCTTCGTTGCCCAGTTGCGCCAGGATGCGCGCCTCGCGGCGGTAGCGTTCCAGTTGTTCGGCGCCGGCGGCGGAGGGGACCTGCTTGATCGTCACCAGGCGGTCGAGGACCGGGTCGTGACACTTGTAGACGCTGGCGTGCTCGCTGGCGGCGAGTTGCTCGATGACCTCGTATTTGCCGATCCTGGTCCCTGCCGGCAGGTGCGTCCGCGGGGTGGGTTGTGAACTCTCGCCGAGCATGGGGATAAAGCCCTCTGGCCGCGCCGGCCGCGGCGACCTTCAGAGAGTTTACCGCAGCAGGGGGTCCGTTTGGAGGGGGTGCGTCCGGGAAAAAAAACGCCGGCCCGGGCGGGCGGCGCGGCGGAGGTCACTCAAACGCCTCGACCATCTGGCGGACCAGCTCGTCAGTGTCGCGCGACAGCTCGTCCATGATCGCTTGCCGCCCTTTCACGCCGGTGGCGCCCAGCACCTCGGCCAATCGCAGCCGCACCAGCGGGGACGGGTCCTTAGCTGAGGGCAGTATCACCGCGGCGATGCTCTCATCCAGGCTCGCGTCGCACAAGGCGGCGAGCATCTCCGCGCGGACCGCCTCGTCGCTGCTGGACAGGGCCTCCTTCATCATCGCCAGGAGCACGCCCTTGTTGACCACGCCTTTGAGGTTCTCATCCAGGCGCACCTTGAACGTCTGAGCGTCGCGCGTCATGGTCAGCAGCTCGCCGATCTGCCTGACGGCCTGCATCTTCTGGGTCCGCGCGCCCCTGAGCACCTTTGTCCTGATCAGGCTCAGGGCATGGTTGTATGCCTGCCGCCAGTTGCTCGCCTTGCTGCGGTCGAACGAGCCCAGCAGGTCGCGCCGCGTGATGGTCGCCGGGGCGACGGTCAGCGCGGGTACGGCGCTTACGGTCTCGTTGGCCCCGGTGACGGGGTCCACAACGCCCGAGACGGTGAGAGTCACCTCATCCAGCGGAAAGCGGGCCAGGTAGTGCTGCAGACCTCCGATGTCCAGCCGCACGGTGGTGGTCAGGCCTTCGCCCGGCTGGAGGTATCGCGGCGCCGGCCAGACCACCATAGGCAGGGTGGTGAATCGCTCCGTCCGCGGGCCGGTAGCCTCGACTTCCAGGCCCATATCGGGATTCATCAGCCCGTTCTGGCCAAGCATGACGGGCAGCTCGCCGATGTTCGTCAGCGTGGCGGCGATCTCCATGGCGTCGCCGGGGCCAACGGACTCGGCCACGGGGGCAATCGAGATGGCGATATGCTTGTCGGGAGATTGCCCCATCTCGATGTATCGCGGATCGAGCTGCTGGGCTATCTGCTCGACGGCCTGGGCTTGTGGATGAGGCGCGATGGGCAGGTTCAGCTTGGCGGCTGCGTCGCGAGCACGCCTGTATGACCAGCCCGCCCGTGTCATCTCCATTACGGCGGACACGGCCCTGCCGGCGGCCCGTGCGTTGCCCTCGGCCGCGTAGTGTTCGGCCAGCATGGCCGCGGCCATCGGGTCGGTGGTGATTATCCCCTCCAGCGTGCCCAGGCCGGTGGAGACCAGCTCCGGTCGGCCGCTGATGAGTTGGGCGGCTCCGAGCAGGCGCCTGGAGACGACGTCCTGCGGGCTGACCTCGGCGACGCGCTTGGCCCGCTCGAGCGCCAGGTCCGGACGGGGGTAGACGAAGATGTAGTACCACGCCTGATCGGCCGCCTCCGCCAGCCGCAGATCGCTCGCGGGCGATGTCGGGAGACTCTCCGCCAGTTGTTGCGCCAGTCGGTCGGCCTTGTCGTCCTGTCCGTTCTGGTGGTATGCCTCGGCCAGCAGCGTTCCCATGCCGCGATTGTCCGGCGTCTCGGCCATGAGCGGCTCGAACACCTCGATGGCCTTGGCGTACCTGCCTGCGTCCAGCAACACGTTGAAGTACTGCCCCGCCAGCTCCATGGGGACAGGGTCGCTCCCGCGGTCGGCCATTGCCGAATCCCACACGTACTGCAACAGGTCAGCCGCCGATTCGTGCACGCCGAGGCTGTTCAGAAGGGAGGCCAAACTGCGTATCGCGCGTTCGTTGCGCGGGTCGCCCTGGATCATTCGGACGAGGGCCTGCGCGCGCTCCGTTGGGGGAGCTGTGCCCTCGAACGCCATCAGCGCCCCGTTGATCGCCTCGGGATTGAGGTGGTCAAGCTGCTCCGCCTGGACGAACATCTGGACGGCGTAGTCCTTGTCCCCGCGGGACAGGAAGATCTTGCCCAGTTCGACGGCTGCCTGGGAGCGAAGCGGGTCCGGGTAGGACTTGTCGACGAACACGGACTGGGCGAATGCGATCTTCTCGCTGGGGACGGACTTGGCGGCAATGCCGGCGAGCAGGTAGTTGACGCCCAGGGCATGATCGTTCGGATCGGCCCGGAGCTGGATGCTCATGGCCTTGGCGGCGGCGGCCGGCTCTCGGCGGCTCTGGTATATGTTGGCAAGCAGCCAGGCTGTGTTCGGGTCGTTCGGCGTGAGCCGCTGTGCGTAGCTGGCCAGGGCGATGAGCCTGCCCGCCCGCCCGCGGGTGCGCCAGCGGGCATGGATCATGGACATGGCGGAGCGGCGCAGGCTTTCAGCGGCCAGGATGTCACCCTGGCTGGGCGCGGTCGTGGCGACGGCGGGTGAGTCATGCGGGGCGGACGTTGGCGCGGAGGCGACTTCCTGGGCGCCTGCCGTTGCGGCACAGAGCAGGAGAATACTCACCACTGACAACTTCCTCATAGCCACGTCCTCTGTCATGTATATGCCGCGGCGGCCCTGCCGGATCGCTATCCGCCCGGCGTCGCAACCGGCGGCTGCTCGGCGGGGCGAGGCTCGATGGTGAAGCTCTTGGTCTCGTCGCCGCGTCGCACCACGATGGTGAGGGCCTTGTTCTCCGCCTTGGCGGCGGCATCCACGATCTCCCTCAGGCCGGCAACCGTCGTCACGGGCACGTTGTTGACGTTTGTTATCACGTCGTCGACCTGAAGCCCAGTGGCCGCAATCCGCTGGTCGATGCTCAGGACGAACAGGCCCGGCACGGCGGCCGCGGGAGACGGGCTCATGTACTTGTCGAGCTCCACCTTCTCGCGGGCCAGGAGGCCGTACTCCCGGCTGAGGAACAGCGGCGCCTCATTGGGCAGCGGCGGCATCGGCTCGAGCGTAACCGCAACATCCATGGCCTGCTCGCCTCGCCGGATCGACAGGGTGACCTTCTGCCCGCTGGACATGCGGAACAGTTTGCGCTGGAGCGCCCTGGCGACCATGTCAGGGCGGGCCATCGCGGGCAGTTTCTCGCCGTTGACGGCCACGATCACGTCCCCATCGGCCAGGCCTGCAGCCGCGGCGGGCTTGCCGGGAATCACGCTGTCCACCGTCACGCCCGGCGAGTTGAGCTTCATGATCTCGGCCACCTCCGGCGCCACGCCGCGGAAGCTCATCACGCCGATCCACGGCAGGCGGCGAACTTCGCTGGGCGAAGGCGGTATGCTGAGCAGCACGTGGGCGAACTCGTCGACGGGCGTGAAGAAGGTCGTCTCCTCCTGCCCGCGGAGCGGGATGCTGGCCATTCGGCCGCCGATCACGGCCTGGTAGTCCACGAACCGCTGCGGCGAGACAAGCCCGATCGCCCGTCCATCGCTGTTGAACACCGGCGAGCCGGGCGCGGTCAGTTTGCCGCCCGTCACGTAGCCGACTTCCTCCGGGGTGTGAAGGACGGCTGAGATGTATCCCAGCCCCACGTACGGCTCGTAGTTGGAGTCGCGGCCCATCATGCCCAGCGACGTGACCGGCTGTCCGACGGCCAGGTTGGCCTTCGGCGCGAACTGGACGATGGACCAGGCATGCGGCTCAGTCGCCTGAATAAAGGCGATGTTCGTCTCGGGGTCGACGCCCAGCAGCTTGGCCTGGAGCCTCTTGTTCGGATCATTGGCGGGCGTGAGGACAAACGCCTGTAGCGACTCCGCAGGCACCCTCGCGTCCAGCCCAAGCGTAATGAACACCGCCGGCTCGGTGGTTATGCACACCGCCAGTCCCTCCAGCGTCCGCGAGCCAAGCTCGTCCTGCATCGTGCAGTTGAACCTGGCAAGGGCGCCTATCCTGCCCGCGGTGTCGGACATCATCTTCGCGGAATCGCCTGCCGCGACCGGCGCAATCGCCAAGGCGGCGGCCAGAATGGAGATGATCACAGGCCGTTTCATGACTACTCCTTCGCCCCAAGGGGGCTGATCGTTACCCGTCCAGGCTGCTCGGGCCGCAATTCGCCCGAGGCCGTGAATCTCGCCCTACACGTTATCTACGACGCAACCCTGCGTCCATGTTTGCTTTTTCCCGCCGCCAGCCGCTGGGCCATCGTAGGCCCCGCCGAGGGCGACATGCGCTGCAAGCCCGCCAGCATCACCACCCCCGCCGCCGCCAGCGCCAACGCGGTGATCTGGTTGTGAGTCATCACGCCGTGCGACAGGTCGTGAGCGTTCTGATCGCGGAGCGATTCCAAAAAGAACCGCATCAGCGGGTAGGCCACCAGAAACAGCGCGAAGACCTGCCCTTCCCTCCTGCGCATGCGGTAGAAGACAAACAGCAGTCCGGCCATCAGCAGCGCGCCGATGATCGCCAGCGGCTGGGCCGGCTTGACCGCGGCAGAGCGAGTCGCAGCCGCCAGTTCGTACAGGTCCGCCTGGAGATACTCGTTGGCGGCATGGTACTCCGAAGCGTTCAGCTCGCCGTCGCCATTGGCGTCGAACCGGGCGAGGACCCATCCCCGCCGGGCGCGCATGTAGTCGCTGAATTCCGTGAAGTTCAGTGCCCCGTCGAAGTCCTCGTCGAAGTGCGTGACAGCCTCGGTCCAGTTCTCGCTGCCGCGGAGCAGCCCGTCGCCCGCCTCCCGTGCCCGTTGCCATTCACCCTTGTCAATCCACCCGTCGTCGCCGGCGAGTGCGCCGAATCCCTGCTTCCACGCGGACTCGTCGAACAGCCGATCAAGCTGGTCTCGCTCGAGCCGCCCGTGCAGCGAGCTCAGCGGCCAGAGGCGACGCGGCGACCGGTCGAACAGCCTTTCGTCCGGCTCGACCGCGCCCGTGCTGAACTGGTGCATGTACACGGGCGAGGCGTCCTGGTCGTCGTGGGAGAACCCGCCGGGCCCGCCGCTCAGTCGCACAAGCGGCTTGGAGTACATCGGGAATCGCATGCCCGCGGGCCAGTCCGCGCTGCACTGCTCGCCGAAGCAGCAACCGTTCAGCAGGCACCCGACCCGTCCGAACGCCAGGCCCACCAGCAGGCTCACGGCCACGATGTCCAGGTAGCGACGCACCGGCAGCCGCTTGGCCAGCAGGTAGACCACCACCATCACCGCCGCCAGTATCAACCCGCCGTGATATGTCAGCCCGCCGGAGGACACGTCCAACACGGCCGCCCACGGGCGAGGGGCAGTGGCGAACTCCGCGCTCCAATGCTGAATCACGTACGCGATTCGGCCACCGACGATGCCGCCTAGCAGCGCGAGCATGCCGCAGTGAGTCACCACGTCGGGGTCTTCGCCACTGCGCCGCGCCCGCCACCGGGCCAGGTATATGCCCACCAGGAACCCTGCCACCAGCATCAGGCCATACCCGTAGACGCGCAGCGAGAGGTGATGGCCTAGAGCATCGAACGAGAATAGATCGACGATGATCTGTTTCATTCAGCCGCTTCCATTGCAGCCGCGCCGGCGGTCACGGTTGCCGCGCCGGGGTGTTGTTCTCGTCCACGATGACGATCTTCGGCTTTAGGGCGGCCGCCTCCGACGGCTCGAGGTAGGCGAACGCCATGATGATCACCAGGTCGCCCACGGACACCAGGTGGGCGGCGGCGCCGTTTATGCAGATCGTGCCGCTGCCGCGAGCGCCTTCCATCACGTAGGTCTCGAACCGTGCTCCCTTGGCCAGGTCCGCCACCAGCACGCACTCGTTGGCGAGCAGCCCGGCGGCGTCCATCAGGTCGCGGTCGATGGTGATCGACCCCACGTAGTCGACGCAGGCCTCGGTGATTTTGGCCCGGTGAATCTTGGCTCGCAGCATTTTCAATTGCATTCGGTGGTTGTCTCCAACTGACGGCCCGCTGAGAACTCAGGCGTGACGCGATCGAGGCATTCTATACGCTCGAGGCCGGCTTCGCCACGCCGCAGTGGCCGCGACGGCTAACCGTCGACCATAACGTTATCTATGAGCCTCGTGTCGCCGAAACTCACCGCCAGGGCGATCAGCACCGGGCGATCCGTGGTTTGTACGTCCGTCAGGTCCGTCGGGTCGACGACGGCGACGTAATCGATCCGCCCGTCGCCGGCGGCCTCGGCGAGGTGACGGCGGACCGCGCCAATCACATCCGCGGCCGGCGGGCGGTCTCTTGCGATCATATCCCTTGCCCTGAAAAGGGCTTGCGACAGCGCCGCCGCCTGGCGCCGCTGGTCGGCGCTCAGGTAGGCGTTTCGGCTGGACATGGCCAGGCCATCGGCCTCGCGGACAGTCGGGCAGACGACCAGCTCGACCGGCATGTTCCGCTCGGCGACCATCCGCCGCACCACGACCGTCTGCTGGAAGTCCTTGGCCCCGAAGTAGGCCTTGTCCGGGGAGACCGCCTCGAACAGCCTGGCCACCACGGTCGCCACGCCGGCGAAGTGCCCCGGCCTGCTCCGACCGCACAGCACCGAGCCGACGGGACCGGGGTCGATCTCCGCCGTTGGATTGTCGCCGTACATCTCCGCGACCGACGGCATGAACACCGCATCGACGCCCGACGCCTCGCAGGCTGCAAGGTCGGCGGCCTCCGCGCGCGGGTAGCGGTCGTAGTCCTCGCCGGGGCCGAACTGGGTGGGATTCACGAATATGCTGACGGCCACGAAGCCGCACTGCTCGCCGCACGCGCGGATCAGCGACAGGTGCCCCTCGTGCAGCGCGCCCATCGTCGGCACAAGGCCGATGCTCTTGCAGGCTGCGCGTGCGGACGCGACGGCTTGGCGAATCTCGGCGATGGTCTTGCAGATGAGCATATCGTAGTGCGCCCATTCTAGTGCGCGGCGGCGGCGAGGGCACGGCGGACTTGCTCGGTCACCGGCGCGCGGGCGGCGGGGTCGCGCAGGTCCACGTCCTCGCAGTTCACGTCGATGACCGGACAGGTCGCCTCGGCCGCGGCGGCGGCGTACGACCGCCGCATGTCCGCGATGAAGCACGCCCTAATGAACCGCTCGTGCGCCCGCCCTCGCCTGGCCATGCGGGCCAGCAGCGTCTGCTCATCGGCGTCCAGGCAGATGAGCACGTCCGACGGCTTGACCAGCCGGCCCAGCCGCTCAGCCGTGCGCTCGTAGACCGCCCAGTCGTCATCCGCCAGCGTCGCGCGGGCGAAGATGCGATCCTGGCAGAAGCCGTAGTCGCTCACGCGCACGCCGCCGTCCGGCCAGCCGAGCTGGGAGAGCTGGCCCACGCGCGACGTGAGGAAGTAGAGCTGGCTGGGCAGGCGCGCCTCCTCGACGCCGCCGTATGCGTCGGCCAGGAATGGGTTGCCCGCGTGGTCCTCGCGGATCAGCTCTGCCGGCAGCTCCGCGGCGAGGTGCTCGGCCAGCGTGGTTTTGCCGACGGCCGGCGGGCCGATGATGCTCACCAGCGAGGCCGTCACGCCCGCCCCCCTTCCGCCTCGGCTAGCAGCTCGGCGACGGTCCGGGCGAGCACCGGATGGACGGCCCGCGGGGCGATCTCCGCAAGCGGGCGAAGCACGAACAGCCGCTGGTGCATCCGCGGATGCGGGACGGTCAGCTCCGGTGAATCGATCACGACGTCGCCCATGAGCAGTATGTCCAGGTCGCAGGTTCGCGGGCCCCACCGCTGCTCGCCGGCCCGATCGCGGCCGAGGGCCGACTCCACCGCCTGGAGGGCGGCCAGAAGCTCCCCCGGCGCCAGGTCCGTGGCGATCTCAGCGGCGGCGTTGAGATAGTGGCCCTGCCCCCTCGGCCCGCCGACCGGCTGGGTCTCGATCATGGCCGAGACGGCCTCGACGCGCAGGTCGTCTCGCGCCGCCAGCATCTCCACCGCCCGCTCCAACGTAGCCCGACGATCGCCGACATTGCTGCCCAACGCGATGTATGCCTTGGTCGCCACAGGGGAACACTCGTGAAGCGTTTGTCATCGTCGGAGGACAGGTCGCCAACTCTCAGATCTTCATCTCCATGATCCTGCCCAGCGCCTCGGAGAGCACGTCTTCGGGGTAGGTTAGCGAGATGCGGAAGAAGCCCTCGCCCGCCTGGCCGTAACCGAGCCCGGGCGTGACGATCACGCCGGTCCGCTCCAGCAGGTCGGCGGCGAACGCGGCGCTCGAGCCGCTGTACTTATCGGGAACGGGCGCCCAGACGTAGATCGTCGCCTTCGGCGCGGTCAGCGACCAACCGTTGCTGTTCAGTGCGTCGATCACCATGTCGCGGCGGCGGCGGTAGACCTCGTTGATCGGCGGGACGATCTGCTCGGCGATGTCCAGCGCCTTCGCCGCGGCGAACTGGACGGCCCGCAGCGTGCCGTTGTCGGTGTTTTCCTTGATGGTCCGCAGCGCCGCGACGGCCGACGCGTTGCCGACGACGGCGCCGGCCCGCCAGCCGGTCATGCTGAACGCCTTGGACAGCGAGAAGAACTCCACCACCACGTCGGCCGCCCCTTCGACCTGGAGGATGCTCGGCGCCTTGTAGCCGTCGTAGGTGTTCAGGCCGTAGGCGTTGTCATGGCAGATGAGGATGTCGTTGGCCCGGGCGAACTCGACGGCCCGGCGGAAGAAGTCCAGCTCGGCCGTCGCGGCAGTCGGGTTGTTTGGGTAGTTCAGCCAGCAGATCCGCGCCCGGCGGCGGACCTCGGGGTCGATGGCGTCGAAGTCAACGAGAAAGTCGTTGTCGCCCGACAGCGGCACGTAGTGCGTGGCCGCCCCGGCGAACACGTGCCCGATGTTGTAGGTCGGGTAGCCGGGCTGGGGCGCGATGGCCAGGTCGCCGGCGTTCAGCACGGCGGAGGCGAACTGGGCGATGGCGTCCTTGCTGCCATTTGTGGTGACAACCTGGTCGCCGGCGAGCGTCACGCCGTACCACCGCTGGTAGAAGTCGCGCACGGCCTGGGGAAACTGCTCGACTGGCACGTCGCACCCGTAGCGGTGGCGGTTGGGGTCAGCCGGGTCGTTGACCGCGCGGCACAGCTCGGCCACCACCGCGTCGGGCGTGGGCCGGTCCGGGTCGCCGATGTCGATGCGGATGACCTTCACGCCCTTGGCGCGGGCCTCGGCGGCCTTGCGGCGAAGGTCGGCGAACAGGTACGGCGGCAGCTGCTTCAGACGGTCTGAGAACTCTATGTCCATTGGTCGCCTTTCGTCGCGTCGGGCGCCGCCGCGTTGAGCGGCATTCAGGGGAGGCATTGTAACAACTGAGCGGTGAAGCGGAAGGCCGGAGTACCGGAATACCGCTTGACCGTGGGGTGGCAGGGAACAGCTAACGAGCGAGTAGCCCGCCGATAGTTCCATCGCTGAATGGGCTGGCATTTCGGATTTCGGATTGCGGATTTCGGATTGCGGATTGGGCTGTCGTGGTAAACCGGTCTCTCGGTATTCCGGTCTTCCGGTAGTCCGGTCCTCGGTCTGCTACGCCCCCGCCGGCTGATACTCCGTGGTGGCGATGGGCTTCTTGCCGGCCTCCTCGAAGCGGACGGAGATGCGCTTGGAGACGCCGGGCTCTTCCATCGTCACGCCGTACAGCACGTTGGCCATGCTCATCGTGCGCTTCGCGTGCGAGATGATGATGAACTGGCTGTCGCCGACGAACTCCTGCATCAGGCGGTCGAACCGCTGGGTGTTGGCCTCGTCGAGCGCGGCGTCGACCTCGTCCAGCAGGCAGAACGGGCTGGGGCGGGCCTTGAAGATGCTGAACAGCAGCGCCAGGCCGGTCATCGTCTTCTCGCCGCCGGAAAGCAGCGACAGGCTGCGAAGCTCCTTGCCGGGCGGGCGGGCGACGATCTCGATCGGGCTTTCCAGCACGTCCTGCTCGTCGAGCAGCATGATGTCGGCCCGGCCCCCGCCGAACAGCTTGCGGAACAGTTGCTGGAAGTGCTCGCGGATGGCCGCGAACGTGGAGATGAACATCTGGCGGCTTTCCTTGTTGAGGCGGCGGATCAGCTCCTCCAACCGCTGCTGCGTCTTGGCTATGTCGGCCAGTTGCCCGGCCAGGAACTCGCGCCGCTTGGCCAGGTCCTCCTGCTCGGCGATGGCGTCGAGGTTCACGTTGCCCAGGCGCTCGATCTTGCCGCGCAGGTCGTGGATTTCGGCGTTGACCGCCTGCCAGTCGCGCTGCTCGTCATGCTCGTAGCTGCGGAACTCGGCCAGGATGTCGATGTTCATCTCGTCGGCGGCGCGGGAGATTAGGTTCTCGATCCTGACGTCCACCTCGCCCAACTCGACGCGGCAGGCGTTGACGGCCTCGCTCGCCTGGCGATGGGAGTCTCGCTGCTCGGAGAGCTTGACGCGGATGTCCTCCAGACGCTGCTGGAGCTGGGCGCGGGTCTCGGCGAGCTCCTCGGCCTCGGCGTTGAGCTGCTGCTGACGGGCGTAGAGGGTGTCGACCTCGGCGGCGGCCTCGGCGGCCGACGCGCGGGCCTCGTCGCGCTGGCGGCTGCTGAGCTGGATTTCGTTCGTGGCCGCCTGGAGGTCGGCGGCCATCTGCTCGCGGCTGCGCACGAGGGCCGAGCATGCCTCCCGCAACGAGGCGGCCAAGCCTTGCGCCTCGGCGAGGGCGACCTTGGCCTCGGTGACGGCGGCCTGGAGGGCGTCTTGCCTGCGGCGGGCGGCGGCGATCTCCTTGGTCAGCCGGTCCACTTCCGCCTGCCGCTCGGCGTTCAGCTGCTCCAATTGGGCGGCCTTGTCCGTCGCCTGAAGCTCGGCGGCAGCGGCGGCGGCCATGTCCGCGCACAGGGCCTGGAGGTCCGAGGCGACCACGGGCTTCTCGCGCTCCAGGCGGGCGATCTGCTCGTCGAGCTGGTGGACTCGGCCTTGCAGCTCGATGCGCTCGGTGTTGGCCTCATAGTTCGCCGTGCGGAGGCATTGGATGATGTGGTCCAGGTGTTCGAGTCGGCCTTGGGCGGCGGAGTGTTCCTGGGTGAGCTCGTCGATCGTCGCGGTGAGCTTCTCGGCCCGGTCGGCAAGGTCGGCCAGTTCGCTCCTGCGACTGATGACGCCCGCGGACCGGCTGGCCGAGCCCAGACGCACGCGTCCGTCAGCCTCCAGGACCTCGCCGGCGGTGGTGACGAACCTGCTGCCGGCCGGGGCGACATCGGCCGCGGCGACCGCCGCGGCGAGGTCGGCGACGACATAGGTGGTGCCGAGTATCTGCCGCATCGCCGGGGCCACCAGCGGATCGAACTGCAATTGGTCGATCAGACGATACCGGATGTGCGGACAGGCCGCGGGGGCGAACTCCTCGGCCGGCGAGTGCATGCGGTCCAGGCAGATCACCTCGACCGCGCCCGCCTCGC
>CAYUYH010000040.1:0-14104 GCA_964449175.1 uncultured Planctomycetaceae bacterium
GCAGGAGTTAACTACTGCTGCATAGTTATGCAAAAAAAGCTGCGTCTCTGTGTCGAAAGGTCAGGCTCTCCGCGGCTGGTCGATCAGTGCGGCGATGGCGGGCGGGTCGAGTTCGGCCAGCGAGTCGACGATCAGGTCCGCGGCGGCGAGTTGGTCTCGCGGGGCCGTGCCGGTGACGGCAATGGCAGCCATGCCGGCGCGGCCGGCGGCCTCGATGCCGGCGGGGGCGTCCTCGACGACGGCGCATTGGCCGGCCGGGACGCGGAGCTTCTCAGCGGCGAGCAGGAAGATGGCCGGGTCCGGCTTGCCGCGAGGCACCTCCATGCCGTTGACTGTCGCCCCCAGCAGGCGGCCGGCTGAGAGGCACTCGGCCACCACAGCGACATTCGCCGGCGGGCCTGACGAGCCAATCGCCATCGCAAACCCAGCTTCATGCAGGGCTTCCATCAGCTCGCCGGCGCCGGGCATCTCGGGGAACTGCTCAGTGAGGATTTGGCGGTAGTAGACCTCCTTCTCGTCGTCCAGCCGCTGGATGTCCTCGTTTCGCACGCGGCCGCCCCACAGGCCGGCGATGATCTCCCGCCCGGTCCGCCCGAAGCTGGCCGCGAACTGCCGCTCGGTCATCTCCAGGCCGTGCACTGCGGCCATCCGCTGCCAGGCCGCCAGGTGCGGGCGATAGCTGTCCACCAGCACCCCGTCCATGTCGAAGATCACGGCCCTTTCTGCCATCGCGTTCTCCCAGCCGGCTCGGCCTTGCGTAACCATCGGCCCATGAAGGGATTTCGCATTAGCTGCTCAAGTGCGCCTGCCCCTCAGGCCGATGTTTACGATGGTAAACATGTGTTGATATTCGTCAACGTTCTGGCCCGCAGGTCTCGCGCTCCATGAACCTACACGACCAGGAACTGGCCCGGTTGGCTGTGGACCTCCTCCCGCACGCGGCGCTGATCGTCGATGGTGGCGGAAAGGTGCTGGCCCGCAACGCCGCGGCCACGGCCCTGCCCGCAGGCGACGACATCCAGGCCGTGCTCCGCTCGCCCGGCGGGGCGGTTGTGGACTGGGCGGCCGACACCGCGGCCCTGGCCGAGCAGGCCGGCGGGATCGTCCAGCGAGACGCTGCGCTGATCGGCGCCGGCGACAGGCGGCTCTTGGCCGACGTCTACCTCCGCAGGCTGGGCGATCGGCCGGAGGTGCTGGTGCTGGTGGAGGACGTCTCGGCCCGAGCGGCGATGGAGCGGCAGTTGGCCGCCTCACAGCGTCTGGCGGCGGCCGGGCAGGTGACCGCCAAGGTCGCGCACGAGCTGAACAACCCGCTCGACGGCGTGCTGCGGTACGTCGGCCTGGCTGAGCGGCTGGCCGGCGAGGAGGGGAGGCGCTACCTGGCAGCCGCCCGCGACGGGCTGATGCGCATGGCGGCGACCATTCACGAACTGCTCGCCGGCGGCGCGCGCGGCGAGCTGGGCGGGCAGCGCCTGGCCGTCGAGAAGTTGCTGGCCGAGGCGGTGACCGTGTTCGCGCCGAGGGCCGAGGCGGTGGGCGTATCCGTCGAGTGCGACTTGGCCGGGGGCGTGACGGCGGCGGTCGATGGGCGGATGTTCCAGGTGTTCTGCAACGTCGTCAAGAACGCCCTCGACGCCACGCCGGCCGGCGGAACGCTGACGATCCGCCTGACCGGCGGGCCGCGACGCTGCATCGTCGAGTTCGCCGACACCGGCTGCGGCATGACGCCCCAGCAGGCCGAGCGAGCCTTCGATCCCTTCTACACCACCAAGCCCATCGGCGAGGGCAGCGGACTGGGGCTCGCGATCTGCCGGGAGATCCTCTCGCAGCTCGGCGGGACGATCTCCGCCGCTCCGGGCGAGGACAGCGGGGTTGTTGTCACCATTTCCGTGCCGGCAAGCGAGACCGCGCCCGCGAGCACGTCAAGGAGCTGACATGCCTGCCAACACCCAGACAGCCGTGGCCACCAAGACCCGCATCCTGCTGGTGGACGACGACCAGATCATCCTCGACAGCCTGGGCAGCTTCCTCCAGGCCGACGGATACGAGGTAACCACGGCCAACACGATCACACAAGCGAGCGACTGCCTTCAAGCCGGGCGGTACGACCTGGTGATAACCGACGTCAGCATGCCCGGCAGCGACGGCTTTGAGTTGCTGCGTCGCATCAAGTCGCACTACCCGCGGATCGTGGTCATCATGATCACCGGGTACGGGACGATAGAGTCAGCCGTGGAGGCCATCAAGCTGGGCGCGTACGACTACCTCACCAAGCCGATCATCGACGACGACGTGCGGCATGCCGTCGGCCGGGCGCTCCAGCAGCAGGAGCTGATCGCCGAGAACCGCAAGCTGCGCGAGGCGCTGTCGGACCGCTTCACGTTCTCCGAGATCGTCGGGCAGGACTACCGCATGGCCAAGGTCTTCGAGCTTGTCGAGGCCGTGGCCGACAGCCCGACGACGGTGCTGATCACCGGCGAGAGCGGCACGGGAAAGAGCCTGATCGCGCGGGCGATACACAACCACTCGTCGCGCCGCGACGAGCCGTTCGTGGAGGTCGCCTGCGGCGCGCTGCCCGACACGCTGCTGGAGAGCGAGCTGTTCGGCCATCTGCGCGGGGCGTTCACGCACGCCGTCAGCGACAAGAAGGGCAAGTTCGCCGCCGCCGACGCAGGGACGATCTTCCTCGACGAGATATCCACCGCCAGCCCGCAGTTGCAGGTGAAGCTGCTGAGGGTGCTCCAGGACCGCTGCTTCGAGCCGCTCGGCGGCAACATTACCCAGCGCGTGGACGTCCGAGTGCTACTGGCGACAAACCGCGACCTCCAGGCCGAGGTCGACGCCGAGCGATTCCGCAAAGACCTGTTCTATCGCATCAACGTGGTGAACATCGAACTGCCGCCCCTGCGGGACCGTATAAGTGACATACCGCTGCTGGCGGAATACTTCTTGGCGAGATACACGGCCGCCGGCGGCAAGGGTGTGCAAGGCTTCGCGCCCGAGGCGATGGAAGTGATGCAGCGGCACCCCTGGCCGGGCAACGTGCGGGAGTTGGAGAACGCCGTTGAACGTGCGGTAGTGCTGTGTCGCACGCCGCTGATAGGCCCGGAATACCTGCCGCCGGGCGTGTGCGGCGAGAGCTTGGTCGCTGCGATCGTCGAGCCGGACGCCGGCAAGACGCTCCACCAGGCGCTCCAGGGCCCGGAAGTGCAGATCATCCGGGCGGCCCTGGCCGCCAATGGCGGCAACCGCCAAGCGACCGCCAGGCAACTGGGCATCAACCGCACCACGCTGTATAAGAAGATGAAGCACTACGGCCTGCTCGCCCAGCGACGGTAGCTGATACGTAGGCCGGCTGACCGCAAGGCCTTGTGCGCAGCCGCGGCGGGGGGAATGAGAGGCCGGCCGATTTTTTTGCTCCGCGCCGGCTCGTAGCCCTTGCAAACGACGTCGGCCCCGGCCTAGAATAGCATGCCAATCGGCCCCGGAGGGGCCGGCAAGATGTCCGTCAAGTCCGTTTCTCTTGGGGCCGTTTGCAGGAAGAAGCTGTCGTGTCCGCAGCATTCAGCGGCTATCAGGATGTGCGCCGCACCACTAGCCCGCAGGCCGCACGGATGAACACGCCAGGCCGGCAAGGGGCGCGTGGTCGTGCCGGACAGGACGCGAAGATCGGCTCAGTTGCAGCGTATGCGAGGTGCCGCAAATGAAACTGGCAGTGCGGGTAGCCGTCAGCGAGAAGGGCGGGTACATGGCCATGTGCCCATCCCTGCCTGGTTGCGTCTGTTGGGGCAACACTCATGACGAGGCCAGGAAGAGGCTCGACGAGGCCATCCGCGGGTACATCGCTGCCGTGAGCAATCGTGTCCTGGAGGACGTGGCCAGTGAGGTGATCGAGGTTTGATGATCTCTCAATCTCTCCGGCCCGTCGTCAGGTAGGGGGGGATTGTGTGTCCCTATTCGCGCTGCCAAGTGTGCTCCGCGCTGTTGCCCTCACGCCGGAAAGCCCCGCTGCTGAAGTCGGACGCGACTCGCTTAGCCCCTGGGGTGGAAGCGCTTATGGATGGACTTCAGGCGGGCGGCGTCGACATGGGTGTAGACCTGCGTGGTGGCGATGTCGGCGTGGCCCAGCATCTCCTGGACCGCGCGCAGGTCGGCGCCGTGGCTGAGCAGTTGCGTGGCGAAGCAGTGCCGCAACGTGTGCGGCGAGACGCGCCCGCGAACCGCCGAGCGGCGGACGTACTTGCGGACGATGCGGAAGATGTCCTCCCGGGCCAGGGCCCTGCCGCTGCGTGAAAGGAACAGGCGCTTGGCGCCTTCGGCGCTTGCCTGCGTAGCGCGCTGTCGCTGGATGTAGTCCGCCACGGCCCGCAGCGCCTGGGCGGCGACGGGCACGATCCGCTCCTTGTTGCCCTTGCCGAGCACGCGGACGATGCCCAGGTTCACGTTGACGTCCTCGACGGCCAGCCCCGCCAACTCCGCCGCCCGCATGCCGGTGGCGTACAGCAGGGAGAGTATCGCCCGGTCGCGCAGTGCGTAGGCGTCCTGCTGATCGGTCGGGGCGGCGATCAGCTCCCTGGCCGCGGAGTCGTCCATGACGGTCGGCAGGCGGGACCACTTCTTGGGGGCCTCGACGTTGGCAGACACGTCCCGCGCCAGCGCGCCGTGAAGCACCAGGTACCGGCAGAACATCCGAACGGCCGCCAACGCCCGCGCCGATGACGCCTCGCTCAGCGACTGAGCTTTACACCAGTGGACGAAGTCGGCGACGTCGGCGGGGGTGAGCTTCTCCAGGGCCCGTCGCCGTTCGGCGAGGAAGCCGAGGAACTTGCCCAGGTCGCGGCCATACGCCTGGCGCGTGTTGACGGACAGGCCGCACTCCGCCTGAAGGTAGTCCAGAAAACCCTCCACGTGGGCGGACGAGCTATGACGCGGCCAGGACGGCCGGCGGGGTCTTGGCCTTGTCCTTGCTGCCGTCATGGGCGATGAAGTCCTGATAGATGGGGCAGGCCGTGTAGCGGTTGCCGCAATGGGCAATCGCCTGTGTGAGGTTGCGAAGGGTCAACTGCTCCCCGCAACGGGGATCGGCCTTGTTCAGTAGAGGGCACACCTGCGTTCTCCTGCCCGAGGCGCGAATCCATTCGCGCCACGCCCCATATGTATCGACAAACGCCCCTCCGCGCGATGAGGGATTCGCGAGCACACGCCCCCCGGCAGGGCGAATTGGCGTGCCCGCGAGAAGCCTGTGCGGGCCGATGTCGCAGCCGCTGCTACTCCCGCCCCTCCTTGGGGTAGTGATCGTGGATCCACCGGACGATGGCCTTGGCCAGCCCCTCTGCCTTCTTCTGCACGCCGAGGTTGACGGACTCTTTGGTCCTGCCGACGCAGAAGACCTGGACGACTGTCCTGCCGCTGGCCTTGTCGACGAACTCGATGCGGGCGACCACCTCCTCCAGCGGGCCGAAGACGTTGCCCGTCAGGGATGCGTCCTCGTAGTAGATCACGCTGCCCCGCGCCACGAGCGTCCTGCCGCCGGGCTGCTGGGGCAGCTTCTTGGCGACCAGCTCCTTGTTGAACTCCTCCGGCAGATAGCCCCAGAAGGCCCCGGGCACGCGTCCGCCCGTCGCGTCGGTCAACCTGGCCAGCTCGAAGTTGGTGTACGCAACGGCGGCGAGCTCGTCGCCCGCGGACACGCCGGTTATCGGTTGATAGCTTCCCTTGGCGCCGACGGCTACGCCCAGCCCCTCCTTCACCGCCCGCGACAGACAGCCGGCGGTCAGAAGCGGGACAACCAGAAGCACCATCGCGGACATCCTGCCAAGCACTCGCATGTTGTCTCCTTCCTGCTTTCTCGCCCGGCGGCCGCCTGGGTGTGCTATCGTATGCGATAGACCTTGTAGAATCTCCCCCACGCCTCGCCCGCCTGGGCCGTCAGCGTCGCGCCGGCCTGCGGGGCGGCCGAAGCGGGCATCAACACATACCACGCACCCGCGGCCGCGAATGGCTGATCGGCGGCCAACTCCCCGACGAACGCGGTGATGGCCGCCGGGTCGGCCTGACCGCCCGCCGGATGAAGCACGCGCTCCTGGGCCGCCAGGCGGCGCTGCCACGTCGCCGCCATCGCCGGGCGAGAGATGCATATGTACACGCCGTCGCCCTCGCCGGCGACGATCGACCGCTGCGACAGCATGCGGAACTGGCTGCTGTCGGTGATGAACACGGCGTCGCTTGCCGTCTCCGACCGCGCCCACCGCGCGATGGCGGCCAGTTCCCGCTGGCGGTCGGCGGCCTCCCGGAGCCTCAACAGCCGACGGGGCCGGCTGTCGGCGTCCATCAGCGACCCGGCCGCCTGATAGCACCAGTGCCGCGGCACGCGCAGACTGTCGGAAGGTATCAGCCAGGCCGCCGCCGCCAACGCGCAGGCCGTTCGCAGCAGGCCGTAGTGACCGCGGGCCAGGCGAAACAGGCTGGTCAACGCCTGCCCCGCAAGCACGTACAACGGCAGCATGAGCAGGCCGGATGCCCTGACAAAGCCCGTCACCGGCGGCAGGTCGCCCATCACTGCCCCGGCGAGCTGGCTGGCGGCCTGGAACGCCGACGCCACCACGGCCGAGGCGGCGGCGAACACCAGCCACAACCTGAGGTTCGACGCCCGAAAGCGTCCTAGTTGCGAAAGCGCCACGGCCACGAACACGGCCGCGGGCCCCGCCCACGGCACCCAGCCCGGCAGCGACCGCAGCGCCTGGGGATACAGCAAAGCCGACTCGCCGGCCCTGAGCATCTGGCTGCAAGCAGCCGTCGCCTCCGCCGTCATCCCCTCAGCCGATCGCGCGGCCAGCAGGCAGGCGGCGCCGGGCATCGCGCCGATCGCCGCAGCCACCAGGCCCGCGCCGGCAAGCAGCCAGCCGCGAGCGCCGAACCGCCAACACACCACGCAGCACGCCGCCAGCACGATCGCCAGGTTCACCGCCCAGGACAGGTCGAAGTTTCCCGCCAGCCCTATCAGCAGGAAGACCGCCGGCAGACGCCACAGCCGGGCCTTCCGCTCGATGGAGTCCTGGAAGGCCAGCACCACCAGCGGCGTGATGGCCAGGCATACGCCGGATGGGTCCATCGACGCCAGCGTCCCCAGGCCCCAGAACGCCCCCCCCATCGCCGGCACGACCGCCACGCTCAGGATGGCGATGAACATGGCCACCGACCAGCTCAGGCACTGGCGATACACCAGCACATACATGCCGACCAGGTAGATCAGCACGAGCGGCGCGACCAGTACGCGGAAGATAGTGACGGGCTCGGCGCCGGTGACGGCCAGCACGGCCGCCATAGCGCCGGACAGCGCCGGGCTCGGCGACGGCGGAGTGACGGTCTGGGCGAACAGCGGATCGGCGCCGAACTGCGCGGTCCCCGCCGCCTTCAGCGCAGCCGACGACAGGACGACCTGTCGGTCGCTGAGCCGGTCGTCCGCCGTTGCGAGTATGGCTAAGACGGCGGCGCCGGCGACGAATACGGCCACGGCCGGGAGATGTCTGGACCGGGGCACAGGCCTCATAATTGACTACCCGCCTTGGGCAAAGGCGATAGTATATGTCCTGGCGGCGGGGGAACAATAGGCAAGGCAGGACCGTGGCCCGAGACGAGAACAGTCCCGATCCCTTTGTCGTTGCGGCAGCCGAGGCAATCGACGCCGGCGCCCTGCTGCCGCCGGGCGCGTCGGTGGTGGTGGGCGTTTCGGGCGGGGCCGATAGCGTCGCCCTGCTGGCAGCCTTGTGCGAGCTTGGCCGCCAGCCGGGCAGGGGCTATCGTGTCACCGCCGCCCACCTTAATCACCAGCTTCGCCGCGAGGCGGACGCCGAACAGCACTTCACCGAGTCCCTCGCCGCTCGCCTGGGCGTCGAGTGTCGCCTCGAGCAGCGCGACGTCGCCGCCGAGGCCGACCTTGGCGGCCAGAGCCTCGAGCAGACCGGGCGCCGGCTGCGGTACGAGTTCCTCCGCCGTGTCGCCGAGCAGGTCGGTGCGGGCTACGTAGCCGTCGCCCACCACGCCGACGACCAGGTGGAGACCGTGCTGTTCCGCCTGCTGCGAGGCACGCATCTGCGGGGGCTGGGCGGCATGCCCGCCGTGCGAGACCTCGACGCCGATGTGAAGCTCATTCGCCCGCTGCTCGGCGTCAGGCGAGCGGAGATCGAGGAGTTCTGCCGGCGCCGCGGGCTCGCCTGGTGCGCCGACTCCAGCAACCAGGACAGGAAGTTCAGCCGAAACTTCATCCGCCACGAACTGCTGCCGCGGCTGCGGGAGGGCGTCAATCCGCGGGTGGACTCGGCGCTGGTGCGGCTGGCGAACTCGGCCAGGCAGATCGAGCAGCACCTGGACCGCCTGGGCAGTGAAGTGCTGGCCGAGGCGCTCAGGCAGCCGGCCGACGGCCGCGATGGGCGAGTGGAGCTGGACCTCCAGGCGCTGTCGCGGCAGACGGAGCTGATCCGCGGCTACGCCATTCGCGCCGCGCTGGAACGCGCCGGGCTGCCCATGGGCGGCATCACGGCCGACCACATCGCGGCGCTGGCCCGGATGGCTGTCGGCGGCGATGCGACGGCGATGGACCTGCCGGCCGGGTGGGCCGCGACGACCGACGGCCGGGCCCTGATGATCTGCCCTGGTCCTGGTAGTGAGGAAGCGGACGAGCCGCGAGCAAGCTGGCCGCCCGTTGAGCTCGCCTGCCCCGGGCGAACCGCGCTGCCCGACGGCAGGGAGGTCGTCTGCGAGCTGAGGCCCATGGACAAGCGAGCGTTTGAGGCGCACTGCCGCTCCGGGCGGCATGACGTGGAGTGGGCGGACGCCGACGCGGTCCGCCGCCCTTTGCTCTGTCGGCCAAGGCAGCCGGGCGACGTACTAAGGCCGCTTGGTCTGGGCGGCACGCAGAAGGCCGGCAAGTGCCTCACCAACGTCAAGTACCCGCCCGACCGCCGCGACGAGGTTCTGTGCGTCGCCGATCGGGAGGGCGTCGTGTTCCTCTGGCCGGTGCGGATCGACGATCGCGTGAAGATCACGCCCGCCACGACGACGGCCCTGGTTATCGGCATCGCCGCCGGGTCGGACCGCCCTTGACGCAGCCGAGCTGCGCGGCTAGAACCCTCCAGAGACGCAAACATGCTGAACAGTATCGCACAGATCGGCAAGAGCACGACCCGCGCGGTCGCGGATTTCGGCGACCTGTGCATTTTCTCCGGCCGGTCGCTGGGCTGGGTCGGCGAGGGGCTCAGGACCACGCGCGGGCTGAGGCTGCTGCTGGTCCAGTTCTACGACATCGGCACCAGGAGCATACCCGTGGTCGTGATCACCGGGGCGTTCGTGGGGATGGTCCTCGCCGTGCAGACGGTGATGCAGTTCAAGGCCGTCGGCATGGCCGCCCAGATGGGCACGATCGTGAACCTCTCCGTGCTCCGCGAGCTGGGGCCGGTGCTGACGGGCGTGATGCTGGCGGGGCGGGTCGGCGGCGGGCTGACGGCGGAGCTTGGCACGATGCGAGTGACCGAGCAGATCGACGCGCTCGTTGCCATGGGCGCCAGCCCGCTGCGAGTGCTGGTCGTGCCGCGCGTGCTGGCGTGCGTGCTGCTGATACCAGTGCTGGTAATCTACGCCGACTTCATGGGCATCCTCGGCGGCTACGTCGTCAGCGTGTACGTCTACGGCGTCAGCGGGGCGGAGTTCTGGCGGTTCGCGGCCGAGTCCGTCGATAATTTCGATATCTTCTACGGGCCGATCAAGAGCGTCTTCTTCGGGGCGGCTATCAGCCTGATATGCTGCTACAAGGGTTTCAGGTGCTCGCCGGGCGCCGCCGGCGTGGGCAAGGCCTGCACGGAGAGCTTCGTCGCGAGTTGCATGGCCGTCCTGGCGCTGGATCTGTTCCTGGGGATGTTCCTCAACACGCTCTATGAGTCGATCTACGGCATGAGGGTCGTGATCTAGCGCGGCGGGGGAGGAGTGGCGGCCGACGGCATGCTGCGATTACTAAAGAGGGCGATCGACGACTGGCTGGAGCGGCACCGCAACCCGACCAGCCTGGTCCTGCACATCATCGGCATCCCGGCCTGCTTCGTTGCGGCGCCGATCCTCCTCATCACAGGGCAATGGCTGGCGGCGGCGATCTGCTTCGTCGTCGGCTACGCGCTGCAGTTCCTCGGCCACCTGATAGCCGGCAACACCTCCGGCGAGGCGATGCTGTTCCGGTGGCTGGCGCGACGGAGGTAGGTTCCCGGACGCAGCAGCCCCGCGCGATGCTCGCCTCGCCCAACTGTCCACACGGTCTTTTCCGGCCAGCAAGACTTAGCCCGCCGGCCCGCGGAATCCCTAGCCGCTGCCTGAATATGGGGTAATACTCGCAAACAGGGGAAACTCCCTTTTTCTGCCGTGCCGTAGCGCTAGCCGAAACAAGGGATTGGGTGAGATCGGCCGGCGCAGCCAGCCGCCGCTGCGCGGGGCGGGGACAAGCTGAGTCCCAAGCCTAGGGTGATGGCGCAACATGCTTTGTAGTAAATGGATAGCGGAATGCCGCCGCCCACGCAGGCTCGGCGTGGGCCGTCTTCGCCGAGAGATGAGAAGACGGAGAAAAAGCAATTTCCAGGTTTTTAGTTGACAAGTCGTACCACTTTCGTACGATTAGCATACATGGGCACTGGAGCCTGGCCCGGAAGGCCGGCCGCGGCCGAGCGGAACGAACGGCCGGCGGCTGACCGGCGGGAGCAGGCCCGAGAACGTGGAAAGGACGGATACCGATGAAAGCGACGCTGAAGATGCCAGCCGCACCCCGGCTGCAACGGCCGCGGAAGGAGACCTTCCTTGCAGAGCTGGATGAACAGCAGATGAGCACCTACCGTCGGATTCCCCAAGACATCGACTATGTTGACCACCCGTCATTCGCATCCGCCGGCGAGGCTGATCGCCTGTTCGGCGAAGACGCGCCGCAGGTGCGCGTGCCGGCCTGGTCTCAGTTCCCGGAGGTGGCCGAGGACTCACCCGCACGGCAGGGGCCTCGCATTAGGCTCAGCGCCGCCGAAGAGTCGCTGCTGTTCCTGCGGTACAACTACGCGCGTTATCGTCTGGCGAAGCTCATTGCAGCCGAGCAGCGGCGCAAGAGCATCGCACGCGCGCGGCAGATGGTCATGTGGTACACGAGAGCGGTCACCGTGCATGCAAAGCTTGTCCGGGCGAACATGGCGCTCGTGCTGGCGATGGCGAAACGCACGCGGATTCCCAACGTCGAGTTCGGCGAGCTGGTCAGCGAGGGCAACATGGCCTTGCTGCGGAGCGTGGACAAATTCGACGTTTCAAGAGGCTTTAAGTTCTCGACGTATGCCTGCCGGGCGATCCTGAAGAGCTTCAACCGCCTGGCCACGAACACGGGCAAGTACCGCCAGCGCTTCCCGACCGAGTTCGACCCGGATTTGGAGAAGAGCGACTACGACGTGGCCAAGCACGAAATGGAGCGCGACGACTCGGTCGAGGCGCTGCGCGAAATCCTGGCCCGCAACAAGGCGGCGTTGAGCGAGGTGGAGCGCACCGTTGTCATGGAGCGCTTTGCGATAGGCGCGGGCGGAAAGGGCAGGACGCTGGCCGAGGTCGGCAAGATGGTCGGCCTGACCAACGAGCGCGTCAGGCAGATACAGAAGTCAGCCCTGGCCAAGATTCGCTCGGTGCTGGATGAGGAGTTCCTGGTGGCGTGAGCCCGCGGCGGCGGAGATCAATCGGCGGGCTCGCTGGCGGGCGCGGTCGCGGCATCAGGACGGCTGGCCGACCCGGGCACGGGGGGCGTTGGTTTCTTGAGCCTGACAGGTGTGTTCTTCTCGCATAGGGCGATGGTCGCGAGGATTTCCTTTTCCTGTTCGAGATCGCCCACCTGGCGGGCGAAGTCCGCTGCGGACCGCGCGGTCTGAATGGCCAGGTCGAACTGCCCTGTCTCAGCGTAGGCCATCGCCAGTGTGTGCATCCGGTCGGCGAGGGCGGGATCTGAAGGGGCCGTCATCTGGCAGGCCTTTCTCGCCAATGTCACAGCCTCGGCCCCGCTGCGCAGGTTGTCGTCGGGATCGGCGGCTAGGATGCGGGCGAGGTTGTTCAGGGCCGGGGGGAACTGGGGGGCATCGGCAACCACCTTCCGCAGATTCTCCGCCGCCTGGCGCGTGGCGCCGATGCGATACTGGGCCAGTGCCAGGTTGAACCGCGCGCGGTAGCCGCTGGGCAGGTACTTTACGGCCAGGGCGAAGTGATAGCCTGCCCGTGGGACGTTGCCCTGGCTCATGTAGACATGGCCTAGGTTGTTGTGGGCCTCGGCGTAGTCTTCCCGCAGCTCGATGGCCCTGAGATAGTGATCGATCGCCTCGAGCGGTCGGCCCTCGTTGGTCGCACGAATGCCCGCCTCGTATTGCGCCTCGGGACACCTGGGGTTCTTGGCCAGCACGTCGGCCCACATGGTCTCCGCGCTGGCGAAGACGAAACCGTAGTTGAAGGTCAGCCCCGCCAGGACGGCCACCACGGCCACGGGCGCCACGCGCGCGGCGACCTTGCCCGCCTTGCCGGTCAGCCGGCTTAGCGCCCGCCACCCCGCCGCCGACACCAGGACGATCGGGGCGATGATCGAGACATACTGGAGATGGTCAGCCACCAGCGATTTCCTGGCGAAGGACATCTCGAAAAACCCCAGCACCGGGAACAAAGTGACCAGGAAGTATCCGCTGCCGGCCAGCAGCCATTTGCCCCAGGTGCGACGGAAGACGAAGAACAACGCCACACACCCCAGAAGCACGACCCCCGGCACGTAAGACAGCGGCAACGCGGGATCGACGTCCCAGCGAGGGTAGACCATTATCAGCTTGATCGGCAGCAGGGCCTTGTAGAGGTAGAACCACGGAACCATGCCCGCAGCCGCCAGGCGGGAGAAGAAACCTTCCGGCCGAGCGGCGATTGGGCCTATGGCGTGCTTCTGGAAGAAGATCGTCACGGCCGCGAACAGCGCTGAGAGGACGAACAGCGGCGCCAGCGCCGCGATGTCCCGCCGGGCGATCTTGCCGCCCCTTCGCCATAGGACGATCCCCAGCAGCACTGCCGGCGCCATGATCACCGACGACTTGCTGAGCAGTGCCGCGGCGAAAGCCAGTATCGCCAGGACGTACCAGCGCCGGCCGGCGCGGGCGTCGAACCTGATGTACGCGATAAGCGTCAGCAGGTAGAAGATCATCGAGAGTGTGTTCTTCCGCTCGCTGATCCAGGCGACCGATGCGGCGCAGACCGGGTGGACCGCGAAGATCGCCGCCGCCAGCAGCGCCCCGGGCACGCCCAGCTCACGCAGCAGCGCCCACAGCAGCACCGCGCTGAGCGCGTGCATCACCGCGTTGGTGACGTGGTAGCCGGTGGGGCTGTCTCCCCACAGCCGCCACTCCAGCCACAGCGACGTCCAGGTAATCGGCAGATAGTCGTATGACTTCGCCGTGAACCAGAACGTCTTCAGCCCGTCGCTGGCGTGGATCGCCCTGTTCTTGGTCAACAGGATGTCGTCGTCCCAGAGAAAGCCGCCGCGGGCGATCACCGAGCCGTATGCCGCCAACGTCAGCGCGACGATGGCTATGGGTATGAGTATCTTTCGCGTTCGCGCGTCCGTCATCTGCATTCGCCGTTCACTCTGGCCGGGGCGACGTCGGCCCGCGGGCTATTCTCGGCGGTACTGCTCGGTCGCCTCAATCAGCTTCTCGCCGTCGTCCGGCGTGTCGGCCCGGGTCATGATGAACAGGCCTTCGGGGCCGACGGCCTCGATCAGCGGCACGACCTCGGCCGGGCTGACGAGCGTGGCCTGGACGGCCTTGCCGGCGGACTTGATCCGGCGATACAGGTCGTACCACTCGCTGCTGCCGGGTCGCGGCTGGCCGGCCTGCGGGGTCCACTGGATGGCCCGGATCGACTCGATCTCCAGCAGCGCGTCCAGGTGCCGCAACGCCGTCGTGCCGTCCAGGTGGTACAGGGCGCAATCGAGCCAATCGCATTGCCGCGACAGGTAGGGGGCCACGAACTCGCCGAACATCTCCGGCGAGATCATGCACGACACGTCGCACTGTACCTTGGC
>CAYUYH010000041.1:0-13984 GCA_964449175.1 uncultured Planctomycetaceae bacterium
CCCCGCCCCCCCTCCGGGCCGCGATGCCGTGACGGCACGTGAAGAAATAGCTCGTATCGGCCAGGAGGTGCTCGCCGGCCGATGTATCACTGCCGACGAGATCGCTCATCTCGGCCAAGAGGCCAAGCGCGAGCCATATGAGCTTCTGTACTGGGCCAACCGCGTTCGCCGGCAGCGATTCGGCGACGTTGTGCGGTTCTGCTCGATCATCCCAGGCCGGCTGGGCGCGTGCGGCGAGGACTGCAAGTGGTGCGCGCAGTCGCTGGCATGGATGAACCGGCAGGGGGGGCAGACCGTCGGTGGGGGGCTCCAGGCCCCTCGAACCGCCCCGCTGGCGGAGATTCTCACCGCCGCCCAACTCGCGGCCGAGGGCGGGTCGGCCTGCATGGGCATCGTCAACTCAGGCCGACGCCCGTCGCAGGCGGACTTGGCCGCCGTTGCCTCCGCGGCTGAACGCATCACCGCCGACCACGCCGGCTCACTCGGCGTCTGTGCGTCTGTGGGCGAGCTGGACGTCGACCAGGCCCGCAGACTCGCCCAGGCCGGCGTGACCAGGTACAACCACAACCTCGAAACCTCCCGGGCCATGTTCGCCTCAATGGTCACCACGCACACCTACGACGACCGCCTGGCCACGCTGCGGGCCGTCAGGTCCGCCGGCATGAGCGTCTGCTGCGGCGGGATATTCGGCCTGGGCGAGACCTGGGCCGACCGGGCGGAGCTGGCCGTCACGCTGCGCGACGTGGTTCAGCCCGATGTCGTGCCGCTGAACTTCCTCCACCCGATCCCCGGCACGCCCCTGGAACATGCCCAGCCGCTCCGGCCAATGGATATCCTCACGATCATCGCCGCCTTCCGCCTGGCGATGCCCGGCGCGGACCTCAAGATCGCCGGGGGGCGGCTGGCCAACCTCCGCGACCTACAGGCCTGGATCTACTACGCCGGGGCAACAAGCTGCCTCGTCGGCAACTATCTCACCACGACAGGCCGCCCGCCGGAGATCGACCGCCGGATGGTGGCAGACCTGGGCCTGAAACTGGTCCAGTACCTCCCGTGCGCAGCCACGTGAGGCCCTCGGCGGCCTCCGCGCCCCGTGGCAGCTCGCCGATCCAAACGCCCAGAGCCTGCCTGCCGGCACGCTTAGCGTCACATAACATATATTATCGGACGTTAGAAATGGGGCAGGAGGGCCTCAAGGGTGGCCATTCGGGCCTGTCCGCGGGTGGCCTTGCAGTTGGGGCCACGGGTGGCATTGGCCTGGGGTTGGAGCGCGGATTGGCCCGGCGGGCCCGGCCCAGGCACACAGCGGGCGCCCTTGCGGGGACGGCCTGGAATGGCTGTTCCACCAAGAGGTGCCACAATCCAGCCGCGCACCCGGAGGGCTGCGGGGTTAGTTTTGAGCTTGACAGAACGGCTAGGTTGCCGTAGACTATGCAATGTAGCTATAGGTCGTCGGGAGTGCTTACCCCGGCGAGATGCAAGCAGGCTCGCGGCTTACGAGCCTGTGGATGTGCGGGGCCTCGAGGCCCCGGGCGCTCAATACATCAGGAGAGATAGCCTCGGAGATACGCTTCAACCATCCGTTTGACGCCCTTTTCACGTTTCGCGTCCGTTGCTCGCGGACGGCTGGCTGGGGCGCCGGGTGGAATACCTGCTAGGAGGAGTCGGCAATGAAGGCCCTGGCGCTCAACAGGGTTGGGTTGGCAATGGCGGCGGCGATGATGCTCGCCGGCCAGGCCGGCGCGGCCATAATGCCGCACGAACCGCTGCCTGAAACGTCGTACTACCGGTCACTGCGCAGCGACTACGTCAAGGATTGGTACATCTTCCAGGACACCACCGCCGACGGGATATTGAACCCCGGCGACCTGGTGGCGGATCACCTGAAGAACTGGTGGACGCCGGTCTCCAGCGGCTCGGCGGGGTTGTACAACGACCAGCCGGGCGCCGGCGGCGACCTGCACTCCGCGGCCCAGAACTGGGCGACGTACACCCTGCCGGACGACCATCCCGACAAGAACAACCCGGACTACAACTACTGGCTGCCGCGCGATACCGGCACGATCGGTTTCTACATGAACTACAGCCAGTTCGACAACAACGCGTGGCACGATCCGAATTTCACCTACGGCAGCAACATAGTGCAGCAGCAGATAATCCGCGAGCGCCACACGGGCCGCAACGGCTGGTCGCTGGGCTGGGTGATCAACGACTACAACTCCGCCCACACGCAGACCCCGGCCGGCTACGCGATGATGGACATCGCCGTGCACAACGGCAAGCAGGACACGACGGTCGACGGCTGGGGCCGGAGCGTCTCAAATCCGCAGGTGTCGATGAGCGACGACATGGACCCGACGCTCAGCATGGACATGACCCTGGACTACAAGACCCGCCACCCGGCGATCTATGACGATGCCGGCGGCGGCTACACCTGGGCGGCCAACTCGACGCGCATGATCGCCAACGGCCACGACGCCAACGACCTGGCCACGCTGGTCAACTCGCAGGAGCTGAAGGAGGTCGCCGGCTTCGACACGGGCCAGCTCGACCACGCCGGCAACCCTTATCTCTACCAGGACGCCTTCATCGAGAGGTCGACGTACGTGACGGGCTGCACCGACGGCGGCGTGATCACCGGCCTGTCGGGCCTCGACGAGCTGGACAGCCAGATCACCAACTGGGGCGACCAGCAGGTCATCCGCATTGAGATATCCAAGGACACCCTGGTGGCCGGGGGCATCACCGAGCTGAGGTTCTTCGACTTCGGCGACTCGATCCCCGGCAGCGATGCCGGTCAGGTCAGCCCGCGGATGATCGTCTTCCACGCCGACCCGAGTGGCAACCTTTACCTCGACGACGGCGTCACACAGGTGTTCTTCCCCGATAACCGGATCTTCATTGCTTTGGCTGATCATATGGTTCCCGAGCCGGCAAGCGTGTGCATCATCGGCTTGGGCGCCGCCGTGATGGTAGCGCTCAGACGCAGGCGAAGGGCATAGTTCATATGCGACGACCTATGCCACTGTGATGGCTGAGACTCAACAGGACAGCCCGCCGATGGCTTGCTCGGCGGGCTGTTGCTTGTCGTGCCCTCGACTGCGGCCGCCCTTCCGCGCCCGGCTGCGCCCCCTACCGCCCTGCCAGTCGCATCTTGGTGGCCGTCTCCCCGCCGTTCAGCAGATGGAGCAGCGGTATGGGCCGGTCGACGCCCTCAATGAACGCCGGCCGAGCTTGCCACGGGGCGACCGACAGCACGTTCGTCAGGTCCATCCAGTGCTCCAGCCTGGCTACCGGCAGGTTCCAGACCATGTGTAGGTGGTTGGCCGGGGCGTACTGCTTGTACTCGGCCATCGTGGCGTACTTCGGCACGACCCACGTGTGCGGCCAGGTTACGTTGGACGTGTTTGCCACGGCCTCTGCCAGCTTGGCCGGCAGGTCCACGGTGGACGCCTCGTCCCACACCATGCTGAACATGCCGCTCAGCTCGCTGTATGCCAGGCGGCCGGCGATGCCGTTGATGCCGCCGGGCGTGATGAACGTCACGCTGTTGCCGCCGCCGGGGAAGTAGTCCAGCTCAGCGGCGGGCATGGAGAGACGCGGCATGATCTTGCCGACGCCGTCGCCCGGCCTGCCCGCCCAGTTCAGGCTGGCCGAGCCGGAGTTGTCGCCGTCCACGATGCCGCGCCGCGCCCACTGCTCCTTGCCGGTGAACTTGATCCGCAGCCTCTTGGCCAGGGCCTGGATCTCCCACGGCTCCCAGACCTTGCGGAAGTCCATGAACAGCGGCGGATTTCCGCCGCTCAGCCACGTGCAGAACAGCATGGTCAGCAGGCCCTGGACGTCGGCCTCGGTGGCGAACGGCATGGCCGGCTTGGCGCCGTTGTGGTCGAAGGTGCAGTTCAGCAGCGACTCCATCGCGTCGGCGATGGGCAGCGTGATGCCGCGCTTGTCGCTGCCCCACTCGAGCTGGTTCATGAACCCCCCGCCGACGGCGTTTAGGTCGGCCAGCATGTCGCGGACGATCAGGTACAGGGCCAGGCCCTGGTTGAATCGCTCGCTGTCCTCGTCGGTGCTGACGGCCAGGCGGCTGCCCAGGTGGCGGTTGATCCACGATCGCAGCTTGGCCAGCTCCTTGGCGTCGTAGGCGCCCTTGGCGAGCATGTCGGCCAGCAGCTTCATGTCCAGGCGGGTGATCTCCAGTCCGAAGACGCGCCGCGTCGGAATCACGTGCGCCAGGGCCGTCTCCATGCCCATCGAGTCGTGCCCGAAGACGACGACCCGCCTGCCCTTCAGCCCCGCCCGCGTCAAGGCCGCGTAGCACCAGTCGATCAGCGCCTCTGCCGTCGCGTCGGTCATATCGGGGTTCGCGCCCGTGTCCGGCCAGGTGCCGACGTTCAACGCGACCAGCCGGCCGCTCTGCGCCAACGCGCCGTTGACCGCGTGGGCGTAGACCACGCCGGGCTTCGGGCCGCTGTTGCCGCAGGTGATGTTGACGGGCGCCTCCGCCGGCATCTGGGCCAGCATGCTCATCAGCGTCAGTTGCGGGAACGCCCAGGTGTCCGGCGCGCAGACAACAGCGTCCACGCCGGCGCGGGCGAACTGGCGGGCCACGATGTCGGCCTGCTTCTCGCCGTCGATCAGCACCGGCGACCACACGACGTCCACGTCGCTGCCGTCGGGCATCTTCACGCCGGCCGCGACCACGTCGGCCGTCATGGCGACGATGTTCGCCGCGCGCTCGCGAGAGGCCTTGTCTATCCGAGGGTCGCCCGTGGCGCAGACGCCGAACGTCACCGCGCTGCCCCCTGCCGCCCTACCGCCGCCCAAACGCTTGGCCTTGGCCATGATCAACCGTCCTTCCTAGTCAAAGGCGCTACGCACAAGGTTTGTTGTTTTCGACACAAAGGCACAGAGGGACAGAGAAGACACTGCTCTCTCTTGACCGCTTGTCTCGTTTCTCTCCGCGTCTCTGTGTCGCATGCTGTTGTCCTGTTGCGTCCGCTCACTTCTGTCCCACGAGCTTGGCGTACAGGGCGGCCTTGTCCGCCCACAGCGATTCATCCTGCGGGAGGTACTCAGCCAGCTCGAAGGAGTCCCGCATCACCTGGTGGATCTCGTCTCTGTTGGCGAGTATACCCAGTGCGACGGCCTGCACCAGTGCGTTGCCCAGGGCGGTGCATTGGTCCGCGCCGGCGTAAACCGGTATGCCGCAAGCATTTGCGGTAAGCTGACACAGCAGCTTGTTGGCCGTCCCGCCGCCGACCATGTACAGCGCCTGCTGGGATCGGCCGACCAGCTCGGCGATCGAGGCCATCCTGCGGGCGTACTCCAACGCCAGGCTCTCCAGAACGCAACGGACGAGCTGGCCCCTGCCGTCTGGTGCGGCCTGGCCGCTCCGGTCGATCCAGCCCAGCAGCGCCTGCTCCATGTCGCCCGGGGCGAGGAGAGACTCGTCAGCGGCGTCGACCAGCGGGCCGCCAGCCGCCCTGTCCGCCTCAGCCGTCATCCGCACGTAGTCCCACGGGTCAGCCGAGCTGTCCCACTTCCGGCGAAGCTCCTGCACCAGCCACAGGCCGAGAATGTTCCGCGCGAGGTACCACCCGCCGAGCGTGTATTCGTTGGTGAAGCCCAGCTCCAGGCACCGCGGCGTGGCGATGGGCTCGTCGATCAGGCAGCCGAGGATGCTCCAGGTGCCGCAACTGAGGAACGCCCAGTCGTCGCCCTTGCCCGGCAGCGCGGCGACCGCCGCCGAGGTGTCATGCCCGACGGCTGTGATCACCGGCACGTCGGCCAGTCCGCCGACTTCCTGGCGGACCTGGTCCGCCAGCGGGCCGAGCACCGTGCCCGGTTCGGCGATCCTGCCGAACATCTCCGGCAGCTTGAAGGCCTCGATAACGGGGCGGGCCCAGTCGCGGTCGGTGCCCATGAGGTTGGATGTGTTGAGGATCGAGCGGTCATTGACCTTCACGCCCGTCAGGAAGTAGTTGAACAGGTCCGGCATGTTCAGGAACGTCGTTGCCGCGGCGAGCTGCGGCGAGGCAGCCCGCTGAAGCGCCAGGAGCTGAAACAGCGAGCTGATCGCCCACGGCTCGTAGGCCGTCAGGGCGAAGATGTCGTCGCGCGACATGATGGGGTCGCTGTAGGCGTGGATGTTCTCGGTTCGGCTGTCGCGGTAGTGCACGGGGTTGCCCAACAGTTGCCCGTCGCCGCCGAGCAGGCCGAAATCAACGCCCCACGTGTCGATGCCGATGCCGCTGATCTTCGCGCCGCGCTCGGCCGTCGCCCGCAAAGCGGCCACGACCTCGGCGAACAGGAACGGGAAGTCCCAGTGCAACGTGCCGCCCAGGCGGACCGGGCGGTTCGGCCAGCGGTGGACCTCTTCCATGGTCACCTTGCCGTCGGCGAGGCAGACCAGCTCGCCCCTGCCGCTCTCGGCCCCCAGGTCCAGGGCCAGGAACCACTGCTTCTCAGCCATCGCAGTCTCCACCAGTCGCTTAGCGCTTTCGGCCGTCGGCGGCTCGGGTCAGGGCGGTCACCTGCCGGCGATCCAGCACGCGAAACGCGCCCGACCTGACGCCCTTGTCGCTGAGCGGGCCGATGCCGGTGCGCTTCAGCTTCCGGGTCTTGTAGCCGAGGCGGGCGAGCATGGGCCTGACCTCTCGCCCGGCGGACTCGACGAGCTCGATCTCCAGCACGCTCCGCCTCGGCCCGCGGCGAAGCAGCTTGACGCGCCGCGGCTTGACCCGACGCCCGCCGATCACGACGCCGGAGGTTAACCTCCCGACCGCCGGGCCGTCAACACGCCCGTCCACCTCGACGACGTACGTCCGCGCCACGCCGTAGCGCGGGTGGCTGAGCCGGTTGGCCAGGTCGCCGTCGTTGGTCAGCAGGACCGCCCCCGTGCTGTCAACGTCCAGCGCGGCGACGCAATAGACCGCCCCGGCGATCGGCGGGACGATGTCGTAGATGCGCGGTCGGCCGTGGGGGTCGCCGCGGGCGCAGACGACGCCCCTTGGCTTGTTGACCAAGACGTACACCTTCGGGGCCGGGCGCGTGGACACGGCCTTGCCGTCCACGCGGATGCGGTCGGTCGCCGGGTCGACGAAGCACGGCAGGCGAGTGACGACCTTGCCGTTCACCTCGACGCGGCCGGCGAGGATCATCTCCTCCACGGCCCTCCTGGCCGCAGCGCCGGCTTCGGCCAGGACCTTCTGGATGCGGACCTTGCTCATGGCGCCGCTCGCGGTGTTGAGCCGCCCGTGGCGACGGGCAGTGTGATCTCCAACCAGCTCGCCGTGCCGCGGACGGCGATGATGGGCTGTCGCAGCGCCGCCGGCAGCAGCAGCGTATCGCCGGCCGAGACCGCCGTGACGGGCTCCACTTCGCCGGCGTGCCTGACCTCCGCCCCGCCGGTCGCCTTGAGGATCATAAGGGCGGTGCATTGGCCGGCGGGCAGCTCCGCCGCGGCCACGGACTCGGCCGCGCGCTTCTTGATGGTGAAGAACTCGGTGGCCAGGAGCGTCTCGCCGCCGGCGCCGGGCGGGTCGTCCCCGGTCAGGGGAAAGCGGATGCACTGCATCGAGCGCTCGAGGTGGATATCCCTGCCTCTGCCCCAGTCGGTCACGCGATACGTCGTGTCGGAGGGCGTCTGGACCTCGGCCAGCACGACGCCCGGTCCGAGTGCGTGGACTAGGCCCGCGGGCAGATAGTGGAAGTCGCCCGCGGCCACCTCCACGCGGCGGACTATCGTCTGGACCGTGTTCGCCTCGACGGCCTGGCGGAACTGTTCGGCCGTCACCCCCGGCATGACGCCCTTGTAGATGAAGCCGCCGCAGCTGGCGATGATGTACCAGCACTCGGTCTTCATCGCGGCGTCGCCGCCGATCTCGGCAACGGCAGCGGCGTCGGGGTGGACCTGGAGGGAGAGGATATCCTCGGCGTCCAGCAGCTTCAGCAGCAGCGGGAATTGGCCACCCTCCATCGCCCGTGCCCGGCCGAGAAGGTCGCCGCCCATCCGGCGAACCATCTCATTCAACGTCGCGCCGGCGTCGGGGCCGTTGGCCAGCACGCTGGAATCCCCTTCCAGGTCGGCCAGCTCCCAGCTTTCGCCTACTTCCAAGCCGGTGGGCATATCCCGGCCGAACATGTGGGCCAGGTTCCGCCCGCCCCAGATGCGGGTCTTGTAGATCGGCTCGAACTTGTACGGGTAGATGTGCATGGCCGTCCGGTGTCTGCGTCGCGGGCGGCATTGTACACGCCGCGCGGGCCGTTGGCGAATGGAAGCCTCTTGTCCGTCGCTGTGGATTGGCCTAGACTCCACGCCACCGGCGGACGCGCCGCTTGGCGGCGCACTGCAAATGAAAGGCCCAGAGATGGCGGAGACCAAGCCCACGATCACGTACGAGGATTTTGTGAAGTTGGACCTGCGGATGGCGAGGGTGCTGGAGGTGAGCGACCACCCCAACGCCGACAAGCTCATCTGCCTGACCATCGACATCGGCGGCGAGCAGCGGCAGATCATCGCCGGGCTCAAGGGCCACTACTCCCCCGAGGCCCTGCTGGGCAAGGACATTGCCGTCGTCGTGAACCTTCAGCCGCGAAAGATGCGGGGGCTGGAGTCCAACGGCATGCTCCTGGCCGCAGTGTACGAGGAAGGCGGCGCCCAGAAGGTCGTGGCCCTGACGGCGGACACTCCCGTCCCGCCCGGCGCGGCGATCTCCTGATTGCGAACTGCGGATTGCGAATTGCGGATTGAAGGAGCCGCTCGCCGCTGCAAGAGAACGCACGAGAAGGTGGACTTGTGAAGGCGATGGACGCACAGCATTACCTGCTAGAGGTGCGGTTGCTGCGCGATGAGCTGCCGTCCTTCGAGGAGTATCCCTTCTGCTTGCCCGCCGTCGCCCACCTTCGCAGTATCGAGCTGCACCCGGCCGTCACGTTTATCATCGGCGAGAACGGCAGCGGCAAGTCGACGCTGCTTGAGGCCATCGCGGTCGCCTGGGGGCTCAACCCTGAGGGTGGCTCGCGGAACATGACCTTCTCATCGCGCGAGTCGCACTCGCAGTTGCATCAGTACCTGCGCCTTGTCCGCGGCACGCACAAGGCCAGAGACGGGTACTTCCTCCGGGCAGAGAGCTTCTTCAACGTCGCCACTGAGATCGAGAAACTGGACACGGACGAGTATGAACTTGCCAACCCGCCCGCTCCCATCACCAGTCTGTACGGGGGCAAACCGCTGCACGAGCAGTCGCACGGCGAATCGTTCCTGGCTCTGCTCATGGAGCGGTTTGGGGGCAACGGATTCTACGTGCTCGACGAGCCCGAGGCCGCCCTATCCCCCACCCGCCAGATGGCTGCCATGTCACGGATCCACCAACTCGTCGCCCAGCAGTCCCAGTTCATCATCGCCACGCACTCGCCGATCATCATGGCCTACCCTAACGCGACGATCCTGCATCTTTCCGAGAACGGGGTCAAATCCGTCAGGTACGTGGATACTGAGTACTACAGGCTCACGAAGGACTTCCTCAACAGACATGAGCAGATGATGCGCGTGCTGATGGAGGAATGAGCGTCTTGCCCAGGGGGCGGGACAGCAGGCTTGCCGCAGCATCTTCGCCTCACGGTCGGGGCTTGCGTCCGTTGATGAGTTGGAGGGCGAGGTCGGCTGCGTTGTCCGAGGCGGTAGCGGGCGGGGCGACCCGGAGCGACGCGGTGAGGTCGATGAGCCGCCGGCGGACCTCGAACAGCCAGCCGTAGTCGTCCATCACCTCTCTGACCATGGCCTTGATGGCCTTGATGTCGCCGTGCCACGGCATGAACTCCGGCACGATTTTCCGCCCGGCCAGGATGTTCACCAGCGAGAAGCTGTCCGTGGTGACGGCCCATCTGTCCAGCAGGCGGCGGAGCAGGCCAAGCAGGCGCGACGTGCGGTGGAAGATGACCATCGGCACGCCGAAGTGCGCGAGTTCCAGCGTGACCGTGCCGCTCTTGGTGACCGCGAAGTGCGAGTTGGCGAGCACCTCGTGAGTGCGCGCGACGGCGATGTCGATGTCGGCGCCGTTGGCCAGCTTGCCGATCAGCTCGCCGGCGGCGTCGGTATAGGCGGTAAAGGTGCACTTGGAGGCGGGCCAGCGTCGGCGGATCATCTCGGCGACGGCCAGCAGGGCAGGCATGTGCCCGCGGATTTCGCCCCTTCGGCTGCCGGGCACCATCGCCACCCGCCAGCGTCCGTGGGCCCATGCCTCGGCCAGATCAGGCGCCGCGGCGGGCCGAGGCGGTAACGCGTCGAAAAGCGGGTTGCCCACGAAGACGGCGTTGACCCCCCTATCGCAGAGGTATCGCTCCTCGAACGGCAGGATGCACGCGACCTGGTCGGTCAGGCGGGCGAGCTTCTTCACTCGCCACGGCGCCCACGCCCACACCTGCGGTGCGATGTAGTAGAGCACCGCTGCGCCTGCCTTGCGGGCGGCGGCAGCCAGGTGCCAGTTCAGCGCCGGCGAGTCGACGGGGATCAGCAGGTCCGGGCGGATCTCGCGGATCGCGCACTGGAGGCGGCGGACGGTCTTGAGATAGTAGCCGGCTTGCAGGGCGGCCCCGCCGAACATGCTGGCCTTGTGGGTGAGGTCGGCGATGACTTCGCAGCCGGCTTCGGCCATCCGCGGCCCGGCGGCGCCGACGAATCGCACATTGGGACATCGGCGGCGAATGGCGGCGATCAGCAGCGCGGCGTGCTCGTCGCCACTGACCTCCGCGGCCGAGATGAAGATGGTGGGAGCGGTTGCCATGGCTGCGGGTCAGTCCCCGACCTTCAGCGCCCCGCCGGTCGAGGCCCTCAGGCCGACGGCCGAGGCCACCGCGTGCGTGGGGATGTGGCTGATGGACACGAGTATGCTCGCCAGCGCCTGCTCGTCGGCGATCTGGCGGCATCGGCCTGACAGGTGGACGCTTGGTTGGCCGGACGGGGAGTTGCGAACCTCGATGTCCGTCCAGGCGACCCCGCCCCGCCAGCCCGTGCCGAGGACCTTCAGCACGGCTTCCTTGGCGGCGAAGCGTCCGGCGAGGTGCTCGACGGACCGTTTCCGAGTCAGGCAATAGTCCAACTCGGCCGGCGTGAAGACGCGCTCGAGGAAGCGCCGACCGTGCTTGTCGATCATCTCCTGCAAGCGCGCACAGGCCACCATGTCGATTCCCTGGGATGCAACACTCATGCCGGAAATGATACTGCCCCGAGTCCGACACCGGAAGGCCAAACGTAGGCCTCACCCGTCCTCAGGTACTCGACGTCGCTTGTTCGATCGCCTCGCGAATCTCAGGGGACAAGAAGTGCCGTTCGAGTTCGTTTCGGCCGGCGAGTGCCCGGGCGACCGTGTCGGCCCGGTCGGCCAAGGGAGCGGAGACGTCCAGGAAGATAATCTCCCTGCCCTTCAGGCGCACCAGGGCCCCACCGTCTCGAGCGTTGCCTGCCGTGTCCACTAAACGAATCTCTATCCCCAAGGATTTGGCGATCTCCACGAGCCCGGACAACTTGTCTTCAGCGTCCATGAATGACGCCCCCTCTCAAGTTATCAGCCGGGTGTACCGATTAACCAATTAGAAGTGTCGCCATCTAGGTGAATATTAGCCGCGGGGCCGGCCGTGGCAAGAGGAAAACGCCTGTGACCACGATTTCCCGCACCGAGACGACCAGCCAGCAGGAAAAGCTCGACCGTCTTTCCGCCGAAGTCCAAGCCCTTCGCCGCCAGCTCCAGGAGGCTCAGCGCCTGGCCACCGTGGGCACGATGGCCGCCATGGTCTCGCATGAACTCAACAACATCCTTACCCCGATTATCAACTATGCACAGATGGCGCGGAAGAATCCGTCGCTTACCGACAAGGCCATAGCCCGTGCGGCCGAGGGAGGCCAGCGAGCCACCACAATCTGCAAGGCTATCCTGGGCCTCGCCGCGGACGAGTCAACTCAGGCGGAGCAGGTAAACCTGGCAGAGCTGGTAGCGCAGACGTTGGAGGCGATGGCGCGCGAGCCTGCCAAGGACTCCATCGAGTTGAACGTGGACATTCCCGCGGGCCTGGCGATTCAGGCCCGCCGGGCCGAGCTCCAGCAGGTGCTGCTGAATCTGCTGCTCAATGCCCGCTCAGCCGTCATGGCGAGCACGGGGCTGCGACGGATCGACGTTACCGCGCGGCGGTCCGGCAAGGGTGTGGTGATCGCCGTCGCGGACAACGGCATCGGCATGTCCGCCGAGGACGCTGAGCAGATATTCCAGCCGTTCTTCACCACCAAAAACGGCGAGGGCAACCGGCGCGGCTATGGGCTGGGGCTGGCCTTCTGCCGCCAGACCGTCGAGGGGCTCGGCGGCGACATCTCGGTGGCCAGCACGCCAAACCAGGGCAGCGCCTTCACCATCCGCCTGCCGACATAATCACATCCCCCAGGCGTAGGACGTGCAACGCTCCGTCGCCATAGCTATGGAGCGTCCAGCCTTCGCAGCCGCTTCGGCGGAGTAGGCTCGGCGACTTGCCGCAGGCCCGGCGCAGGCGGGTTGCACGCGGGCTCGGCGGTTTCCTGCCCATCCTCCCCCCTTGGCAGTTGTTGACAGGCCGGCTGCGAAGTGATAGCGTTCCAGGCCTATCGGCATGTATAATTCGCCAGGCGACCCAACTCTCAAGGAGCACGCAATGAGCACAAGGACCATAGCTTGGCTATGCGTGATGGCGACAGCCTTTCCAGCAGTGGCGCAGACCATTGAACCCGTTGCGCCCGCTCCGGCGGCGCCGGCCGAGGCCCCGGCCGTAGCGGCGGCCGAGGAGACCAGACAGTCCGCCTGGGTCGGCCGGCTGACGGGCACGAACGTATACGTGCGTTCAGGCCCGGGCCAGCAGGCCTACCCGTGCACGAAGCTGTCGGCGCCGGATACGGTCAACGTCGTCGGCCAGACGGACGGCTGGCTGAGGATCACCGGCCCGGCCGGATGCTTCAGCGTGATAAGCAAGGCCTACGTGCAAGCGGACGAGGCCGGCACGACCGGTACGCTGACCGGCGACAACGTTTGGGTGCGGGCCGGCGGCGACCTGCGGGAGTCCAACTTCATCGGCGTCCAGCGCCAGCTAAGCAAGGGCGCGACCGTGAAGATCATCGGCGAGGTCGGCGAGTACTACAAGATAGCCCCTCCCGACGGCGCGTACTTCTACATCTCGGCGCAGTACGTGGCCCGGCCGGGCGAGACGATCACTCCCGCGCTTGTCATCGAGGCGACCACGCAGCCCATGACCTCCCCCAGCGCGACGACTCGCTCGGTGGCGACGCGACCGGCCGAGAAGCGCGTCGACGAGTTAGCGCTGTTCAAGGCCGCTGAGAAGCAGTTGATGGCCGAGTTCGAGAAGCCAGTCGAGCAGCGCGACCTCCAGAAGATCCGCGCCCTCTACACCGGCATGCCGTTGTCGGCCGACAGCCCGCTCAAGCCCTATGTCGACGTGCGTGTGGCGTTCCTGGACCTTAGCATCGAGGAGTTGGCCGAGCTGGCCGCCGTGAAAGAGCAGGCCAAGACCGTCACCGCCAAGCAGCGGGAGTACGAGACGATGCTGGCCAAGCTCCAGATAACCACGCCGCCGCCGGTGTTCCGCAGCGCCGCTGCCAGCGGCGTGCTGGCGCCCAGCATGGTCTACCCCGGCGTCGAGGCCATCGGCAAGCGGTACATGCTGCTGGACCCGGAGACCGGCCAGGTCACCGCGTACGTCCAGTCCACCGCCGGCACGGTCAACCTGGAGAGGTATGTCGGCGTGCACATCGCGGTCTACGGCCGGAAACGCATGGACCGCCAGGCGATGCGATACGTCGTCGAGCCGGCGGAGGTGGTCGTTCTGGGCCCCGGCGGCAAGCTGCCCGCCCCACCTGGACCGCGGATACGCATCAGGCCGCCCGCCCCGGCCGAGAGCGGCGAAACCCCCGGCCCGGCGCCCGAAGCGGCGCCTGGGTCCGCTG
>CAYUYH010000042.1:0-13818 GCA_964449175.1 uncultured Planctomycetaceae bacterium
TCCTTGGCCGGCACGAGCTTCCGCATCTCGTTCATGAGCATCAGCGTGTCCAACTCGAAGCGGATTGACAGGTCCAGGGCGGCTGAATCGTCCGCGCAATCCGCTGCGGCCTTCTTTGCCGCCTGGACGTCGGGGAAGGCCCGGCTGCTCGTCAGCACCTGGAGATAGCTCATGTACTGGCCCGGATACTCTTCCCGAGCGCCGTGTCCGCCAAGGTCGGCCAGCATCTTCTCGAACCGCTGCTGGTGGAACTTCTCCTGTTCGGCGAGGTCCGCGAAGGTGCCCTTGAGCTGCTCGTCGGATGCCTTCTTGGCCAAAGCCGAGTAGAAGGCCACGCCGCTCCGCTCGTCCTCAATCGCGATCTTGACCAGCTCCGCAACTTCGAACTGCTCAGCCATGGCTGCTCCTTTCTTCTCTGGCGGCAGGTGAGTTTGCCGTCTTCGGTCGCCCGGGGCCCCGGGCGCCCCGGGCCTATCGTCGCCAGCGGGCATTGTCGCCGCCGGCGCGGCTTTGCCAAGAGTTTTCTTGCCGCCGCCGCCGGGCTTCTCTGAATACTAGCGCCACAGCACGCCTCCACGGCGGAACTTCCGGCGGGCTCGCCTGGCTCCTCGCCCCGGCTTCCGCCGAGACGGTATTGCGTGCCCCCGGCGGCGACGCTAGACTTTCCGACTTGCCGTGCAGCCGGCGAGGCGCGGCAGACAGCCAAGAAAGGACTTGAGCGAAAATGGCCAAGGCACGTGTAAGCAAGATGCGCACGTTCACGAGCGAATCTGTCACCAAGGGCCACCCCGACAAGGTGGCCGACCAGATCTCCGACGGCATCCTGGACAGCCTGTTGAAGCACGACACCCGCGCCCGCGTCGCCTGCGAGACGCTCGTCACCACCGGGCTGGTCGTGCTGGCCGGCGAGGTCACGGTCCATAACACCGCCGCCGAGAAGGTGCTGCTGAGGGCCGAAGACGTCGCCCGCGAGGTCATCCGATCCATCGGGTACGACGATCCGGCCATCGGCTTCGACTATCGCTCGTGCGCGGTCGTCAAGACTCTCCACAGCCAGTCGCCCGACATCTCCCAGGGCGTGACGGCCGGCAAGAAGAAGAAACAGGGCGCCGGCGATCAGGGGCTGATGTTCGGCTTCGCCTCCAACGAGACGCGCCAACTGATGCCGATGCCGATACACCTGGCCCATCGTCTGACCGCCGCCCTCAGCGAGGCGCGCGACAGCGGGCGCATCAAGTGGCTCCGCCCGGACGGCAAGAGCCAGGTCACCGTCGCATACCTGAACAACGCCCCCAGGCGGATCGACGCGGTCGTGCTCGCCACGCAGCACGACGAGTCGGTCATCAGCCCGCGCACGGGCAACATGACCGACAAGGCCCGCGCCCTGCTGATCGCCAAGATCATCAAGCCCGTGATCATGCGGGAATGCCCCAAGCTGTGGAGCAACAGGATCAAGTTCCTCATCAACCCGACCGGCAGGTTCGTGATGGGCGGGCCTCACGGCGACACGGGGCTGACCGGCAGGAAGATCATCGTCGACACCTACGGCGGGCGCGGCGCACACGGCGGCGGGGCGTTCAGCGGAAAGGACCCCTCGAAGGTGGACCGCTCGGCCAGCTACATGGCCAGGTACGTCGCCAAGAACATCGTGGCGGCCAGGCTGGCGACCGTCTGCGAGGTGCAGCTTGCCTACGCGATCGGCGTGGCTGAGCCCGTGAGCGTGCTGGTCGACTGCGAGGGCACGGGCGTGGTGGACAACGGGCTTCTGGACAAGGTCGTGCGCGACATGTTCCCGCTCGCGCCGGCCGAGATCATCAAGTATCTCAACCTGCTCAGGCCCATCTACCGCGAAACCGCCCACGACGGGCACTTCGGGCGGGTCGGCAGGAACTTCACCTGGGAGCGCACGGACAAGGTCGCCGCCCTGCGCAAAGCCTGTAAGCTGTAGCCACGCTGTCGCGATGCGCTCATAAGGCGCGGCGAGGCTCCAGTCCCGCCGTGAAGCTCGATGCCGGGCAACACAGGTGGCGGGGCCGGGGCTCCGCCGCCCGAACTCCGAGCTGAAACGGTGCCGCGACGATGCCGGCCTTGCGGCGCCGGGCCGGGCCTCCTAGAATCCCGTCAAGTTCGGCCGCGGGCATGGTGCGGCGCTGGTTCGCTCCCTCGGCTGACTTCTCCCAGAGGCACGCGGCGCCATGGCGGTCGAGCAAGCGGACAGCCCCAGCACCACCCAGCCCGGCAACTCGGCCGATGGCCCGCGGGAAGGCGCCCTCGCCAGGCGCCCGCGACGCTGGGCGGAGCTGGACTCGCTCGACTGGCGGATAGCGATGGGCTTCTTCGCGGCGGCACTGCTGATCCGCGGCGTGTATCTCTGGCAGTCCGCCGCCAACCCGACGTTCAAGGCGCCGGTCGTCGACGCCATGACGTATCACTTCCTCGCCGCCAAGCTCGCCGGCCCGACGCACCAGATGGACACGGCGTACTTCTGGCAGCCGTTCTTCTATCCGTTCCTTCTCGGCGTCGTCTACTACGTCACCGGCACGTCCATCGTCGCGGCCAGGATCGTCGGCATCACGATCGGCTCGCTCACCTGCGCCGGCACGTACCTGCTCGGCCGCAAGGTCTTCGGCCGCAAGCCCGGGATACTTGCCGGCATCATGGCCGCCCTCTACGGGCCGCTGATATTCTGGGAGGCCGACCTGATGGGCGACTGGCTGGCGGCCTTCTGGGCGGTCGTCCTGTTGCTGTTGCTGCTACGCGCGCAGGATACGGGCTGCGCATGGACGTGCGTCGGCGTCGGCCTGTGCGGGGTGCTGGCCATCCTGACGCGGCCTACGATGCTGCCGTTCTTCGCGGCGGCGTGCGCGTACCTGATCTGGTCGCTGTATCGCAGCGGCGACCGGTGGCGGTCCCTGCTGTCGGCCGGGCGAAACGTCGTGGGGGGCTTCCTGATACTGGCGCTGCCGTTTGTGTGGCTCAACCACCACGTAACGGGCAACGTCGCCTTCATGCCCTCCTCCGGCGGGATCAACCTCTACATCGGCAACAACCCGGACATGGAACGCACGCTGACCATCCGCCCGGGATACGAATGGGAGGAGCTCTGCGACCTGCCTATGCGCGAGGAGGGCGTCAGCGAGGACTCCCAAGCCGGCCGGCAGGGGTTCTACTACAAGAAGGTCCGCCAGTACGTCGCCGATCAGCCGCTGTCGTTCCTTGCCGGGCTGGGCGGCAAGACGGCGCGGTTCGTAAGCTCCCGCGAGCTGCCGCGAAACGTCGACATCTACATGTTCCGCCAGTGGTCGTCGCTGCTGTCGGCGCTGGTGTGGAAGGCGGGCGCCTTCGGCTTCCCGTTCGGGCTGCTGCTGCCGCTGACGGTCGCCGGCGCGGTGCTGCTGTGGCGGCGGATACCGGCGTTTGTCTGGCTGATGCTCGCGCTCTGGCCGGCGGCGGTGATCCTCGTGTTCGTCGCCGGGCGATACCGCCTGGCGGTGGCGCCCGCGATGATCGTGGTCGCCGCGGGCGGGGTGTTCGCCATCATCGACGCCGTCCGCCGGCTCCGCCTGGGCAAGCTGGCGGTCGTGGCCGCGTGCGTGGCCGCGAGCGTCGCCGCCGCCACCGTCCCGGGACCGTTCATCGAGGAGAAGGTCGACTACCCCGCCGAGCTGCCCTACGACCTGGGGGCGGTCTACTTCGAGTTCGGCAACAGCAAGAGTCGCAACGACCCCGCGCGGGCCGAGTACTTCGAGTTGGCGGCGGAGTCGTTCGCCGAGGCCGCGCGGCGCAAGGGCGACTACGCCGACGCCTACAACAACCTCGGCAACTGCCGCGCGCAGCAGGGCAGGCTCGACGAGGCCCTGGCTCACCTCAACCGCGCCGTCGAGCTGAACCCAAACCTCTCGCAGGCCATGACGAACATGGGCGCGATCTACCGCAAGCGGAAGCAGTTCGACGAGGCCATCAACGTCCTGCGCCGCGCCCTGGCCGTCAACGACAGGAAGGGCCTGACCCACTACCACATGGCCCTGGCACTGATCGCGGCGGGCCGGAGCGACGAGGCCGTCGCCCACCTCGTCAAGACATACGAACTGGACTCCAACCTCGCCCACCGCCTGTGGGCGCGGATGCTCCAGGCCGACATCCTGTTCGGCAAGGGCCGCGGCGCCGAGGCCGCGGCGCTCTACCGCGACGTGCTGGCGGAGGCGGGACCCGCGCCGCCGGCGATCAAGGCAAGGGCGCTGAAAGGAGTCGCCTGGATACTCGCGACGTGCATGGACGCGAAAGTCCGCGACGGCGCCGAGGCCGTCAGGTTGGCGCATCTCGCGGCCAAGGTCGACAAGAGCGGCTCGACCGCGGACATACTCGCCGCCGCATACGCCGAGGCCGGGATGATGGAACAGGCGATTAGGGCTGCCTCCGCCGCCGTCGCCGCCGCCGACTCCGCCGGCATGACCGAAAAGGCGATGGAGATACGCGCGAGGTTGCGACTGTATCAGGCCGGCCAGCCCTGCCGATCCGAGACTGCCTACGAGCTGGGCCTGCCCTAGCCGGCGGCCTCAGCCGCGCCTGCGGCAGATCACGGTGAAATCGCTGGGCAGATAGTCGTCCACTATCTGGATCGTGCAGCCGAGCGGCGCGATGGCCTCGACCACCTCGGCCGGGTCGTAGTAGAAGCAGTGGTCGTAGCGGCTCGGCGCGCGATGGTGCAGCAGGTTGAACACCGCCGCCTCGTCGGCCAGCTCGAGCATCCGCCCTGCCGCCCGGGGGACGAACTCGATGTTGTTGCCCAGGTCCAGGTTGAACACGCCGGAGCAGAACACCACGTCGAACCGCCTGCCCGGCAGCGAGTCCGGCGCGAACACGTCCGTGCACTCGAACCGCGCGCCCGGATACATCTGCCTGGCCGCGTAGACCATCTTCTCGACGATATCCACGCCGGTGTAGTCAACGGGGATGTTTCGGCCCTTCAGGAAGTCCCACAGGTCGCCCAGACCGCAACCGACGTCCAGCAGCCTTCTGTCGGTCAGCTCCACGCAGCGGACAAGCGCCTCGAAGCGGGCGCGCTGCCCGGCGGAGTCCGACCAGTCCAGGACGTCGTAGTTCTCGCGGTCGCCGCGGACCCGCGGCTCATAGTGGGAACGAATGATATTCTTCTTACTCATTGCCGCGTTGCGCAGGCTCGCGATAGACCTCCGCCTCTGCCACAACATGATTATAGAATTCTTTTCCGCCGGCCGCGACACACCACGGCCAAATCGCCCCTCGGCTGTCCCAGTAGTCGATGTCGCGCATGTGCCAGTCCGTGGCGATCTGGCTCAACGTCGCGGCCAGCAGGTCGGTCTGGACGGCCTTGAGCTGCTTCCACACCTCGCGGATGGCAGGGCTCTTGGGGTCGCGGGCGGCCAGCTCGCGGCGGCGTGCGTCCAGCCGGTCAGCCTCTGCCGCCAGGGCGGGGCAGTTCTCCCGCTGCCACTGGCGTCGGCCATCGTCGCTGCCGAACCCCTCCAGCCGCTCGGCGGCCTGGCGGGCGAGCTCGCCATACTCCGCCGCCAGCCTGCTTGCGGGAACCTCGACTGCGCCAAAACACGCGGCCAGGTGCTCCGGCAGGCGGAGGATCGTGTCCAGCCGCCCCAGCCGGTCGAGCAGGTGAAAGCGGACACGCACCAGCGGACGCACCTCGCCCGTGAGCAGGCCTTCCTCCACCAACCGGGCGGCGAGGTGCTGGGCGGCCGGCATGTACGACGAGCCGCGATACGGCAGCGCCAGCTCCGCGCCGTCCGGTCCCCAGCGCACCTGTATCGCCAGCATGACCGCCTTGCCGGACAGGCCCCACACCCCCGCGGCCCGGAGCTCATCGAGCGGCACTCTGCCGTTGCGGAGGGGGAAGTGCTCATCGGCGATGCGGATGCCGCCGTCGGCGAGCCGGACGTTTACCCGCACGCTGCGGCCCTGATGGTTCATCGCCGCGAAGAACGGCAACTCGCCGGCGGCTGTGTCCAGCGGGCTCGGCGCCGCGGGCGTCCGGCGGAGCGAATCGTTGTACAGCTCGGCTGCCTGGTCGTAGTCGCGGCAGAACATCTCCAGCAGCGCCGCCGCCGGCGCATCGGCCGACAGACCCGCCAGTGAAGAGGCCAGCCCCAGCTCCACAGACTCACCCACGACCTGCCCCGTCCACGCTCGGTAGAGGTTCACCAGCTTGCCGCCGGCGTGCTCGGCCAGCAGGTCCGCCACGCGCCGGCCCTCGACGGCGAACCAGTCGCCGATGCGTTCCTGAGCCGCCCGCTGGGGAAACCGCTCGAGCATGTCGGCCCGCGCGATGTCCATGAGCTGTCGGAGCGGCTCGGCCGCCTCGGCCACGCTGATGTCCGCGATGATGCGGTGGTGGCGGCGGTCGCCGACGTAGCTTGGGGCGATCAGCTGCCAGTTGTCGGCGGGAGAGTATTTGTCGTAGAGGTCCTCGACCGTCTGGCCCAGTTGCCTGGCCAGGGCGGCTGTCTTCATGCCCACGAGCGGCTCCCACCAGCGCAGGTCGACCGGCAGCCGGCCCAGGAAGCCGCAGTAGAACAGCGCCGCGCCCCAGTCGGCGGCGCCGCTGTGGTGCCATCTCTCGCGGGCCAGACGCGGCCGGTCGCCGCCGGCCTGCGAGCCGATGGCGGTAAAGGCGACGTCGATATCCTCGACGAAGTGGCGCACCGGCTCGCCGCGCCTGCTGAGAACCTGGCACTTGGGCACGGCGTCCCACAGGCTGTGGCAGTTCTGATCTATGCTGACGATCATCTCTTGCCGGCCGCCTTGCCGCCGCCTTGTGCCGCCGCCGCCAAGTCGCCGTGCACCACGCCGCGGTAGAGAAACCGCACGATCGTCTCCAGGCACAAGTCCCTGACCTGGCCTTCGACCATCTCGAAGTAGACTCGCAGGACGTCGCCTCCCCGCGCTTCGACCAGCACCGGCCGGGCGCCGGAGAGGAACTCCTCGCCCCAGCCGTGTCGCCGTGCGGTCATAATGGCCGCCGCCGCCGAGCCCGTGCCGCAGGCCAGCGTTTCGCCCTCCACGCCGTACTCGAACGTCCGCAGGGCGATGCGGCCTTCGGCCAGCACCTGCACGAAGTTCGCGCACACGCCGTGCGGGGCGAACATCTCATGGTATCGCAGCAGCCGCCCCCAGTGTGCCACGTCCATTGCATCGAGGTCGTCCACGTACGTCAGCAGGTGCGGCACGCCGGTGACGACATAGTCGCAATTCCAGTGCACGCCCCCGGTGGACAGGTCCAGGTCCGTTCTCGCGTCCTCCGGCAGCGGGATGCAGACGCGGATATAGCAGCCGTCGCTCCGCCGGCCGCGAATGACGCCGGCCGAGGTCAGCACGCGCATCTCCTCGCCGTCGACCCAGCCGTCGTCGCTCGCCCAGCGGACGTAGCAGGCCGTGCCGTTGCCGCATAGGGCCGACTCCGATCCGTCCGGCTCGAAGAAGCGCGCGCAAACGTCAGCGACGCCCTCAATCTCGCAGTCCGTGGCGAAGATGATTCCGTCGGCCCCGACTCCCTGACCGCGGCTGCACATGGCCGCGGCGAACCTGGCGGCAACCGCCGCGTCGTTCAGGATTGCGTCCAGACCGCCCCCGCGATTATCCAGGCAGATGAAATCGTTTCCGCTGCCGGATAGCTTGGCGAACTCAATCGGCTGGGACATAGGCAACACACCTCACGCTTTGCGGCCCTGTAACTATAGCCGCCGCGCGGGCGTGTTCAAAGCTACTTGCCCCCGGCCGCGTCGCCGCTGGTCGCCGGCGCGGCCGCCGGTGGCGGCGGGGCTTCCTCGGACGGCGGCGTCACGTGGGCCGTGGCCGCCAGCTTCAACGCCTGCTCGACTGGCATGTCGAGCTCGCGCAGGTGCTCGCGCGGCACGTAGACCGTCACGCCTCCGATCATGTAGCCGAAGGGCAGATACACCGCCACCTTGCCGCCCTCGCCGCCGGCGCCGGGGATGCCCGGCGGGTTCTAGTTGGTCAGTAAGCCCAGCAACGTCCCGGACATGCCCGGCGGGTGGTACTCCACCACCTTGCCCATCCGTTCGCTGCCCTTGCCGAAAAGGGCCATCAGCTCGCGCACGGACTGATAGAGCGTCTTGACTCCCGGCAGGCGATCTATGATCCGCTCCAGCCAGCCCAGCAGTCTGCGAAACAGCCACAAGTGCGTCAGCAGCCCCAATAGGTAGATCGACACGACTATGACTAGTATGCCCGCCCCAATGAATAGCCGCTGACCCACGTCGCCCAGGACGGCCCGCCCTGCCTTGTCCAACTGCACGGCGACCCACCAGACCACGTACGCCGTCACCGCCACCGGCGCGATCACGGCCACCCCGGCCAGGAATATCCCGATGTGTCTTTTCATGACGATGCTCTCCCGATCCCGCCGCCGGGCTCAGTCATCTCCCTCTTGCGCGAGCAGCAGCGAGGAGGTGAGGCGGGGCATGACCTTGTGATTGGCGAACACCAGCGGCAGCAGCACGCGGAACGGCGTGCCCGGGCGGAGGATGCGCTTCTCGAGCGCCTTTCGCCACTCGTCCCGGAAGCCCTTGAGCGTCTTGCCCGGCGTGGGGTCCGACAGCGCCTTGCGTGCGGTCTGCGCCGCTATCAGGGCCGAGGCGACTGATGTGTAGAGCGTCTGGCCGGCGACGGGCTCGACGAATCCCCCGGCCGTGCCCGCCAGGAGGCACCGCTTGGCCATGTGCGTCTCCAACTCCAGTGCGATCCCCGCCGGCGGATGCCACACGGCCCCGGCCGCCCGGTGCAGCGGCAGCTTGTCCGGCAGCGCGCCGCCGGCCTGGAGGCGCGCGACAAGTGCCGACAGTTCCGCCGCCCGCGTGCCGACCGCCCGCGAGCTGGAAACCACGCGCAGGTGCAACTGCCGACCGGCGATGAAGTACATGCCCATCTCGGTCCGCTCTCGCTCCTCGACGATGTGCAGCGTTGCATCGCCTCGGCCGGTCCAGGGCAAATCCAGCCCAGCGACCACCAGTGGCAGCGTGCGGGCCATCCGCGTCATTATGCCCAGGTCGGCCAACACCTCCACGGGCTGGCCCTCCGTGACGATCAGCAGCCGCGCGGCGATCTCCCGGCTGCCAAGGACGAGCACACAGTCCTCCTCCAGCCGCAGCGCCGGCGAGGTCTTGCTGGCGCGGACCTTCGCGCCGGCCTTGCGGGCCCGGGCCGACAGCGCCGCGGTCAGGTCGGCCGAGCGGAGGAAGTAGCCCACCACGGACCGCGAGCGATGCTGGACGGCGTCGTCGAGCGCGGCGTTGTGGTAGGCGATGGTCTTGAACGGCTTGGCGCGGCAGCTCTTGGCCAGCCCCGCCGGCATGCGCGGCAGGCGGAAGAAGCCCGCGCCGGTCCAGTCCGCCAGCGGGCAGCCGGCAGAGGATGCGGGCACGTCCACGACGACCGCGTCGAGGCCGCCCTTGGCAAGCGAGTAGGCTGCGGCGAAGCCCGCGGGCGTCGCCCCGATGATCGCCACGTCGAACAGATGAGCCATGGGCGGTAGGTTAGCCCCTGGCCAAGGCGTTGGCAAGCACGCCTCGGCGGGGGCATTTTGCTGGCGTGGGCGGCCGGCAGAGGTAGAATGTCGCCCTGCGAGCAGGGACATCGGGAGATCAACCCATGGCCGGACTGGGCGTCAACATCGATCACGTGGCTACGATCCGCCAGGCGAGGCGGACCGTCGAGCCGGACCCCGTATGGGCGGCGGTCGAGGCTGAGCTCGGCGGGGCCGACTGCATCACGTTCCACCTGCGGGTCGACCGCCGGCACATCAACGACCGCGACGCGCACCTGCTGCGGCAGACCGTCCGCTGCAAACTGAACATGGAGATGTCGCTGAACGCCGAGATCGTCGCGATCGCCCAGGAGCTGCGCCCCGACCAGGCGACGCTCGTGCCGGAGAACCGCCAGGAGATAACCACCGAGGGCGGGCTGGACGTCGTCGCCTCCGCGGCTCGCGTGGCGGAGGTGGCCAAGGCGCTGCGCGAGGCCGGCGTGGTCGTCAGCGCGTTCGTGGACCCCGCCGCCGAGCAGATCGCCGCCTCGCGCGACGCCGGCTGCGACGCCATCGAGATCCACACCGGCGCATACGCCAACGCAACGGGCGCCGAGGCAGCCGACCGGCTGGCTGAGATATGCAGCGGCCTGGAGGCGGGAAGGGCCGTCGGGCTGGTCGTCCACGGCGGGCACGGGCTGACCTACAACAACGTCATGCCGGTCGCAGCCATGCCCGGCTTCAGCGAGTTCAACATAGGCCACTCCATCGTCTCGCGGGCCGTCTTCGTCGGCATGCGACAGGCCGTCGCGGAAATGAAGCACCTGCTGGACAAGGCCATTCGCTAGGCCCTCGAGCTTGGCTCGGGGGTGGCGGAACTCCTGCTCCGCCACCTGAAACGCCCGGCGAACCCGCGTTCTCCGCGGCAGGGCGGGAGCCCCACCGCGCCAGAGCTAAGCTGCATTGGAAAGGCGTGTGACCCATGAAGACGCTGATTGTCTACTACTCGCGGACGGGTGTGACCAGGACGGTCGCCGAGGCGCTGGGCGAGCGACTCGCCGCCGACGTCGAGGAAATCCGCGACGCCAAGAAACGTACCGGGGCGCTGGGTTCCCTGGGTGCCGGGAAAGATGCCATGATGAGGCGCCTCACCGAGATATCCGAGGCCACGCACGATCCGGCCGGTTACGACCTCGTGGTGATCGGCACGCCGGTCTGGGCGTTCACCATGGCCCCAGCGGTCCGCACGTATTTGGCCAAGCACGGCCATGCCGTCGCGAAGGCGGCCTCGTTCTGCACGATGGGCGGTTCGGGCGACAAGCGGACGTTCCAGCACGTCTCCGAGCTGCTCGGCAAGAAGCCGACGGCGACGCTGGCGCTGCTCGAGAAGGAAGTGCGCAGCGGCGCGTTCGCGGAGAAACTGGACGGCTTCGTCGCCGCACTGGGCGAAGTTGGTTGAGGCGGCAGGCGATGCGACTATAATCCCGCCTGCGCGCTCGCGGCCGGCAGGTGCAGTCCTGTGGGCAGTCGCCGGGAGGTCGGCAAGATGACTGACAGAATGACACTGCAAGGTTCCATGACGGCCATGGTCACGCCGTTCGCCGACGGGCAGGTGGACTACGACGCGCTCGGCCGACTGATCGACTTCCAGGTAGACGGCGGCACGCAGGGCCTCGTACCGTGCGGCACCACCGGGGAAAGCCCAACGCTGGACTACGCCGAGCACGACAAGGTCATCGAGTTCACCGTCGAGCGCGCCGCCGGCCGCGTGCCGGTCATCGCCGGCACGGGCAGCAACTCCACGGCCGAGGCGCTGGATCTGACCCGCCACGCGAAGGAATGCGGCGCCGACGCGTGCCTGATCGTCAATCCCTACTACAACAAGCCGACGCAGCACGGCATGTTCGATCACGTCGCCCGCATCGCGGAGATCGGCCTGCCGATCGTGCTGTACAACATACCCAGCCGCTGCGGCATCGAGTTGACGGCTGAGACCATTGTGCGGATGTACAACGAGATCGAGATGGTCGTCGCAGTCAAGGAGGCCACCGGCAAGCTTAACATGGCCAGCGAGATCGCCGCCGCCTGCGACATCACGATTCTCTCCGGCGACGACTCGCTGACGTTGCCGATCTGCTCGGTGGGCGGCAGCGGCGTCATCAGCGTGCTGAGCAACATCCTGCCGGCTGAGGTCCGCAAGCTGTGCGACTACATTGCCGCGTGCGACATGGCCGAGGCGTGCAGGCAGCATCTGAGGCTCTATCCGCTGTTCCGCGGGATCTTCGTGGAGACCAACCCGATCCCGATCAAGGCGGGGATGGCGATGGCGGGCATGATCCGTGATGAGCTGCGCCTGCCGCTGAGCCCGCTGTCGGCCCAGCACAGGCCGGCGCTGGCCGAGATGCTCAGGAGCTTTGGAGTGCAGGCGAAGGCGTAGGCATGGCCGCGACCTGGCGATAGGCCCGTGTGACGGCCGTCACCGCGCCGGCCGGGCTGTGGTTGGCACGCAGATGCGCCAGCGCCCGCTCCGCCTGCTCGCACGCGGCTGAGTGATCGGCGAGCATTGCCGACAGCTTCGTCGTCAGGTCGGCGGCGTCGCCGCGGGCGAACGTCGTGACAGTCTGGCCGTCTATCAGGAAGTCGGACGCGCCCCGCGCAGCCGCGAGCACCGGCACGCCCCCAGCCATCGCCAACAGCGACGCCATGTCTATGGCTCGGCTGGGGACGGGCGAGACGTATATGTCGGCGGCCTTGAATATCTCCGGCAGCAGCCGCGGCGGCTGACGGTCCACGAAGGTCAGTTCGCTGCGGATGCCGAGCGTCTCGGCCAGGCTGCGGAGCTGCTTCTCCGCGCGCCCGTTGCCCAGGATGAAGAAAACGCAGTTGTGCTCGCCGGCCCGCAGGCCGGCGAAGGATCTGATAACGGCGGCGAAAGTGGCGAAGTCGTCGAGGCACCCGCCGGCGACGATCGACACACGGTAGTCCGGGTCGGGAAAGCACGTGGCCTGGCGGCCCTGGTAGACGCCGGGGCGGACGAGCAGGATTCGCTCGGCGGCGGCCGTCCGCCTGGCCAGGAGCTTGTCGCGGATGGGCCGGGAAGCGGCCAGGACCGTCGCAGCCGGGCCGCGCAGGTGGCCCAGCTTGCGCGTGTCGCCCAGCCCCCAGGCGCTGACAATGGCGTTGAGTCCGGCCAGCTCGGCCAGCTTCGCCGTCAGCGGCCAGGCGTCGGCGTCGAGGGCATGCAGCAGGTCCAGCTTCCGCCGGCGGACTTCCGCGGCCAGCGTGTCGACCTGGCCGGCGTGGAACCGCCACCACCTGACCCGGCCGTACGGAATCATCTCCGCCGGCGGGCTAGGCAGCTCCTGGGCGTCGGCGCCTTCGGGGCACAGCGCGGTGATCTCCACCAGCTCGTCCATTAGCCCTATCGCCAGCGGCTGAAGCGCCCGGCCATACTCGGCCAGCGTGGTCGGCCCGGCCACCCAGCCGACGCGGATCGCCCTCGGCAGCGGCTCGGCCGTGACCGGCTCGGACGACTGCTGCACAGCGGCGGCGTCAGGGGTGTCTTCGGTGCGGTCACTCACGTTGTGGCTCTCCCGGATCGCCGGCGGCGGTCCACCTGTCCGACGCTGTCAGTGACGTGTCTACACGCTGGTCGGCTCGCCGTTGAGCGCCGATGCGCCGCTCTGGTCGGCGGTGACGGAGGTCTTCATGGCCTGCCAGTCGTCGAGCGTCACCAGGCACTCGCGGGCCTGGCTGCCCTTGTAGTCGCCGAGCAGGCCGGACTCCGCCATCTGGTCGATGATCCGACTCGCCCGGCTGTAGCCCACCTGCAAGCGCCGCTGGAGCAGTGACACGCTGCCCCTCTGCGTGGTCAGGACGATCTCGACGGCCTGGTCGAACAGCTCGTCGCGCTCGCCGCCGCCGGCGCCGCTCGGGGCCGTGCCCAGCCTCATCAGCTCCTGATTGTACCGCGGCTCGCCCCCGGATCGCAGGGCCTTGACCACGCTGCGGATTTCCGCATCGTCGACGTACGTGCCCTGCGCGCGGATCAGGCTGCTTGTGCCCGGCTGGAGGAACAGCATGTCGCCCTGGCCGAGGAGCACCTCGGCGCCGTTCTGGTCGAGGACGATTCGGCTCTCCAACCGGCTGGCCACGCGGAAGCTGATGCGGCACGGCATGTTCGACTTGATCAGGCTGGTCACCACGTTGGCGCTGGGGCGCTGCGTGGCCAGGAACAGGTGGATGCCGACCGCACGGGCCTTCTGGGCGATGCGGATGATGTGGCC
>CAYUYH010000043.1:0-13815 GCA_964449175.1 uncultured Planctomycetaceae bacterium
GATCTCACGTTTCTTCGGCGGCGGAGGATCAGCTTGTTGGAGGCCTTTCGCCTCCTGCGGGTCTTGCCGCCCTTGGCGAGCTTGCCCGTGGGGCTGACCGGGTGCCTGCCGCCGCTTCGTCTGCCCTCGCCGCCGCCCATCGGATGGGCGACCGGGTTCATCGCCGAGCCCCGGACGTGGGGGCGTCGGCCCTTGTGGCGCGTGCGCCCGGCCTTGCCCCAGCGAACCGAGGCGTGCTCGACGTTGCCGAGCTGGCCTATCGTCGCGCGGCACTTGGCGTTCACCATTCGCATCTCGCCGGAAGGCAGCAGCAGGTGGGCCATCTTGCCCTCGCGACCGACCAGGCGGGCAACGCCGCCGGCCGTGCGAACCATCTTGCCGCCGCCGCCGGGCGTCATCTCGATGTTGTGAACCTCCAGGCCCAGCGGAATCCTCGCCAGCGCCATGCAGTTGCCCGGGCGAGGCTCGGCGCCGTCGCCGGAGAACAGCTTGCCTCCGACCTTCAGGCCCACCGGGGCGAGGATGTAGCGCCTCTCGCCGTCTTCGTACTGCACCAGCGCGATGTTGCATGTGCGGTTGGGGTCGTACTGGATGCTCAGCACCTCGGCGGCCTGGCCGTCCTTGTCGCGCTTGAAGTCGATCACGCGATACATCCGCTTCTCGCCGCCGCCGCGATGCCGGCAGGTGATCTTCCCGCTGTGGTTCCGGCCTCCGGTCTTCTTCAGCGGCCGAAGCAGCGACTTCTCCGGCGTGGTCGAGGTGGTCTCGCCTCGGCGGTTGACCGAGCTGAATCGCCTGCCCGCGGATGTCTTCTTGTATACCTTGATCGCCATTGCTTACTCAAACGACTCGCTAGAACAGGTCTATGTGGTATTCGTCGTGCAGCACGACGACGGCCTTCTTCCAATGGCGCGTCGTGCCGTATTGCATGCGTGTCCGCCTGGGCTTGCCCTTGCGGTTGGCCGTGCGAACTCTCAGGACCTTCACGTTGTATATCTTCTCCACCGCCTGCTTGATCTGGGCCTTGTTGGCCTCTGCGGCGACCTCAAACGCATAGGCGTTTCGCGTCTGGCTCTGGTGCGTGCCCTTCTCGGTCACCAGGGGGCGAATGACCACGTTGTAGATCTCGTTCTTCACGCCTTGGCCTCCCGGGCGGTCAAGACCCTCATCGCGTCGGTCGTGACGAGCATCTTCTGCCGCGTGGCGACGTCGAAGGCGTTCAGCTCGTCGGCGGTGCGGACCGCGAGGTTCGCGATGTTCCGCGAGCTGAGATAGACGTTGCGGTCTCGCTCGGCCAGCGTAAGCAGACACGACCGGCTGATGTTCAGCTTGGCCAGAACGCCGGCCATCTTTGCGGTCTTCGGCTCGTCGGCTGACAGACCCTGCACGAGCATCAGGTCGTTGCCGATGAGCTTGGCGAGGATGGCTGAGTTCAGCGCCGCCTTGCGCATCTTCTTGGGCATCTTCTTGCGGAAGTCGCGCTGCTTCTTGGCGAAGGCGACCCCGCCGCCTCTCATCACGTTCGTACGGATGTTGCCGCGGCGCGCGTTGCCGCTGCCTTTCTGACGGAAGAGCTTCCTGGTGGAGCCCTCGACCTGGCCTCGGCCCTTGGTGGCGGCCGTGCCCTGCCGCTTGTTGGCGTGGTAGGCGACCACCGCCTGCTTCAGCAGCGAGATGTTCACCCGCTTGCCAAACAGGGTCTCGTCGACATCCATCGTGTCGACCTGCTTGCCGGCGGTGTCATATACTGGCACTTTGAACATGACCGACTATCCCTGCTTGCCGGGCCTGTTGGCCTTGGCCGTCTTGCTGGCGCGAACGAGAACAGCCCCCCCGTTGGCGCCGGGCACGGAGCCCTTGATTAACAGGAGGTTGTTTTCCTTGTCTATCCCGACCAGCGCGTGGTTCCTGCTGGTGCAGCGGGCGTTGCCCATTTGCCCGGCCATGCGCTTGCCCTTCTTGATGTCGCCGGCCCAGCCGCGGTTGGAGCCGTGGGCGCCGATCGACCCAGAGGCGCGGTGCTTTCGCTCGGTGCCGTGCGAGGCGGGCATACCCTTGAAGTGGTGTCTCTTCATGACCCCCGCGAACCCCTTGCCCTTCGTCGTGCCGATCACATCGACGGCCGCGACGCCCTCGAATGTCTCCACGGTCAGCGTCTGACCTGGCTGGACGCCGTCGGCCGGGGCAGGGAGGCGGACCTCGCGTACAAACCTCTTCGGCGAGCTGCCGGCCTTGGCGGCGTGGCCGATCTGCGGCTTGGCGGCACGGTGCGGCTTGGCGTCTTCCAGGCCGAGCTGGACGGCGTTGTAACCGTCGGTCTCGACGGTCTTGACCTGGAGGACGCTACACGGCCCGGCCTCGACAACGGTCACCGGCTGGACCACGCCGTCTTCGTCGTAGACCTGCGTCATGCCGATCTTTTTGCCCAACAATGCCGACAGCATCGCTCAGATCCTATGCCTTTATCTTGATGAACACGCCGGCCGGCACCACCAGGCGGTTGAGCGCCTCGACTGTCCGGACGGTAGGCTCATAGATGTCGATTATCCGCTTGTGCGTTCGCATCTCGAACTGCTCTCGCGACTTCTTGTCCACGTGCGGGCTGCGGAGCACCGTGTACCGCTCTATTCGAGTCGGCAGCGGGACCGGGCCGCGGACCCTTGCGCCCGTCCTCTGGGCATGGTCCACGATCTCCTTCGCCGACGCGTCGAGCGCCCGGTGATCGTATGCTTCCATACGTATGCGTATCTTGTCTTGTGTCATGGAGTTATTCTCCGCGACTGCCTGATTGGACATGTACGCTCGCGCAACAGGCAGAGTCACACAAGGATACTGACCGCTCGCTCGGTGTCAATTCTTTTGCGTGCACTTTTTTCATTTCCTGGCCAGGGCTTATCAAACATACCTTAGCACGGCCTCGGCCACGTGGGCCGGGGCCCGGGCGTAGGAGTGCGGCTCCATCGTGCTGGTGCCTCTGCCCTGGGTCAGCGACCGCAGTTTGGTGGCATAGCCGAACATTTCCGACAGCGGCACGTGGGCGTGGAGTATCCGGTACTGCCCTCGCTGTTCCATGTCCTTGATCTCGGCCCGGCGGGCGTTCAGGTCGCCCGTGACCGAGCCGATGTACTCCTCCGGCGTGGTCACCTGGAGGAGCATGATGGGCTCGAGGAACACGGCGCCGGCCTTGTTGGCGGCCTCGTTGAACGCCAGCACGGCCGCCTGGTGGAAGGCGATGTCCGAGCTGTCCACCGGGTGGTGTTTTCCGTCGAGCAGCACGGCCTTGACGTTGAGCATGGGGTAGCCCGCCAGCGGGCCGGCGCCGGCGGCGTCGCGCACGCCATGCTCCACCGAGCGGATGAACTCCTTGGGGATCACGCCGCCCTTGGTCTGGTCCTCGAAGGCGATGGACGGCTCCCCAGGAGGCGGGGTGAAGGGCTGGACCCTCAGCACGACCACGCCGTACTGGCCCCTGCCACCGGTCTGGCGGATGAATCGGCCCTCGGTCACAGCCGCCGTGGTGACGGTCTCCTTGTAGGCCACCGAGGGCTTGCCGACATGCACGTCCACCTTCATGTCGCGCACGAGCTTGTTGCGGAGAATCTCCAGGTGCAGCTCGCCCATGCCGGAGATGACGGTCTGGCCGGTTTCGCTGTCGTAGCTGTAGCGGAAGCTGGGGTCCTCGCGGCGAAGTATGTTGAGGCAATCGACCAGCCTTTGCTTGTCGGCGTTGGTTCTCGGCTCGATCGACATGGCGATGACAGGATCGGGGAACTCCAGCCTCTCCAGCACGATCGGATGCCGCGTGTCGCAGAGCGTATCGCCGGTCAGGCTGTGCCTGAGCCCCACGACCGCCACGATCTCGCCGGCCGATGCCTCGTCGCGGCGGATGCGCTTGTTGGCGTGCATCTCCCAGATGCGGGCGATGTTCTCCTTCTTGTCCTGCGTGGCGTTCAGCACGCGGGTATTGCCCTTCACCGTTCCGCTGTAGACCCGCAGGAAGCTCAGGTCCCCGTGCTCGTCGGACGCGATCTTGAACACCATCGCGCAGAACGGCTCATCGGCTGAGGGGCGCCTCTCCTCGATGCGGTCGCTGCTCATGTCCTTGTGCCCCCGGACGGGCGGGCGGTCCAGCGGCGACGGCAGGTAGTCGACCACGGCGTCCAGCAGCGGGCGGGTGCCCATGTGCTTCAGGGCCGAGCCGCAAAGCACGGGGTGGATCGCACCGGCCAGAGTGCCGCGGCGCACCGCGGCGACGATGTCCGACTCGGTGATGCCAGGCTCGTCGTGGATGTACTTGTCCATGAGAGCGTCATCGTGCTCGGCGGCCTTCTCGATCAGCTCGTGTCGGTGCAGCTCGGCGATCTCGTGGTACTCGGCCGGGATGTCCTCCACTCGCAGCTTGGTGGCCACGTCGGCCGCGTCGTAGAAGCAGGCCTTGCGGCGGACCAGGTCGATCTGGCCGGCGAACGTCTCGGCGCTGCCCATCGGAAGCTGGAGCACGACCGGGTTGGCGTGCAGGCGGGAGGCGATCTCGCGGACGACCATCTCGAAGTCGGCGCCCAGCCGGTCGAGCTTGTTGATGAAGCACAGCCTGGGCACGCCGTAGCGGTCGGCCTGGCGCCAGACGGTCTCGCTCTGGGCCTCCACGCCCCCCACGCCGCAGAACACGGCCACCGCCCCGTCCAGCACGCGCAGCGAGCGCTCCACCTCGATGGTGAAGTCCACGTGGCCGGGGGTGTCGATCAGGTTGACTGCGCAGTTTCGCCACTTCAGCGTGGTGGCGGCTGAGGTTATGGTGATGCCGCGCTGCTGCTCCTCGACAAGATAGTCCATGACGGCCGTGCCGTCGTGGACCTCACCGATCTTGTACGTCCGCCCGGCGAAGTAGAGTATCCGCTCGGTGACGGTCGTCTTGCCGGCATCGATGTGCGCCATGATGCCGATGTTCCGCACTCTGTTCAGGTCAGCAGCCATCGCTAGTTACACTCGTATCGCACGGCGTCGCGCTCGCGGGCGCAGCGGAGCTGCACTTGTCGCATCGACGCGATTCGATAGGGTTGGCGGTATCCTAGGCCTGCCGTCTGGCAGGCTCACCGGCCTTGGGGCCCGGGGCATCATGTCGCCCCGGCCTATTGGTGCAGGCCGGCCCGGTTGTGTTATCTCAAGCGGCCACCGCGCCGCGGGGCGCGACGGCCTTCTCTGAGCCCCGGCCCGTCCTGTCAGACCGGGGTCGCCCGCTCCTTGCCGGCAGGTCCGACCTGCCGCGGCAGCCTATGCGGACGATTCGATCAACACCGCTTATCTAGGCCTTTGAGGTGGGCTTGTAGATACGCAAATGTTGCTATCGACCACGCTTACCAGGCGAAGTGCGCGAAGGCCTTGTTGGCCTCGGCCATGCGGTGGATGTTCTCGCGCGTCTGCATGGCGGCGCCTTCACCCTTGTATGCACTCATCAACTCGTTGGCCAGCCTCTCTGCCGTCGGCCGGCCCTTGCCCCCGCGCACGGCGTCGCGAATCCACCGGATCGCCAACGACAGCTGCCTCTTGCCGCTGACCTGCATGGGCACCTGATAGTTGGCGCCTCCCACCCGCTTGGATCGCACCTGGATCATCGGCTTGACGTTCTGCACCGCCTTTTCGAAAACCTCGATCGGCGGGGCGTCCTTCATCCGCTTGGCGATGATGTCCATCGCATCATAGAACACGCGGGACGCGACGGACTTCTTGCCGTCCAGCATGAAGCTGTTGATGAACTTGCTGACCAGCTTGCTGTTGTATCGCGGGTCCGGGGCAAGCTTCTCAGTCGAAACCGTGAACCTCTTGTATGCCATAATGCCTCTTTTTGCGCGGGCTTCTCGTCGCGGGCGGCGGCGGCCCGGCTACTTCGGCCTCTTCGCGCCGTACTTGCTGCGGCTCTGCCTGCGGTTGGCCACGCCCAGGGCGTCCAGCGTGCCGCGCACGACGTGGTACCGCACGCCCGGCAGGTCGCGCACCCTGCCGCCGCGCACCAGCACGATGCTGTGTTCCTGAAGGTTGTGGTCGATGCCCGGTATGTAGGCCGTCACTTCCTTCCCGTTGCTCAAGCGAACACGGGCCACCTTGCGAAGCGCGGAGTTCGGCTTCTTCGGCGTGACGGTCTTGACCAGAAGACACACGCCTCGTCTCTGCGGGCAGGCCTCCAAGGCCACGTTCTTCTTCTTGGCCTTCTGCACTCGTCTGGGCCTGCTGATCAGTTGGTTTATGGTAGGCATCGCAACCTTTCCGCTAACCGCACATTGTCACATGTCACCGCACGCGGTGTCAATTGCCGCTCAGCGCTTCCTGGACGGCCTGGGTGATCTCGGCCTCGGTCAGCTCTTCCGCCGGCGGTGCGGCGAACTGGGCCAGCTCCACCAGCTTCTTGATCTTCATCTCAAGGTACGGCTTGAAACTGGTGCCTGCCGGGATCAGGTGCCCCAGTATGACGTTTTCCTTCAGGCCTCGCAGCTCGTCGATCTTTCCGGCCAACGCCGCCTCGGTGAACACCTTGGTGCTCTCCTGGAAGCTGGCGGCCGACAGGAAGCTCTCCGACTGGAGCGAAGCCTTCGTCACGCCCAGCAGCAGCGTCTTTGCCGTCGCGGGCTTCGGGCGGCGGGTCTTCGCGGGCTGGCCGCCCTTGGCCTCGGCCTCGGCGTTGGCCTGCTCGACCTTGGACCGCTCCACCACGTCGCCGGCCAGAAACTCCGTATCGCCGGCATCGACTATCTTCAGCGACTTGGCAAGCCTTGCATTTTCTCCGCGGAAGCGGAACTTGTCAACGACATCTCCGGGCAGCAGATCGCTGTCGCCGACCGACTCGACGTGCACCTTTCGCAGCATCTGCATGACGATGATCTCGACGTGCTTGTCGTTGATGCTCTGTCCGACGCCGCGATACACGCCCATGACCTCGGTCTGGAGGTATTGCTGGAGGGCTTCCTCGCCGCGGATAGTCAGGATGTCGTGCGGAACCAGCGGCCCTTCGGTCAGCGGGTCGCCGGCCTCGACGTAGTCTCCGGTGTGCACGAGCAGGTGCCTGTCGTGCGGCACGTGGTGCTCTCGCTCCATGCCGCTGGTGCTGTGGACAAGGATGGTCATCTTGCCGCGGCGCTTGTCGGTCCGCAGCTCGACGCGGCCTGAGATCTCCGCCATGGCGGCAGGGTCTTTCGGCTTGCGGGCCTCAAACAGCTCGGTGACGCGAGGCAGACCGCCGGTGATGTCCTGCGTTCCCGTCACCTCTCGCGGCTGACGGGCGAGCAGCTCGCCAGGCTGCACGGATTGGCCTTCCCCCACCTCGATGCGGGCCTTGGATGGCAGGTAGTGGAAGTCGAGAATCTTGCCTGACTTATCCTCGATGACGATACGCGGGTGTTTCTCGCCCTTGTGTTCGATGACGACGTAGCGTCTTGCGGCGGCGGCCCCTCGGCTGCGCTCGGCCTCGACGCGGACCGTCTCGCCTTCCTCGATGTCCTGGAACCGCACGTTTCCAGCCGCCTCGGCGAGGATCGGAATCCTGTGCGGGTCCCAGTTCACCAGTTTCGTGCCCGCCCGGACCTTCACACCATCCGCGGCGAGCACGTTGGCGCCGTACGGCACCTTGTACTTCTCGAGTTCGCGGCCCTTGTCGTCGACGATGGCGATCTCGCCGTTGCGCTTCAGGGCAAGGAGAACCTTCTCCTTGCCGACATTCACCTCGACTGCATTGAGATCACGGTGCTGCACCTTGCCGGCGGCGGTCGCCAGGATCTCGCTTTCGACCACGGCGCGGGTCGCCACGCCGCCGGTGTGGAAGGTCCGCATGGTCAGCTGCGTGCCGGGCTCGCCAATCGACTGCGCGGCGATAATGCCGACGGCCAGGCCTTCTTCCACAAGCTTGCCGGATGACAGGTCCATGCCGTAGCACTTGGCGCAGATGCCCATCGGGCTCTCGCAGGTCAACGGGCTGCGGACGCGGATGGTCTCCATGCCCAAGTCCTCGATCTGCGCAGCCGTCGCTTCCGTTACGATCTCATTCTCGCGGACGATCGTCTCGTCGGTGATCGGGTTTACGATGTTCTCTCTTGCGACGCGTCCGACGATGACATCTCGCAGCGGCACGTCCACTTGCTCGCCCTTGTAGGTCGTCGACTTCGGGATGCCCTTCAGCGTGCCGCAGTCCAGGCAGGTGACGATCACGTTCTGGGCGACGTCGGCCAGCTTGCGGGTCAGATAGCCGGAGTCGGCCGTCTTGAGCGCCGTGTCCGCCAGGCCCTTACGCGCGCCGTGAGTCGAGCCGAAGTACTCCAGCACGGTCAGGCCCTCGCGGAAGTTGGCCTTAATCGGCGTCTCGATGATCTCACCGGAAGGCTTGACCATCAGGCCACGCATGCCGGCAAGCTGGCGAATCTGGTCGATGTTGCCGCGGGCGTTGGAGTGGAACATCAGCCAGACGGGGTTGAGGTATCCCGGCTCGTTGGCGCGCCTGTCGGACTGAAGCGCGGCCAGCAGGCTCTTGGTGACCTCTTCGCGTGCGTGAATCCATACGTCCACGATCTGGTTGTAGCGTTCGCCCTCGGTGATGGCGTCCACGTGGTAGTCGCTCTCGATGCGGTCCACGCGGTCCTGTGCCTCGCCCAGGATATCGGCCTTGCGATCGGGAATCCTCGCATCGGTGATGCCGAACGACAGCCCCGCCAGCGTCGAGTAGCGGAAGCCCAGCTCCTTGATCTTGTCGAGCAGGTCCAGCGTGGCGGCACGGCCCAGTGTCTGGAAGCAGTCGCTGATGACCTTGCTGACGCCCTTCTGGCCGAGGGGATAGTTGTAGTAGCACATGCCCTCGGGCAGGATGTCGTTGAACACGCAGCAGCCGGCGGTGGTGATGAACCGGCCTTTTTCGGGGACGTAGGTGCGTTCCTGCTCGATGACGGCGCGCTCGTCGCCGAGTCGGACGACCACGCGTGCATGCATGCCGATCCGTCCAAGTTGATGGGCGGTGATCGCGTCGTCCGGCCGGCCGAAGACGGGGTACGACTCGCCGTCGCTGAACTTGACGCGCTGCACGTCGTCGCCGACGAACTCCACGCCCTGGTCGGACGTCAGGTAGTACACGCCCAGCACGATGTCCTGCATGGGCATGGCGATGGGCGCGCCGTTCGCCGGCGAGAAGATGTTGTTGGTGGACATCATCAGCACGTGGGCCTCGGCTTGGGCCTCCACCGACAGCGGAAGGTGCACGGCCATCATGTCGCCGTCGAAGTCGGCGTTGAAGCCCTTGCACACCAGCGGGTGGACCTTGATGGCGTTGCCCTCGACCAGCACCGGCTCGAAGGCCTGGATGCCCATTCTGTGCAGCGTCGGGGCGCGGTTCAGCATCACGGGGTGCTGGTAGATGCACTCTTCCAGCACGTCCCAGATCTCGCGTTCGCGCCGCTCGAGCATCTTCTTGGCCGACTTGATCGTGTCGGCCAGACCGCGCTCCTTCAGCCGGCGGATGATGAACGGCTGGTACAGCTCCAGGGCGATCTTCTTCGGCAGGCCGCACTGGTGCAGGTTGAGCTCCGGGCCGATGACGATCACGGACCGCCCGGAGTAGTCCACTCGCTTGCCCAGCAGGTTCTCGCGGAACCGCCCCTGCTTGCCCTTGATCATGTCGGTGAGGCTCTTGAGCGGGCGGTTGGCGGTGCCCTGGACGGGCCGGCGGCATCGGCCGTTGTCGAACAGCGCGTCCACCGCCTGCTGAAGCATGCGCTTTTCGTTGCGGATGATGACCTCGGGGGCGTTGAGGTCCATCAGCTTCTTCAGGCGGTTGTTGCGATTGATGATCCGCCTGTAGAGGTCGTTGAGGTCGCTGGTGGCGAAGTTGCCGCTGTCCAGCAGCACCAGCGGGCGCAGCTCCGGCGGGATCACCGGTATGACTTCCATCACGATCCACTCAGGACGATTGCCTGACATGCGGATGTTCTCCACGAGCTTCAGCCGCTTGGTCAGGTCCTTGGTCTTCTGCTTGGAGCTGGTCTTCCGGAGGCCCTCGCGGAGTTCCTTCGCGGTCTCGTCGAGGTCCAACTGTTCCAGCAGCGACTTAATGGCCTCGGCGCCCATCACGGCCTTGAAGTCGTCGCGGTACTTCTCATAGGCCGAGCGGTACTCGTCCTCCGTGAACACCTGCTTGAACTTCAGCGGCGTCTGCCCGGGATCGGTCACCACGTAGTCCTGGAAGAGGATGATCTTCTCCAGGTCGCTGGCCTTCATGTCCAGCAGGGTCCCCAGCCGGCTCGGCAGGGCCTTGAAGAACCATATGTGCACGACGGGGGCGGCCAGGCTTATGTGTCCCATGCGCTTGCGGCGCACGCGAGAGTGAGTGACCTTTACGCCGCACCGGTCGCAGATGATGCCCTTGTGTTTGGTGCCCTTGTACTTGCCGCAGGCGCACTCCCAGTCGCGATCCGGCCCGAAGATCCTCTCGCAGAACAGGCCGTCCTTCTCCGGACGGTAGGTGCGATAGTTGATCGTCTCGGGCTTCTTGACCTCTCCGAATGACCAGCTTCTGATGTCGCTGGGAGAGGCAAGCTGGATCTTCACCGACCCGTAGTCATTGATCCGGTCATAAACGCTGTCAATCATTCGTCTCTTGCTCCGACGTTTGGCCCCGCGTCGGCCTGCGGGGCTGTGGCCAGTATGCACTCGCCAGCGTGCAGACAGGTCAGATCAGTCGTTTCTTCTCCAGCTGTATGTTCAGGCCCAGGCCCCGCAGCTCGTTGCACAGCACGTCGAAGCTGACCGGCGTGCCGGCATCGAGGATATTGGTGCCCTTGACCATTGATTCGTATATCTTGGTTCTGCCTTCCACGTCGTCGCTCTTGACGGTCAGCAGTTCTTGGAGGGTGTAGCTGGCGCCGTATGCTTCCAGCGCCCAGACTTCCATCTCGCCGAACCTTTGGCCTCCGGTGCGGGCCTTGCCGCCGAGCGGCTGCTGCGTGATCAGCGAGTATGGGCCGGTCGCGCGGGCGTGGATCTTCTCATCCACCAGGTGGTGGAGCTTGTTCATGTAGATGTAGCCGACGGTCACCTTCTGCTCGAACGGCTCGCCCGTCCGCCCGTCATAGACGGTCACCTTGCCGTCGCGCGGCATCTCTATCAGCAGCTCGCGCGTGTCGCCGGCCTGCTGGATGACGTGGATATCGTCACGACGCCGGCGAGTGTGCTCATTGGCCTCCTCGATGCACTCGAAGATCTCCTGCTCCTTCGCTCCATCGAAGACCGGCGTGACGGCCTTGAAGCCCAGCACCGCCGCCGCCCAGCCCAGGTGCGTCTCGAGGATCTGGCCCAGATTCATGCGCCCGGGAACGCCCAGCGGGTTGAGGATGATCTCCACCGGCATGCCATCGGCCAGGAAGGGCATGTCTTCCTCGGGCACGATTCGAGCGATGACGCCCTTGTTGCCGTGCCGCCCGGCCATCTTGTCGCCGACGCCGAGCATGCGCTTGGTGGCGACGCGGACCTTCACCATCTCCAGCACGCCGCCGGGCAGCTCGTCGCCGCGCTTCATGTGCTCGATCTTCCGGTCGCGCTCGGCGCGGATTTCCTCGATTCGCGGCCAGTAGCGGTCGTGGATCGCCTGGGCCTGCTTCCGGGCGACCGGCTTGGTCGTCTTGGCCCACTTGAGCGTGAAGTTGTCGATCTGCTCCATCACGACGGCGTCGATGTCGCTCTGCCCGACCTTCTGCCGCGTGGATGAGTCCACCAGCGGGTTGCCGAGAACGTCGTTCATCTCCTCAACCATCGTGCGGAACGTCTCGATCATCCGCCGGTTCATCGACGAACGGTACTGCCGGATCGACTTGTTCAGCTCCGACTTCTGCTCGTCGGTCATGTGCATCCGCCGGCTGAACCGCCGCGTGTCCACCACCACGCCTTCCTCGCCGGCGGGCAGCTCCAGGCTGTCGTTCTTGACGTCCTCGCCGGCCCGGCCGAAAATCGCGTGAAGCAGCTTCTCCTCCGGCGAAAGCTCGCTCTTGGACTTCGGGCTGACCTTGCCCACGAGGATGTCGCCCGGCCCGACGCGAGTGCCGACCTGGACCACGCCGTACTCGTCCAGGTAGCGAAGGGCGCGCTCCGAGACGTTCGGAATGTCGCGGGTGAACTCTTCCCTGCCCAGCTTGGTCTCGCGGATTTCCACCTCGTACTCTTCCAGATGGACGGAGGTGAAGGCATCCGTCTTGACCAGGCGCGAGGAGATAACGATTGCGTCCTCGAAGTTGTAGCCGTCGTAGGGCATGAAGGCGACCAGGACGTTCGTGCCCAGCGCCAGCTCTCCCCGGCTGGTGCCGGGACCGTCGGCGATGATTTCGCCCCGCTTGACTTTCTGGCCCTCGACGACAATGGGCTTCTGGTTCAGGCAGGCCCGCTCGTTGAGTTTGTTGAACTTGCGCAGCTCGTACTCGTCGGTGTTGCCGATGACGATCCGGCTGGCGTCGACGTAGGTGACGACGCCGGCCTTCTCGGCGCGGATGGCCATCGACGAGTTCTCGGCCACGGCCTTCTCGATGCCCGTGCCGACGATCGGCGGCTCCGTGCGGATAAGCGGCACGGCCTGCCTCTGCATGTTCGAGCCCATCAGGGCGCGGTTCGCGTCGTCGTGCTCGAGGAACGGGATCAGCGCCGCGGATATGCCCACCGTTTGCTTCGGCGAGATGTCCACATAGTCCACTTGGTCGCCGGAGACCATGCTGACCTCGCCCTTGACCCTGGCCAGCACGTGCTCGCCGACCAGTCGACTGTCGCCGCGGGAGGTCTTCTGCATGCTGTCCGGCGGCGCCAGCACGCATTCCATCTCTTCGTCCGCCCGCAGGTAGACGATCTCGTCGCTGACCTTGCCCTTGTTGACCTTGCGGTACGGAGTGACCAGGAAGCCGTACTTGTCCACCGCGGAGTAGATGGCCAGCGAGCTGATCAGCCCGATGTTGTTGCCCTCGGGCGTTTCGATCGGGCAGATTCGGCCGTAGTGGCTGATGTGCACGTCGCGGACCTCGAAGCCGGCTCGCTTGCGGTTCAGCCCGCCCGGCCCAAGCGCCGACAGGCGCCGCTCGTGGGTGAGCTGGCTGAGAGGGTTCTGCTGGTCGACGACCTGGCTAAGTTCGCCTCGGCCGAAGAAGTAGTCGATGCTCGCCGAGATGCTCTTGGAGTTCACCAGGTCGGCGATCTTGGACAGTTCGGCGGGGTCTTTCAGGCTCATGCGCTCCTGGACGGTGCGGCGCAGCTTGAGGAAGCCCTTGCGCAGCTCGTCGGTTGCCAGTTCGCCGATGGTCCGCAGGCGGCGGTTGCCCAGGTGGTCGATGTCGTCCACATTGCCTTCGCCGCTACGGAGCCTGACGATGTACTTCAGCGTGTTGACCATGTCCTCGCAGCGGAGGGTCATGACCTTCTCGGGGACGTCCTGGTGGAACTTGCGGTTGAGGCGGAACCGCCCGACCCGCCCGAGGCGGTAGCGGTTCTCGTCGTAGAACTTCTCCTGGAAGAGCGTCTTGGCCTTGTCCACCTGGGGCGGGTTGCCCGGGCGCATGCGGGCGTAGATCCGCAGCAGCGCGTTTTCGTGGCTGTCGGCGGCGTCCTCGGCCAGGGTGTTGAGGATCAGCGGGTCGCTGACGGTGACGATGGCCTCGACCTTCTTGATCGCCGACGAGCAGATGGCCGTGAGCGCCTCGCCGATCTGCCCGCCGGCGGGCACGAGCTCCTCGCCGCTGTCGGGATCGACCACCGCCTCGACCACGTACATGTCAGGCTGGAGCTTGTCGACCGTCAGCGTCTTGGTCTCGTAGAACT
>CAYUYH010000044.1:0-13700 GCA_964449175.1 uncultured Planctomycetaceae bacterium
GAGGACGCCCGAGCGCTCCGCGAGGCGAGCCGGCTCAACGCCGAGGTGGTCGTGCCGGCCGACGCGGACAGGCAACGCGTCCTCATCGCCGCCGACGCGCAAAAGCAGCGCGCCATCCGCGTCGCCCAGGGCGAGGCCGAGGCCACCATCGCCAAGATGTCCGCCGAGGGCAAGGGCCAGCAGGCCGTGCTCGACGGCAAGGCCGCCGGCTACCGCAACCTTGTGACCTCTGCCGGCGACCCGCAGGTGGCCGCCACGCTGCTGATGATCGAGAAGCTGCTGGAGGTCGCGGGCATCCAGGCGCACGCCATCCAGTCGCTGCCGATCGAGAAGCTCATCATCTGGGACGGCGGCGGCGAAGGCGGCGGGATCGGCAACCTGGGCAGGAAGATCATGGGCGCCCTGCCGCCGATGCAGGAGCTGGCCAAGCAGGTCGGCCTGGAGCTGCCGGAGTTCCTCGGCAGAATGGCCAAGCAGGCCGGCGCCGAGGGCAAACCCGCTCCAGGGCCGAAAGCGAAACAGTAGAGCGCGATCCCCCAACGTGCCCCGAGCCCGGCTGGACCAACGCCAGTCGGGCTCGTTTCCTTTCCGGGGGGGGTGCCGTGGGAGTGCACCGGAAACGCCTCGCGGCCGCGGCGGGGAATTTCCTTGCAGCCGGGGCGATCTAGGCTATAATGTGCGCGAGTAGTAACATACGCACACACAGGCCGGGCCGGACGCGATGAAGGCGAGCGACAAGAGGCTTTGCAGGATGAAGGCTGAGGTCTTCTCAGCCGCGGGCAGTCCCGTGCGCGTGGCGATACTGGAGTCCCTGCGCGACGGGGAGCTGTGCGTCTGCGACATCGCCCGTTGCGTGGGCGCGGGCCGGCCTAACGTGTCGCGGCACCTGGGCATCCTGGCCGGCGCGGGGCTGGTCGAGGCCCGCAAGGACGGGCTGAAGATGTTCTACTCCATCAAGACCCCATGCGTGCTGACGTTCCTGAACTGCGTAAGCGGCGTGCTGCGTCACCAGGCCCGCCAGGCCAGTGCGCTGCTCCGCAGCATGAAGTGAGACAGTACCTGGTGGCCAGTAGTCAGTAGCCCGTCGGAGAGCAGCCACCTGGCGACTGGGCACCTCTCGGAGAGAGCATGGTCAACTGGAGAACAGAATGGTGGAAGCTGGCGACGATGGCGGCGGCGTTCGCGGCGCTGTTCTGGCTGCCGATGCACTGGCCTCGCTTCGTTGGCGCGGTTGAAGAGGCGCTACACCTCGGGCGGTGGTACGCCCGCGAGCACGTGCTATCGTGCCTGGCGCCGGCCTTCTTCATCGCCGGGGCGATCGGCGTGTTCGTCGGCCAGGCGTCCGTTATGAAGTATCTGGGCGCGCGGGCAAACAAGGTGCTGGCCTACGGCGTGGCGAGCGTGTCGGGGAGCATCCTTGCCGTCTGCTCCTGCACGGTGCTGCCGCTGTTCGCGGGCATCTACCGCATGGGCGCGGGGCTGGGGCCCGCGTGCGCGTTCCTCTACTCCGGCCCGGCGATCAACGTGCTGGCCATCATCCTGACTGCCCGAATCCTCGGGCTTCAGCTCGGCATCGCGCGGGCCGTCGGGGCGGTGGTCTTCAGCGTCGTGATCGGCCTGGCCATGCACCTGCTCTACCGCAAGGAAGAGACGGCCAAGGCTGCCGGCCAGCTCGTCGCCCCCGTGGCGGAGACGACCCGGCCGCTCTGGCAGAACGGACTGTTCTTCGCGCTGATGGTCGGCGTGCTCGTGTTCGCCAACTGGGGCCAGACAGGTGAGTCCGGGGAGGCCTGGCGAGCGGTCTACTCAGCCAGGTGGGCGATCACGGGCGCCCTGGCCGCGGTGCTGGCCGTGGTGCTCGTGCTGTGGTTCCGCCTGGCGTGGTGGAAGGTCGCCCTGGCGGCTGTGGCGCCTGTCGTGTTGGCGGTCGTGCTGCCCGGCGGGGGCCTTTGGCCCATGCTGCCGTTCACCGCGGGCGCAGTCGGCCTGGGCGTCGTGCTCAGCACGAGCAAGGGCGAGGGCGGCGAGTGGCTGGCTGCGACGTGGACCTTCACCAAGCAGATCCTGCCGCTGCTGCTGGCGGGCGTGCTGGTGGCGGGCTTTCTGCTCGGCAGGCCGGGACATGAAGGGGTGATTCCCGGCAAGTACGTGGAAACGCTCGTCGGCGACTCGCCCGATACGTTTTTCGCCGTCACGGGCTGGTCCGGCGGTGGGTTCGAGAGCTTCGTTCGAGCCGTCTGGCCGCTGTGGACGAACTTCTTCGCCGCGATCTTTGCGGCATTGATGTACTTCGCGACGCTGACGGAGGTGCCGATCCTTCAAGGGCTGATGGGCGCGGGCATGGGCAAGGGGCCCGCACTGGCGTTGCTGCTGGCCGGGCCGGCGCTGTCGCTGCCCAACATGCTTGTGATCCGAAGCATCATGGGCACGCGTAAGACGATCGTATTCTGCTCGCTGGTGGTCGTGATGGCCACGATCTCCGGCATGGTCTACGGCGCATTGGCGTGAGGGCTGGCCACCGTGGCCTCGAGGTGGAGACAGACGATGGAGCTTCAACGGATTGGCGTGGTTCATTCGCCGTTTGCCCAGCCGGCCGGCGTGCCGATTCAGCCGCGATACGCACAAGGCGTCGAAGGCACGGTGGAGGTTTTCCAGCCCTTTGCCGAGGGGCTGCGCGACCTGGACGGCTTTGACCGCATTTGGCTGGTCTATTGGCTCGACAGGGCGCCGCCGGCGCGATTGTCAGTGCGGCCTTTCAAGGACGACGTCGAGCGCGGGCTGTTCGCTACTCGCGCGCCGTGTCGGCCTAACCCAATTGGACTGTCGGCAGTAAGGCTGCTCGCCGTCCACGGGGCAATCCTGCATGTTCGTGACCTTGACGTGCTGGACGGCACGCCCCTGCTGGACATCAAGCCCTATGTTCCAGAATTCGACTGCTACGAGGTTCGTCGCATAGGCTGGCTGGGCCGGGCGGGCGGACGGACGACCGCCGACGACCGCTTTCGCGACCAGAAGGAGTAGGCCATGACCAAGCTGCAAATCCTGGGCGCCGGCTGCCCCAAGTGCAGACAGTTGGCCGAGAACGCCGAGGCCGCCGCGAAGGCAGCGGGAATCGATTACGAAATCGAGAAGGTCACGGACCTGAATGAGATCATGAAGTTCGGCGTGATGATGACGCCGGCACTGGCCGTCGACGGGGAGGTCAAGGTCGTCGGCAAGGTCCCTGACGTCGAGGCGATAGGGCAACTGCTACCCTAGGCGCGTCGGGGGACGAACATGCTGGGGCACGGGCAGTCGTGAGGAGGTCTCTCGTGAGCGGTCAGTCCACCAGTCGTTGTGGGCGGTGGCCGGCGATTGTGGCGAAGACGCCCATCAGCGCCTCCTCGTAGTCCTTCACGTCGTTGCCGCCGGGGACGACGAAGTAGATGCTGTCGGTGATCTCAGCCAGCTCAGCCATCAGCTCGACGTCCGCGTCGGCGCCCAGGCTGATGGAAAGTATGAAGAAGCCGTTATCCGCGGCGAGATGTGCCTGCTCGATCGCCGCGGCCCGCGCGCCGCCGGGCAAGTTTGCCTTGCCGTCGGACAGCAGCACGATCATCTTCGTGGCGAACTCCCGTCCGTTGAGCTGCAGCTCCTCACGCGCCTTCTGGATGCCGGCGGCGATATTCGTCATGTCGTGGTAATGCCCCGCCTGGCGCTGGCGCGAGGTGAGTTCCACCAGGGCGTGGTCGCTCGTCAGCGGCACCTCCAGGACGGCCGTGCCGTCGGCGCTGGTGTAGGCGACTAGGCTCAGGCGGTCGTCTGTCTTCACCTGGTGGAGGTAGGCCAGGAACACAGTCACGGCGTCCTTGACCGCTGTGATCGGCTGCTCGCGCGTCTGCCACAGCGTCGGCGTCTGACTGGCCTTGGCCTGGATCTCCTGGAGGTAGTTCATGAACGTCAGGTAGCCGTACCCGTTGGCGTAGCCGGCGTCGCGGACGAAGCCGCTGGTCTTGACGTAGCTGATGTAGTTGCCCCAGCTTCCCGAGGGGAATGGGTACGGCACGCCCGTCAGGCCAAGCGCCGCCATGATCGTCGTGGTGTCCAGGGCGGGGTTGATGTAGACCGGCTCGAACTGCATGTTGCCGTACTGGGGCGAGCCCAGGTCGTGCCAGATGTTCAGGAGGTTCTGCTCGATCTCGCTTCGGCCGAGACGGGCGACGTGGCGCAGCTCGCTGTCGTCGTTCATGGACCCGGAGTAGTCCAGCACGAGCACGATGTCTCGCGAGCCGAAGACGGCCGTCGACGACGTGACGACGTCGGCGGAGTTCTTGCCGAGAAGCTTGGCGAAGAACAGGTCGACCGCGCTGCCGCGGTCGGCGGTGAGGTGTCCGGTGACCTGGATGGCATAGGGCACCTCGGATGACGATGGACTGGTGGGCGTGAACTGCGAGGTAGCTGAATCCCACGTGCCCACCTGGACGTCGCCGGGCTGAAGCACGAGGGGCGCGCCGTTGACGGAGTTCTTGGCGGCGTACTCCACGGCCCGCTGGTACGCCTCATCGGGGGATGTGGTCAACCCGCTGGCGCCGGCGAGGGCGGCAGCGTCCGTCGCGGCCTGGAGATCGGCCTGCATGACGTACACGTACCCCACGTCCAATGCCAGGGCCATCATCATCGCCAGCGCCGCCAGCAGCAGGGCCACCAGTATCAGCACCACGCCGCGTCTGCGATCAGGATGTCTGCTTGGTCTGTTCACCGTGTTTCACCGCCTGAAAGACGCCGCGGCTAGTCGCCCTCCTTGCGCATGGTCACCTCGGTCTGGAGGGTGGCGAGTGACCCGATCTTGTCGCTGAAGGCCTCCAAGGCCACGATCGAGATGTCCGATCTGGGCACGGAGATGCGGACGGTGACGTCATGGCTGCCCGGCCCGGTGTTGGGGGGCTGGATCGCCGTCACCGTGAAGTTGGCGTTGATGTGGCTGAGTCTGTCCAGGGCCACCGCCCGGGCCTGCTCCACCGTCGAGCCGCGGACGGCCAACTCCCGCGCCGCCTCGCGCGCCGCGTTCGTCATGCAGTGCAACACGTGGAAGGTCATGGCGAACTCGATCATGCCGAATGTCATCAGCGACAACAGCAGCAGCACAATCGCCAGCTCAACGATGGCCACGCCGCTTCGCTTTCTTCGGTTCGATCTTCCATTCATGAGTACGCTCCCGAATATCCAGCGGCTACCGGCAGGAATACGCGTCGGCCACGCGCCGGTCCACAGCAGGGCGAACGAATCGCAGGCATTGGTCGGGATCATCCTTTCCGCTGGTCCGTGCGACACACGAGGGCGACTCCCCGTTCCCTGAATCTTGCGCCGAAACGCCCGCATGGTTGCACGGCCTGGCGACTGCCCGCGCCAGGCGGACAGCAGGCCGTGACCGCCCACAGATAGGGCCATCCCACTATTCTACAGTACAAACGGGGCAAAGTGAAGGGTCAAGATCCCCCGTAGAGCACTATGGCGGGCCGTGCTTCCCGCACGGCGGCAACTAGTTAGGGTAGCCGGAAGGGCCGGGCCGCCTCGCGGACCGGAAGACGCGCCCGGAGTGCGTCAGGTGAGGAGCTGACGGGCACGTGTCGGGACAGTCGGCCTGTCGGCCGGGGGTTCATTCCACCAGGAACGGCCTGCCGGACCCGGGGAAGTCGCCCTGGTAGTCCACGTTGATCGTGCTGTTGCCCGCGACGGACAACGTGTTGACGATGAGCTGGCTGCCATACTGGTCGGCTGTCCCGCCGACGTCCAACCCGCCGCTGGGAATGTAGATCGTCCCCTCGACGTGCACCTGCTCGTTGCCTCGCAGGCGGGCCTCGCTGGTCAGGGCGGGGTCCTGGAAGATGCTGATCCTCGTGAACTCCACCGGCGCCCCGGGCGGGAGCTGGTCAGCCGTCATCGGTGAGATGCTGATCCGCCCGTTGCCGGTCAGGTCCAGATTCATCTTGGCCTTCTTGCCGCTGCCCGTGACGGCCAGCAGGACGCCCTCGGCCTCGAAGATCCCGCCGGTGATGTCCAGGCCATTGCCGCCGATGACGTAGATGCCCGGCTGGAGGCGCAGCGAGCCGTTGTTCAGCGATATGCCGTCGGGATAGTAGCCTGGTGACAAAACGGGCCCGTCCTGGGTCAGCGTCGGCATGTGCTTGGTGTCGGGGAAGTCCAGGTGCGCCAGCGGGTCGGGCATGTAGGCCGCGCCGGTGTTGAGGTTGCCGTGCAGGTTGCCGGGGCTGGCAGTGGCGCCGTCGGCGCAGACGTTCAGGTCGGAGACGTTGATGTCAGGCGTGCCCTTGATGACTATGCAGTCGTCGTGGGTGGAGTTGACGTGGATTCCGCCGTTGTCCACGTTGATCTCGCTGTTGCCGTTCAGGTGCAGCGTATCCCGGCGGGCCGGGTCCAGCACCAGGATGGCCGGGCCTATGGTGATGTAGTTCATGGCGATGGCATATCGGCTGACCTTGGCCTCCGGCGCGCCGAAGATCGGGCCGAACAGAAGCGGCAGCGGATTGTCCCCGGCAACGGAGTCCGGACGCTTGGCGACGACCTTGACGGCGTCGGCGCCCACCAGCGTCGGCGTGAACGTGCGGGTGGCGCGGTTGTAGCGTCCGATAACGATGTCGCCGTCGGCGGCGTTGCTCCCATTCAAGGCCAGCTGCACCTGGGTGGCATCTGCGTTGTTGCTCAGGCCGGCCTTGTGGGCGAGCGCGCGAACCTCGTCAAACAGGTTCATGTGGATCTTCTGAGCCCCTGCCAGGGCGGCTGCGTCGGCGGCGTTGTGCAGTTGCTGGGCTACCAGGTGGATGTAGGCTGCGTCGCATGCCAGGCCCACCAGGCCTATGATCACCACTATCGTGATCGCCACCCATACGGCGACGGCGCCGCGTTTGCGCGTATTCCTAGACATGGTCTTACTCCAGCTTTGCGCGGCACTTAGGCCAACGGGAGTGATTCCCCAAAAACACCTATCGCTAGCCTTCCATCACTCAGCGCAGGCCGGCTGGCCGCTCAGAAATGACATCGCCCATACATGCTACCAGACTTTCGTAGAAAATGCACGCCTGGAGGCGCCGAATCGCCCCCCAAATTGGCGCTTTTGCACCTTGACCGCTGGGGGGGTTCGTCTATAATTGTATTTGCTCAGTGAGCTTCATGGTGCTCGCTATCACGTCTGCCAAGGAGGGCAACAATAGACGGACCAGGGGAGCAAGCATTCCTGAGTCATATCGAGAAGGATCGCGTTGTCGGCAACAAGCTATCATTTCTAGGCCAGAGACCCGGATGTCCTGACAGGCCGACCTAACGGCACAAATGTGTGTGCCCGCGAAAGCCAAGAAGCACAAAGTTCATAGGTTAACGAGGCATATCCAGTCGAACGTTTCGGCTGGCTCGCATCGAGTAGAGGGTGCGATCGCCGTTGCGGGCCAAGGAGCCCAGGCGGCGCCGCACAAGCTTCAGGTATTTAGGACAAGGAGAGCTCACATGATGAATTTGGTCAAGAGGTTCATTAGCGACGAGAAGGGTCTGGAGACCGTCGAGTACGCAATCATCGCGGCCCTGATCACCGTTGCAGCTATCACGGCCATCGGCCTGGTCGGCGAGGAAGTCGCCGCGAAGTTCAATCTGCTGCTCGACAAGCTGCGGCAGTAGAATCTGACGAGAAAGGCCCCCGCCGAACCTATCGGCGGGGGCTTTTTGTTCCGATATGGTCTGCAGGCCGCTGCGGTCTGTGGCCAATTCGGAACAGTTACGTGCTAACGAGTCTCTGGAATGACGGGAACCAGCCGCTCCAATGGGGCGTCGTGATCGGCGTTTCCCTGGTGGCGGCTGTTTTCGACATCGCCCGTCGGCGGATACCCAATCTGCTGACCGGCCCGGTGATGCTTGCCGGGCTGGCGTGGGCGTCCGCGGCGGCCGGCTGGGCAGGGCTGGCTGAGTCCGCCATCGGCTGCGTCGTGCTCATGCTGCCGTTTTTGGCCCTGTTCATCTTTGCCGGCGGCGGGGCGGGCGACGCGAAGCTCATGGGCGCGCTGGGGTGCTGGCTGGGCCTGATCAACGGCCTGGCCACCCTGTTCGTCGTGAGCCTGGCGGGCATAGTGATGGCCGTCGTATGCTCGCTGGCCAAGCAGAAGGCGCTGACGGTTTTCCGGAATATCGCACTGATCATCTATGGCCTGGTATTCATGCTGGCGGCCGGCCGGCGTGCCCTCCGGGCAAAGCTGACGCTGCCGGCAACCGAGAAAATGCAGACAATGCCGTACGGTGTTGCCATTTTTGCGGGCACATGCCTGGCCGCTGTTGGAGTTACGCTATGGCGCATACAGCAAACGTGAGCAAACAACATACCCGCCGCGGCGCGGCGCTGGTGGAAATGGCACTTGTGCTGCCATTGCTGGTGGTGTTGACATTCGGCGTACTCGAGTACGGCTGGCTGTTCCTCAAGGCCTCGCAGGTCAACAACGCCGCCCGCAACGGCGCCCGCTACGCGGTGTCGCCGGACGTCACCTCGGAAGGCCAAATCGCCGCCCACACGCGGAAGCTGCTTGACGATGCGGGCATCCCCGGCGCCTCGGCGACGGTGAGCGTCTCGCCCAGCGCGACGCCCGGTCCGGGCAACATCGTCACGGTCCAGGTCACCGTGCCATACGACACGGTGAAGCTGTTTGGCCTGTCGGCGCTCCTGCCGACGCCCACGAATCTTCGCTCTTCGGTGGGCATGGCCAAGGAAGGCGTCTGACGACCCGCCGCCTGGCCGACGCCTCGGCTGGGCCCAAAAAACCGGCACGGGCGTTCTACTATTCTCTAAAGCCTGTTGCCCCGCATACCCGAACAGAGAGATGTGCGCGTGTCTCTGCTGCGCATAGGCTGTGCGCCGATGTGTAAACACCTTGCGCCGGCCAAGCTTGTCTTGCCGGCAGGGTCAGTTGACTAACGCAGCCTAGCCCAGCGCGCAAAGGAAGACGCACTTGGCGGCAGGGCGTGCCGGACAGGCATAACGATCTGGAGATGGTCCAATGAAATGGTCAATCGTGGGGTTGATAGCGGCCGGCCTGGTGGCGGCGCTGGCGGCGGCCCTGCTCGTCGGGCTGACGGGCGCCGGCGGCCGAGGCAGGGCGCGAGGCGCCGGCGACATCACTGTGCTCGTCGCCAGCAAAGACATGCCGGCGATGACGGTGGTCGACTCCGAATCGGTCGAGGCCAAGACCCTCCCCGCCAACCAGGCCCCGGAGGACTGTCTGTCCGACTCGGTCCAGGTGGTCAACAGGGTCCTGGTCATGCCGGTGAAGAAGGGTCAAGCCTTCACGGCTGCCTGCTTCGCCCGCAAGGGGTCGGGCGTCAGCGCCGCGGCGGCCATCCCCGAGGGGATGCGCGCCTTCGGCGTGTCGCTTTCGGACTATGCGTCGCTGAAGGGCCTGCTGTATCCCGGCAGCGTCGTGGACGTCCTGGCTACCTTCCGCCTCCCGGGCAACGACGAGGTGATCTCCATGACGCTGGAGCGGGGCGTGCAGGTCTGGGCCGTCGAGGAGCAGACGGTGCTGACGGCGGAAAACGGCGAGCCGACCGACGGCACGGGGCGATCCACGAAGCGGCTCGTGCAGCTGCTCGTGACGCCCAAGCAGGCCGAGGAGCTCTCCATCGCCAGGGACTACGGGAAGATCTCCCTGGCGCTGCGCAATCCCCTGGAGGTGCCCGTGCAAGAGGAAGGCGAGACCGCAACACTGCGAAGCGAACTGGTCAGCGCGCTTCAGAGACGAGCCGCGATGCCCCGGGTCGCGCCCACAACGCCGTCGGACGGCGGGCCTCGTCCCACTCGGACGGAGCGCTGGTCGATCCTATTCATACGCGGCGGCTCCTCGGAAGTGCAGTCTGTCTCCATGCCGGTAGAGAAAAAGGGTGACTGAAGCCATGAACGAGAACAAATCTGACCGCGGGCCCGCCCGGCGGGCGATCCTAGGTGTTCATGAACGGTGCCAAACGCACATAGCAGGGATACGCAAGAGGGCGCCGGCTGCACTGCCCGTCATGCTGATCGCCTGCTGCGCGATTGGACTGATGTTGGTCTTGGTCAGCCCGGTCACGGGTCAGTCGAACCGCAACGAAGGCCAGGCCGAGGTCATCACGCTAAGCATCGGGCAGTCCACGGTTGTCTACGCGCCCTGGCCGGTGAAGCGCGTGTCGATCTCCGACCCGAACATCGCCGACGCCCAGGCCCTGACCGCCGACCAGGTCCTGGTGATGGGCAGGTCCGTCGGCTCGACTGACCTGCTGATGTGGAACGACGCCGAGGAGCTGTGGAGGGGCCGAATCGAGGTCGGCGGCGACGTCGGCTACATACGGGACGAGTTGGCCCGGCTGTTTCCTCGCTCCACGCTGGCCGTCAGCCAAAGCCGGGACATGGTCGTCATCACCGGGCAGGTCGCGCGGGCCGAGGAAGCCGACCAGCTTCACAGGTTCCTCGACGCCACCAAGGTCAACTACGTGGACATGACCAGCCTGGCCGGCGTGCAGCAGGTGCGGCTTAAGGTCCGCATCGCGGAGGTCAGCCGCACTGCCATCCGGTCCATCGGCGTCAACGGCTTCATGACCGGCAACGACGCCTTCGGCGGAGTGACCATCGGGCCGGCCTCCGGCGGCGCGCTGAACCCGATCACGATCGGCATACCGAGCGGCACGACCGCCGCACACGGCCTGCCGTTCCAGTTCACCGACGCCGTCGGCGTCGCACAGACCATGACGCTGTTCGGCGGGATCACCGACTGGAACCTGGAGCTGTTCGTCCAGGCCCTCTCGGAGAACCAGTACCTCAGGATTCTGGCCGAGCCCACGCTGGTCGCCCTCAGCGGCCAGGAGGCCAGCTTCTTGGCCGGCGGGCAGTTTCCCATTCCCGTCGCGCAGACCATTACTTCGGGTGCAGCCGGCACTTCCATCACTATCGAGTACAAGGAATACGGCGTGCGCCTGTCGTTCCGCCCGATCGTTCTGGGCAACGGCAAGATAAGCCTGCACGTCGCGCCCGAGGTCAGCGAGTTGACCGACACGGGAGCCGTGACCATCCAGGGCTTCCGCGTGCCGGCGCTGCTGACGCGCAAGGCTGAGACCACGCTGGAGCTGTACAACGGGCAGACCTTCGGCATGGCGGGACTGCTTAGCACGTCCTCCAACGCCCGCACCTCCAAGGTCCCCGGACTGGGCGACCTGCCCATCCTGGGCGCGCTGTTCCGGTCCGCGCGGTACCAGTTGGGCGAGACGGAGCTGGTCGTGCTGGTGACGGCCTCGCTGGTCGAGCCGCTGTCGCTGGCGTCGACGCCGCCGCTGCCCGGCGTGCTGCACAATCCGCCGAACGACTGGGAGTTCTATGCCATGGGGCAAGTGGAAAGCTCCAAACCTCCGGAGCTGTCGCCGGCTCAGGCAGCCTGGCTGAGGAGCGCGGGATTCGACAGGCTGATAGGCCCGGGCGCCTGGGTGAGGTACGACGCGCCGAGCACGCCGGCCCCAGCCGACGGCGCCGCGCACTGAAGGATGGCGGTTGACATGTGTTTATCACAGCCGGCGGCCCGCACGGATGTCCGCGGTCGCCGGCGGGAATAACCGATGAGTTCGAGACGTTCGATACTGCTTGTCACTGATGAGGAGCCCACTGCCGAGGCCGTGAACAACGCCCTCGAGGCCGAGGGACGATTCGCCACAAACGGCGTGTGTCGCGACCTCCAGGAGCTGACTGCCTATCTCCAGCGAAAGCCGGTGCCGGCAGCCCTGGTGGATATAGACACGCGCCCGGAGCGGATGCTGTCGGAGCTGGAGCGCCTGACGGCACGGTTCCCGGAGACGCGCTTCATCGTGATAAGCAACGACCTGAGCAGCGAGATGATGCTGTCAGCGATGCAGGCCGGCGCCAGACACTTCCTGGGCAAGAAGTCCCTGTCCAAGGAGTTGTCGGCTGCGCTGAGCCGGCTTATCCCCGAAGAGGCCGAAGCCGGGCAAAGGGGCGGAAGCATAACGACGGTGCTGTCGGCAAGCGGCGGATGCGGCGCGACCACGATAGCGATCAACTTCGCCAACGAGCTGCACCTGGACAGCGGCGACCCCACCCTGTTGGTCGACATGGACCTGCATTACGGGGCGGTCGCCTCGTATCTGGGGGTGAGCGGGCAGTATGGCCTGACCGACGTCCTCAGCCACGCCGGCAGCATAGACGGGCAACTGATACGGTCCACAGCCGTCAGCTATGGCGAGGGCGTGTTCGTGCTGTCCAGTCCGGCCAGCGCCGACTTCGGCAACCCAATTGCCCCCGACTTCGCGCAGTTGGATGCGATGCTCGACGCCTGCAAGCAGGGCTTCCACTACACGGTCATAGACGCGCCGCGCGCGCCGATGGACCTGGCGGCTGCCCTCGCCGCGCAGAGCAGCTCGACGATCATTGTGTTTCAGTTGAATGTCAAGGACGTCCGGATCACTCGCGAGATTCTGATGGCGCTCACGGAACGGGGCATCAGGACAGACAAGCTTATCCCCCTGGCAAACCGCTGTCACAGGCGAAGCTCCATGGTCACCCTCGACGACGCTCAGCGAGCGCTGGGGGCTGTCCCGCTGGAGCGAATCCGCAACGACTACCAGAGCGCGATTCGCGGCGTGAACTACGGCCAGCCCCTCAGCCGATCCTCGCCGCGATCGGGGATGCTCAAGGACATTCGAGAGCTGGCCGGAAAACTGGCCCGCGCCAGCGAACTTCGCATGGGGCATACGGCACGGTAGAACAATATGAACACCAACCGACGGAAACCGGCGGGCAATCCACAAGTTGAGGAATCCACGGGGCGGATTTCACAGTCCATCAAGGCCAAGGTGCATCGTCGACTGCTTGAGACGATGGACTTCGTCCAGGCCAGGCAGATGCCGCTGGAGCAGCTCCAGGCGGAGTGCTCGCGGCGAGTGGACGCGCTGCTGAGTGAGCAAGGGCGCCCGCTGTCTACAGCCGACAAGGCGAAGCTCATCCGCGAGCTGATGGACGACATATTCGGCCTGGGGCCGCTGGAAGTGTTCCTCCGCGACCCGACGGTCAGCGACATCCTCGTCAACGGTCCGCACCAGATATACATCGAGCGATTCGGGCGGCTGGAGAAGACCAACGTGACCTTCCGCGACGAGGACCACCTGATGCTGGTGATCCAGCGGATCGCAGCCAACACCGGCCGTCGCATCGACGAAGCCTCGCCCATGCTCGACACGCGCCTTCAGGACGGCACCAGGGTCAACGCCATCATCCCGCCGCTGTCGCTGGTGGGGCCATCGATGAGCCTTCGGCGATTCGGCGAGATACCGATAGACAGCGACAAGCTGCTCGAGCTTGGCTCCTGGCCCCCGGAGATGGCGCAGTTCGTCCAGCACTGCGTGCGCTGCAAGATGAACGTCCTCATCAGCGGCGGCACGGGTACCGGCAAGACCACGCTGCTGAACGTCCTGAGCAAGTGGATTCCGCTTCACGAGCGCGTGGTGACCATCGAGGACGCCGCCGAGCTCCAACTCCAGCGAGAGCACGTCGTGCGGCTGGAGGTGCGCCCGCCTAACATCGAAGGCAAGGGCGAGGTCACCCAGCGCGACCTGCTGCGCAACAGCCTGCGCATGAGGCCCGACCGCATCATCATCGGTGAGGTGCGCGGCACCGAGGCGCTGGACATGCTCCAGGC
>CAYUYH010000045.1:0-13612 GCA_964449175.1 uncultured Planctomycetaceae bacterium
GACGTGGACATGCCGGGCCTGTCGGGCTTCGACGTCTGCCGCACGCTGAAGAGCGACCAGGAACTGTGCATGATCCCGGTGATATTCCTGACCGCCTCCGACGACACCGAGCACAAGATCAAGGGCCTGGACCTGGGCGCGGTCGACTACGTAACCAAGCCGTTCAACGCCTTCGAGCTGCGCGCCCGAGTGCGGGCGGCACTGAGGAGCAAGCGCCTTCAGGACCTGCTGATCAAGTACTCGCACATCGACCCCCTGACGGAACTGTGGAATCGACGGGCGCTGATGGAACGCCTCCAGCAGGAATGGTCGAGGTACGAGCGGTACGGCTCGCCGCTGTCGGTCATCATGGCCGACCTGGACCACTTCAAGTCCGTCAACGACCAACACGGCCACAACGTCGGCGACAGGCTGCTGCAGGAGGTCGCCAAGATATTCTCCAGCGAGTGCCGAGCGGCCGACCTGCCCGCTCGCCACGGCGGAGAGGAGTTCACCATCCTCGTCCCGGAGGAGTTCGCCGACTCGGCCGCCATTCTCGCCGAACGCTGCCGACAGAAGGTGGAGGCCATTCGCCTGGAGGTGGACAAGGACACCGCGGTTCAGACCAGCGCCAGCTTCGGCGTGGCCGACTCCACCGGCGTGGTCTGCGGCGAGGACCTGATGCGGCGCGCCGACGAGGCCCTCTATCAGGCCAAGAACGGCGGGCGAAATCGAGTCCAACAGGCCCAGCCCAGCAAGACTGGTTCCGTCGCCTCGGGCCCGGACGGTCAGCCGCCGCGCACCTGAGCCGGTCACCACCGTGGCCTCAGTGCATCAGTTCGCGCCCCTGGGATTCCGGCTGGGTGCCGATGTGGTCGATCCGCAACAGGACCATGTCCCAGACCTTCTCAGTCGATATGAGCATGCCCAGTTGGCGGAACTGCGTGTCCATGTCGCGGTTGAGATAGGCCGGCACCTGGTTGAGGCTTTCCCCGGTAATGAAGGTCCACGTCACGGATCGGCGGATCGCGCAGCCGCTACAGTGCACGGTCTTGCCGCAGCCTTCCGGCAGGCGTGCGTAGGCGCACTCGAACACATCGCCGCCGCGCCGGCCTCTTATCTCCGGCAAGTCCCTGCCGATCAAACGCAGCAGCGGCTTGTTGGCCTGCTTGACAACGACATCATCGTCAACGACGACCACCGGCACGTCCAGGCCGTCCAGGAAGTCGCGCAGCGGAATGCCGCCCTGCGCCCCGATGAGGCCGAGGCAACTCTCACAGACCTTGTTGGTGATTGACCTGCCGGCGACTGTAGCCAGAGACATCTCCCTACTGCACACCGCGCATGTGCGAGATTCCGATCCCATTTGATGGCTCCTCGCGCTGCCCCGTCGTCTCGGCGAGGACGATATGAGAGACTCGAATCTCGTCAAATTGTACGACTCCGTGGGGGGCCAGTGCCAGTCAAACTGAAAGCGCCCAGTTGGCCGGGATCGCAGGATCGGCTGTAACCGCAGGCTCCGCAGCAGCCACTGTCCAGGTGAGAAGGCACTCCACAACCGGCCGAATCGGCGGAAAGGACGGTGCACGATGACCGGACAGAACACAGAGCGATTGGCGTTGGACGCCGCCCCCAGCCGACGCAGGCCCCCCGGCTCGCCGCGGCGGCGGGTTAGCCGGACCGCGACCGTCGCCATTGTGCTCGCAGCGGCGACGCTGCTGGCCTGCCCCGTCGGCTGTGCCGCCAGACACATCGCCAGGGGCGATGCAGCCATGCTGGACAACCGCCCGGCTGAGGCACTGCAACACTATCGCAACGCGCTGCGGCGCGACGAAGACCTGGCCGGGGACGCCGAGTTCCAGGCTCGCATGCGGGCCGCCAAGTGCCGGGCCGCCTACGCCGAAGGCCAGCGGCTCGCCGCCCAGGGCCGCTGGGAGCAGGCCATCGCCGAATACCAGGAAAGCCTCTCGATCGACCCAACCTTCGCCAGGGCCGCCAGCGCCCTCGCCGTCGTACGCCAGGCTGCCTCCAAGGCACAATACGGCGAGGCTATCCGCTGGGCCGACCAGGGCGATCTCACCCGAGCAGGCGAGCATCTCACAAAGGCGCTGGAGCATTGGCCGGATAACGCCGACGCGGCCGAGGCGCTGGCCTCGCTGAGCGGGACATACAGCCGCGAGGACGGCGGCGCCACGACGTTGCTGGCCCAGGCGCGGGAGCTGATGGAGCAGCGAACTTGGCCGCGGGCGGCTGATCTGCTGGCCCAGGCCAAGGCCGCCAATAAGAACCTGCTGCCCGCGCGGGCCGGCCTGCACGAGTGCAAACAGCAGATGGACCGCGCCGCGACCCTGCTGAACCAAGGCCGGCGTCTGCTCGCCCAGAGGAAGCTGGACGACGCGATAGGTTCCTTCGAGTCTGCGCTGGCGATCTGGCCGGGCCTCCAGGCGGCGCGGGCCGACCTGTCGCGGGCTGAGGCGCTGCGCCAGCAGGCCGAGCAGCTCCATGCCCTCGCCACAGCGCACGCGGCGCGAGGCGAATGGGATCAGACAGTCGCCGCCACTGAGCAGGCCCTGGCCGTGTACCCGTCTCACGCCGAGGCGCTGGCCTTGCGACTTCGCGCGCGCCGCGAGGCGGCTGAGGCACACTGCCGCGCCGGCAACGAGTACCTGGCAAACGACAACTTCGCCGCGGCCGAGCGAGAGTTCCGCGCCGCAGCCGTCTCCTACCCCGGCTGGCAGCCGGCTAGGACCGGCCTGGGCAGGGTGAACACGATCCGCGGCGACCAGGCCGCCTCGCAAGGCCTGCCCGGCAGCGCGATGCTGTGGTACCTGGCCGCGAGAGAACATCAGCCCACCGCCCAGGGCGCGGCGTTGCGGCGGGCGCGGGCCAAGGTGCTCGACCGCGTGGGCTTCTCGCTGGCGGTCGACCTTCGGCCAGGCCCCTACTCCCAGGCCGCGACGACAGGCGATATGCGAGCGGAACTGATGCGAGACGTCTTCACTGTCAAGCCCGCGTTCGTGGACGTTTTGCCCGCGCGCCGCGGAGACCAGGCCGATTACGTAGCCGTCGTCGAGGTGGACGATGTCGGCATCAACACCGATCTCGTGCGCAGGGAACACCGCACCGCCGGCTTCACCGTCCTGAGCGAGATGCCAAACCCGGCAATCCCGCAGCTTCGCGCTCGGCTGCGGGGGGTCCAGCGCGAGCTGAACGAGCTGCGTCGCAAGGCCGACCACAAGTGCGATGCCTGCGACGGGGAGGGCAAGACCAAGTGCCCTCGCTGCAAGGGCACGGGCAAGATCGTCGAGACAAGACCAGCCCCCAAGCGCAAGGCCGCCGGTCCGCAGCCGCGGCAGGGCGAGAAGGTCGCGCCGACCACAACAGAGGCGAGGGCACGGCAGCCTCGTCGCCGGAATGACGACCAGAAGGCCCCGCCCAGTAGGGAAGATAAGCCCTGCCCCCGCTGCAAGGGCAAAGGCACGCTCCCCTGCAAGCCTTGCGGCGGCACGGGCCGGATGCAGCACGCGATGAAGGATCGCATCGCCCGCAAGCAGGCCGAGGCCGAGCGGATCCGCCGCGAGCTGCGCCGTACGCCGAACCTCATCCGCCAGCACATCCCGGCCGTGTGGGAATACGCCGTCTGCCGCTATGAGAAGACCGGCACGGTCGCCGTTCGCGTCTCGATACGGGACCAGGCAGGCCGAGTTGTCGCCCGGGACATCCCCGTGAGGGCATCGGTCAGCTTCGACGACACGGCCGTCGAGAACCCCAATGCCCGAATCGGCGTCCGCGCCGACGATCTTGACCTGCCCACGGATAGCCGCGTGCTGCGGGCAGCGGTCCAGGCCGTAGCCGGTAAGGCCGCCCGCGCCGCGCTTCGGGCAGCCATTCAGTCGGAGGCACGGGCCTGCCGCGAGCACATCGACGCGCTGAGTGGCGCGGGCAGGACGGCTGAGTGGATCGAGGCATCCGTCGAGTTGGCGCTGCTGATCGAGCCGATTGACGCCGGCGAGTCCGCTCACATGCTCCGCCGCCTCCGCGACACCCAGCCGCGGTGACCGCCGCCCAGGCTCAGGCCCGCCGGATGACGCCGCAGGCCGCCGGATTACTCTTTTGTTTATCTTGCCCCTTCTGCCCGGGTAGCCGATATAATGGGTATCGTGCTTGGATCGGATGATTCAGGCATTGTGCAACTGCCGGATGCTGCTTGGTGTTGGCCCTCGATTCATGGAGGTCATAGCCCCCTGGGAGTGGATCGGCAGTTGCGGTCTTGCCCGGCAGGCCGGCGGAGGAGTCCGCAGGCCCGCCGGCAGACAAGATACAGATGGGGCGCCCGCGAAACGTCGGGCGCAACGGGAACGGACCGGCACGAACAGGTCGTGCGTCGCGATTCCCAACCGCCCGGCGCGGCAACCCACAAGGAGTGGCTTCTCTGCACCTCCGGCCGCGATTCGAGCTGGTTTATGTCGTGGGCTATGTGAAGGTCAGAGATTGTCTACTGAAAACGATGTGAAGTTCGCCGATTTCCCCCTGCTGGAAACCATCCACCAAAGCATCCGCCGGGCCGGCTACGATCGGCCTATGCCCATACAGGCCGCCTGCATTCCGCCCGCGTTGGAGGGCAAGGACGTGATCGGCTTGGCGCAGACGGGCACGGGCAAGACGGCCGCGTTTGCCATCCCGATCATCCAGCGTCTGGCCGGCCGAGCTGAGCTGGGCGCCTTAGTGCTGGCACCAACGCGCGAGTTGGCCGCCCAGATCACCGCCATGTTCAACCAACTGGGCGAATCCTCCGGCCTGCGCGTCGCCACCATCGTCGGCGGCGTGCCCCTCGACGAAGACGACGGGGCCTTGCGGTCCTGGCCCAATGTCCTGGTCGCCACGCCGGGAAGGCTGATCGACCACATCGAGAATAGCAGGGTCTCGTTCAAGGAGCTGGAGGTCCTGGTGGTGGACGAGGCCGACCGGATGCATGACATGGGCTTCATCCCGCAGATACGCCGGATCATCTCGGCGCTGCCGCGCGACCGACAGACGATGATGTTCACCGCCACGCTGCCCCGCGACGTGGAGCGGATCGCCCGCAAGAGCATGCACGACCCCGTCCGCATCCAGATCGGGCAATGCGCCCCGGCCCACCGCGCGCAACAGGAGCTCTTCGAGCTGGCGGAAGACGCCAAGACGCCGTTGCTGCTGAGGCTTCTGGGCAAGAGCCGGGGACGCGTGCTGGTGTTCGTCCGGACCAAGCGAGGGGTGGATCGCCTGGCTCGCAGCATCAGCAACCGGAGGCTCCGGGCCGTGCGGATTCACGGCGGCCTCGAGCAGGCTGATCGCGACAAGGCGCTGGCGGATTTCCGCGACGGCGCCCGGCGTGTCCTTATCGCCACCGATATTGCCGCACGCGGACTGGACATCAGCGACATCGAGCATGTCGTCAACTATGACTTCCCGCACCACCCGGAGGATTACGTGCATCGCATCGGCCGGACCGCCCGCGTGGACGCCAGCGGCCTGGCCACCAGCTTCGTCACGCGGGGCGATCGCCGGTTCGTCAGTGGCGTGCGGAGGCTCATCGGCGACAAGTTGCCTGCCCCGACGCGCCTGGACAGCTACGCCGCCCAGGACGACACCGTCAAACCGAAGAACCGGTCCAATGGCTCGGCGCGCCGCTCTCGTTCGCGACGGCCACGACGCCGTCGCGGCCGCGTGGCGAGCGAATAGGATGACCCGACAGGGCAGAGGCGATCCTAGAAGCAGTGGATTGAGGAGCTCTTGAACGTCGCATACAGCTCCGCCCCGGCGGCCACCCCAAGTTGCTCGAAGGACGCGTGCGTGATCAGCGCGATCAGCTTCAGATCGCCACATTCCACCCGCACGGCATAGAGAGCCCCCATGTAGTCCCAGTCGACCACGCGGCACTTGAGCTGGTTCCTCGCGCTGCTGTCGAATGGGCTCGTCGAGAGAACGATCTCCTCGGGCTTGATCCACAGGTACGAGACGGAACCGTCGGCCGAGCTGGCGTGGATCCACTGCCCGTGCGTCAGGCACTCGTTGCCCCTCACCTCGGCCACCGGCAGGACGTTCCATAGGCCCAGGAAGGCGGCGACGTCAGGGTCGGAGGGCGTGCGGAACAGCTCCTCCGGCGGCGCCACCTGGCGAATCCGCCCGCCGAGCATGACGCCGACCCTATCGCCGAGCACCATGGCCTCCTCGGGGTCGTGCGTGACGTGGAGAATCGGGATGCTCAACTCCCTGTTGATACGCTTGAGTTCCCTGCGCAGGCGGAGTCGCGTGTTGGTGTCCAGGGAGGCCAGCGGCTCGTCCAGGAGCAGCAGCCTGGGCCTGGCGGCCAGCGCCCGCGCCAGGGCGACGCGCTGCTGCTCGCCGCCGGACAGCGAGCCCGGCCGGCGGGACAGGATCGGCTGAATCCCAAGCATCTGGGCCATATCCGCCAGCCTTTCGCGTGCCTCGCTCGCCTTGACGCCGGCCGCCCGCAGGCCATAGGTGATGTTCCTGGCGACTGTCATGTGCGGGAACAGCGCGTAGTCCTGGTAGACGACGGCGAACCGCCTCACCTCCGGCGGGTGAGAGGTCACGTCCGTCCCGTCCCAGAGAATCTTGCCCGCGTCCGGCTTGGTCAGCCCGGCGACGATCTCCAGCAGGACCGTCTTGCCCACTCCAGACGGGCCCAGGAGCACGAGGCACTGCCCCCTGTCGACCATCAGCGAGATGTCGGACAGCTGCATGGCGCCGAGACGCTTGTCGATCGATTGCAGCTCAAGCATCTGTCATCCTTGCGCTTTCGCCCTGCCGGACAACAGCCGCAGGACGATGAATATGGCGACGCAGACGCCGATCAGCAGCACCGCGACCGACCTGGCGTAGCTGAGGCCGTAGTCGTTGAACCGCTGGAACACCAGGACCGGCGTGGTCATGGGATGGTAGGCGATGATGACGACGGCGCCGAACTCGCTTATCCCGCGGGCCCACATGAGGATCATGCCGGAGAGGATGCCTCGCCTGGCCATCGGCAGCGATATGGTAAAGAAGGTCCGGGCCGGAGACGCGCCCAGCGTCCTTGCCGCCCGCTCCAGCTTCTCCGGGACGGCGGCGAACGCCTCGCGGGCGGCGTTCACGAGAAAGGGCATCGAGACGAACGCCATCGCGACCGATATCCCCGCCGTCGTGCCCGCCAGCCCGTCGCCCGCCAGCCCGCCGACAAGCGACCTCCTGCCGATCACTGTGAGCAAGGCGATGCCGGCCACGGAATGCGGGATGACGATGGGCAGGTCTATGATCGCCAGCACGGCTGCGCGCCCGAAGAATCGCTTCCTCGCCAGCAGGTACGCCAGGGGAACGCCCGCGACGGTGGCGACAACCGTGGCGAACATCGCCGCCAGCAGCGTCAGCTTGACGGACTGGATCACCTCGCTGTCGCCGGCCGCGGCCGCCACCCCGCCCGGAGAGGCCGCTAGCAGCATCCCCGCCAACGGAGCGAGGATGAACAGAAGCACGCAGGACCCGAGAATCGTCATGATCGCCTGGAACTGCCAGGTACGGCCGGCGTCACGCTTGTGCAGTGCTTCGATCATTGCTGTGACTCCAAAGCTCGGCTCGCCCATGCCTGTTTGCAGAACTGCCTGAGGCTCGCCGGCACGTTTTCCAGCCCGTCGGCCTCGGCGGGCGTCACGCAGGGCTGACCGTTCCTTTCCATCACCGCCCGGCCGCGGGGCGACAGGAGCAGCCGCACCCATGCCTCAGCCATCTCACGGTTGGGGGCGTCTTTGGGAATAGTGACCGAATAGACCATCGGCTCGCCTGTCTTGACGACGAACTCGCCCGGGCGCTTGCCGGTGACGCTCACGGTGGCCGTGCGGTAGAAATCCGCGAACGCCGGCGAGCCTAGGTTTACCTCCTTGGGAAGCAGCACGCTCTTGAGGCCGTGCTGCTCGGCAAGCGAGCGGTAGATTACGGCATAGTCGATCTCGCCCGCTTCCAGCAGGGCCAGGAGCTCGGTCTCCTTCGGCCTGATGTATTTCTCACCGCTCTTGCCCGCCAGCTTCCGGGCGAGGCCCGGCATCCGGAAGTACTTCTCAGCCAACTGGAAGAGCATCAGCGCCCTGTAGCCGCACGGGTCTCGGTTGGGGTCGGATCGGCCGACCGCCACGCCGGCAGACAGCAGGATCTCGACCCAGTTTTCCGGCGTGATCTTGTCGCTGAGCCTGGATTCGTCCGTGTATGCGATGACCATCTCGTTGAGGGCGAAACGGATGTTGAAGTCCACGTGTTCGGGCATGAGCAGGGCCGTCACGACCGTGTAGTCGGCCGAGCCCAGCACGTCGCAGCGCCGGTCAAGGTCGGATATCTTCCTCGCGCAGTCGCGGCTGCCGGCTGCCTCCGCCTTGACCGTCACCCCCGGGTGTTCGGCCTGGAATATGGCTGAGATCTCCCTGAACGGCACGGACAGGCTGCCGGCGTGAAAGATCGTCAGCTCCTGCTTGTCGCGGCCTCGGTCCTCAGCCGATCCCGAGGTTTTCTCGCCGCAGCCGGATGTCGCGGCGACGACCGCGATCGCCATCATGGCGATGGTTGTCAGCCAACGCTCGACCATCCTGGCCTGACCGGCGCCGCCCGCGCGCAAAGGCCGATTCATTTCTAGCCTCCTATGCCGTGCATCCAGTTGTGAACACATGGGCCGCCGGCTTGGGGCTTGGCGGCGACGGCGCGTCTGATCGCCTCCGACGGTCCAAACTCGCGAACGCTGAACGCGATGTCCGAGAACAGGCACGGGCGAATCATGCCGTCGCTGGACAGGCGGAGTCGGTCGCACTTCGGGCAATCCCCGCCGGTCCCTCCCTCGACAACGGAGAATCGCCCGGTCTCGAACTCCATCAGGCGAATCGTCCTGACCTCCAGCCCCCTGTCGCGAGCGAATGCCCTGACGGATTCCACGTCCGCGTCGTCCGAGGAGTCCTCGACGACGCAATTCAGCTTGACGGGGAACAACCCGGCGGCGATCGCCGCGTCTATACCGGCTATGGTCTCGGCAACCTCGCCGCCTCGCGTCAGTTCCCGGTAGCGTTGAGGATCTACAGTGTCGAGGCTGATATTCACCCGCTGCAATCCCGCCGCGGCCAACTCGCCGGCGCAGTCGGCCAGGAGAGTGCCGTTGGTGGTCATGGCCAGGTCTTCGATGCCTCTGATGCGGGCCAGCGCCGCGACGAGGTCCGCGATCCCGCGGCGGACGAGCGGCTCGCCCCCTGTCAGTCGCACCTTGCGGATGCCGGCTTCCACGGCGGCGCGGGTCACGTCGACGATCTCCTCGAACGAGACGATTGTCCCACGCGGCAGCAGCCTGACGCCGGCTGAGGGCATGCAGTACCGGCAGCGCAGATTGCAGCGGTCCGTGACGGAGACGCGGAGGTAGTTGATTGTCCGCCCGAAAAGGTCGATCATCCGACAGCACCTCCAACCGGGCCGATCTCGGCTGTCCGTGAATCAGTAAGGCATACTGCCGCTGGAGTTACGGCGAGCCGTATCGCTCGACCATCTCCCGGCAGACGGCCTTGATGCCGATGCCCGTCGGGCACACGTCATCGCATCGCCCACACAGATAGCAGGTGATGCGGCCGTGGCGGGCGACGTCGGCGGCGAGCTTGTGGTGGATGCGACGGCGCGTTCGGACACGCTCCTCGCCCATCGGGTTATGCCCGCTGGCCTCGCGCATGAACCCGTCGAGCTGGCAGGAATCCCACATCCGCCACCGCTGCACCGTGCCGCCGGACGGGCGGTCGAAGACGTCGAAGCACGTGCACGTGGGACACGCCAGGTTGCAGGACGTGCAGGCGATGCACCGGTCGGAGACGCCCTGCCAGAACTCGTCCGGCACCTTGTCGTCCAGCAGGAGCTTGCTGGCGGCCTGAATCAGCTCGAGATCGCTCGTGTCAAGCGAGTCTGACTGCTGTTTCAGCCCCTCCAACACCTCTGCGGGAACATCGGCGCCGCCGGGGATCGCCTCCGCCAGTTGGCGGCCGACCTCGGAATACGGGGCGACGATGTACGCTGTCCCGTCACAGATCAGCTCCAGGTCGCACTTGCCGCCGGCGATCCTGAGGAACTCGCCGTCCCTCCCGCACTTGCCGGAGACGCAGACCACCACGGCGCCGCTGCGCCTGGCGAAGTAGACGTCGTCGTAGTACTCGGAGCTGAAGAACTCATCGATGAACTCCAGGCAGTCGGCGTCCGCGGCGGTGAAGCCGACGACCAGCAGCGGCTTGCCTTCGCGATGCGTGGCCGCAGCCTCGTCGCCGGTGAAGCTCAGTATTCGCTCCATCTGCGGAAAGAAAACGCTGGTGACCTTCGCCGGCACGGCGCCGCCGGCCAGCGCCAGCGGCCCCTGGCCAGGCCTGCCCAGAGACCGTGTGCCGTCATGCAAGGCTATCGGCACGCGGACGTCGTATTGACCTTCGAGCGAGCCCAAAAACGCTGCCAGTTCCTGGTCGGTGAAGGCCTTCACGAAGCACTCCTTATCTTCGCGGCGCAGACCTTGTATTCGGGAATCTTGGCGACGGGGTCCAGCGCGTTGTTGGTCAGCAGGTTGGCCGGGGCTTCCTCGAAGTGGAACGGCATGAACAGCACGCCCTTCTTGGCCACGTCCGTCACGCGGGCCATGGCCTTCACCTCGCCCCGGCGAGTGGCCACGTACACCCACGCTCGATCCGCGATTCCCAACTCCTTGGCGTCTTCGGTGCTGATCTCGACGTACGGAAATCGCTCTTCGCGTTCCAGCAACTGCGACCTTCGGGTCATCGTGCCGGTGTGGAAGTGGAAGTAGCATCGGCCTGTGGAGAGCACGAAGGGGTACTCCGAATCCGGCAGCTCAGCGGGCGGTCGGAACTCGGCGGGGCTGAACGCCCCCAGCCCGCGCGAGAACTTCCCCGCGTGCAGGACAGGCGTGCCGGGGTGGTCGCTGGTCGGGCAGGGCCATTGCAGGCCCACCTGATCGATCCGCTCGTACGTGATTCCGCCGTAGATGGGCGTGACGGCTGCGATCTCGTCGGCGATCTCGCTGGGCGAGTCGTACCGCATGTGCTCGTATCCGGCCCGGGCGGCGAGGTCGCAGAGTATCTCCCAGTCGGACCTGCTATCGCCGATCGGCTTGATGGCCTTGCGGACGCGCTGCACGCGCCGCTCGGTCGAGGTGAACGTGCCGTCCTTCTCCGCGTACGACGCAGCCGGCAGGATGACGTCTGCGAATTCGCTTGTGGGCGTGGCGAAAATGTCCTGGACGACGAGGAAGTCCAGCTTCTCCAGCGCCTCTCGAACGTGGTTGATGTCTGGGTCGGACATCATGGGGTTCTCGCCCATGATGTAGATCGCCTTGAGGTCGCCGTCGGCGGCGGCGTTGATCGCGGTGGTTACCGTGTGCCCCACGTCGGCGGGCAGGCGATCCACCTTCCAGGCGGCCTGGAACTTCTCGCGGACGGCGGCGTCGGTGACCTTCTGGTATCCGCTGTAGACGTCGGGAAGCGCGCCCATGTCACAGGCGCCCTGCACGTTGTTCTGGCCGCGAAGCGGATTGACGCCGGTTCCAGGCCGCCCGACGTTGCCCGTGAGCATCGCCAGGTTCGCGCAGCTCTTGACGTTGTCCCCGCCGTGCGTGTGCTGCGTGCTGCCCATCGAGTAGACGATCATCGCCCTCTTGGCCTTGGCGAACATTCGGGCCGCGGCGACGATTTCCTCGGGCGTGATCCCGCAGATCTGCGCCGAGCGCTGCGGCGGGTAGCCGGCGACGGCGGTCTTCAGCTCCTCGTAGTTCTCGGTGCGGGTCTCGATGAACTCCTTGTCTTCCAGGCCCTCGGCGATGATGACGTTCATCAGGCCGTTCAGGAACGCCACGTCCGTGCCGTTGCGGGAGCGGATGTGCATGTCCGCGATGCGGGCCAGGCGGATCCTGCGGTTGTCGGCCACGATGAGCTTGGCGCCGTTGACGACCGACTGAATGATCCGGGTGCCGATTAGCGGATGCTGCTCGGTGGTGTTCGAGCCGGTCACCAGGAAGCAGTCCGCCTGCTCCATGCAGGATATGGAGTTGGTCATCGCGCCTGAGCCGAAAGTCGCGGCCAGCCCTACCACGGTGGACGAATGGCACAGCCTGGCGCAGTGGTCGACGTTGTTCGTGCCGAACACGGCCCGGGCGAGCTTCATCATCAGGTAGTTCTCCTCGTTGGTGGTCTTGGCGGAGGAGAAGAAGGCCACCGAATCCTTGCCGCGGGTGGCCTGGATGCTCTTGAGCCTGGCGACGACGAGGTCCAGCGCCTCGTCCCAGGACGCGGGCTCCAGCTTGCCGTTCCTGCGGATCATCGGCTGGGTGAGGCGGTCGTCGTGATGGACGAAGTGATGGGCGTTCCATCCCTTCACGCACAGTTGACCCTTGGCGACAACGTGCTCGGTGCTGGGCTCGACGCCGGTCAGCCTGCCGTCGTCGTCCACCATCAGGTAGAACGAGCAGCCGGTCCCGCAATACGGACAAGTGGTAAGGACCGCCTTCATAGCGAACCCTTCAGGCTGGCGACGTCGGCCAGGCTGAACACCGGGCCGTCCACGCAACAGTAGAGATGCTCGATCGTGCAATGGCCGCACTTGCCGACCCCGCACTTCATGTACCTCTCCAGCGAGACCACGATGTCGCGCTCGCCCAGGCCCTTGGCGGCCAGCTCCTTGATGACGAACTTGTACATGATCGGCGGCCCGACGATCACGGCGACGGTCTTGGCCGGGTCGATCTCCAGCGGCGGAATCAGCGTGGTGATCAGCCCGACGTTGCCGTCCCAGCACGTCCCGCCGGCCACGTTGTCCACCGTCACCCGGCACCGCAGGGCCGAGGATTGCTGCCATTGCGCCAGCTCGTCCTTGTAGAGCAGGTCTCCCGGCGACTTGGCGCCGTACAGGACGGTCACGTCGCCGAACTGGTCGCGGCAGTCCTCGACGTACTGGATCAGGGCCCGCATCGGCGCCAGCCCGCAACCGCCGGCGATCAGCAGCAGGTCCTTCCCGGCTAGGGCGTCGGTGTCGAAGAACGTCCCGAAGGGGCCGCGAAGGGCGACGGCATCTCCCGCGGCCAGCTTGTGGATCGCCCCGGTCACCGTACCGGCATTGCGAATGCCCAGCTCAAGGTAGCTGCCCCGGGTCGGCGATGACGAGACGGAGATGGGCGCCTCGCCCAGCCCGGTGATGGAGACCTGCATGAACTGCCCCGGCCTGTGGCCGAACGGCTCGCCGTCCCGCCGGACCAGGCGGAGCAGTTTCTCGCTGGCCGTCAGGTCCGCTATCGACTCCACCGTGCACGGAAAGGGCCGATACAACTCGCCCGCCGCGCCCGTTCCGCTTGCCTCTTGTGCAGTTGCTCGACCACACACAGGCTGGCTCCTTTCAGTCCGGGGACACTCGCCTGCCGGGCAGGCCGCCCCGCCAGTGACATCGCAGCGAGGCGCCCGCCGTCAGAAGGCGGAGTGGCGGGCCACGCAGTCGCGCCTAGTCTTTCTTGGCCTCTTGTCCGTTGCCCCGGACGTGCGCGAAGAAGTAGACCTGTCTGTTATACCCATCTACGAGCCCACGAGCCGCGCATGAATCG
>CAYUYH010000046.1:0-13541 GCA_964449175.1 uncultured Planctomycetaceae bacterium
CCATCAACAGGCGCAACGCGGCTGAGATACCCGACATCTTCTCGCTTCTGCGGGACGAGGACATACCGCGCCTGTGCTTCTACCATCTCGTCCGCGCCGGCCGGGGCTCGCGACTGGCGGCCGAGGACCTGGATCACGCGGCGACCCGGCGAGTCGTGGACCTGATTATCGACCACACGGCCGAGCTGCACGCCGAGGGCCTGCCCAAGGAGGTGCTGACCGTCGACAACCACGCCGACGGGCCGTATCTCTACCTTCGCATGGTCCGCGAGGGCAACCCGCGTGCCGGAGATGTGCTGGAGCTGCTGCGGATGAACGGCGGCAACTCCAGCGGCAGCAGGATCGGCTGCGTGTCGTGGGACGGGGCGGTCCACGCCGACCAGTTCTGGAGGAACCTGGCGTTCGGCAACGTCACCGAGCGCCCGTTCAGCGAGATATGGACCGACATGTCGAATCCGCTCATGGCCAAGCTCAAGGACAAGCGTCCGCACCTGACCGGCAGGTGCGCCGGCTGCCGCTTCCTGGACGCATGCGGCGGGAACCTGCGCGTCCGAGCGGAGGCGGCCACCGGCGACCTGTGGGCGTGCGACCCGGCCTGTTATCTCACCGACGACGAGATCTCCGGCGAGCCGCCGCAGGAGCGTGGTCGATGAGTGCCCCGAGGGCTGCCAAGGCCTCGGTTCGGCGGCACGTGCCGCGACTGATCGCGTGGGAGGTCACACGGTCGTGCATGCTCGCCTGCAAGCACTGCCGGGCGTCGGCCGAGGCGAAGCGGTACGACGACGAGCTATCGACCGAGGAGTGCTTCCGCCTGCTGGACAACATCGCCTCGTTCGCCAAGCCGATCGTCATCCTGACCGGCGGCGAGCCGATGCTGCGCGAGGACATCTACGACATCGCCGCCCGCGCCACCGAGGCGGGCATGCGCGTGGTGATGGCGCCGTGCGGCGCACTGATCGATGACGCCTCAGCCGACAGGCTCGTCCGCGCCGGCGTCAAGCGGCTGTCGTTCTCGCTGGACGGCGCGACGGCTGAGACCCACGATAACTTCCGCGGCGCCGAGGGCGCGTTTGACTCCACCCTCCGCGGCATCGAGGCGGCCAAGCGGGCGGGCCTGAGCTTCCAGGTCAACACCACGATCACGAAGGGCAACCTGGGCGAGCTGCCGGCGATACTCGACCTGGCCGTGCGGCTGGGGGCGGGGGTCTTCAACCCGTTCCTGCTCGTGCCGACCGGTCGCGGCAGCCGGCTCGCCGACCAGGAGATCTCGCCCGCCGAATACGAGCGGACGCTATGCTGGCTGGCCGGCCGGCAGCGCTACGACATCGGCATCCGCGTGACGTGCGCGCCGCACTATCAGCGCATCGTCCGCCAGCTCGGCGTCGCGCGCGGGGCCGGCAGCGAGGCCAAGGGATGCATGGGCGGGCAGTCGTTCGCGTTCGTCTCTCATCGCGGCAAGGTGCAGATATGCGGCTTCCTTGACGTCGAGTGCGGCGACGTGCGGCAGGCGGGCTTCGACTTCCGCAGGATCTGGGAGACGTCGGAGGTTTTTCGGCAGATGCGCGACCCTGGCGCCTATCTCGGCCGCTGCGGCAGGTGCGAGTTCGCGGCCGTCTGCGGCGGATGCAGGGCCCGGGCCTACGCCGTCACGGGAGACTACATGGCCGAGGAGCCCTTCTGCCTGTATCAGCCAGGCCGCGATGTACATCCCGCCGAGGCGGCCGACGACGACGGCCTGGATGAGCTGGACAGGAAGGTGCTGTCCGTCATCCAGACCGGTTTCCCGGTGGCTGAGCGGCCCTTCGATGTCCTGGCCGAGCGGCTGGGCGCGGGTGGCGACGAGGTGTTGGAGAGGGTCCGGCGCCTGCGCCGTGATGGCTTGATTCGCCGGCTCGGCGCGGTGTTCGACTCGCGGAGGTTGGGATACGTCTCGACGCTCGTTGCCGCCCGCGTCCCGCCGGAGCGGATCGAGGATGTGGCGGCCGCGGTCAGCGAGCTGCCAGGCGTGACGCACAACTATCGCCGCCGGCACGACTACAACCTCTGGTTCACGCTGACCGGCCGGTCCGAGGAGCTGCTGGCGGCGACCATCGAGAACTTGAAGGCGAGGACGGGAGTCGCGGAGCTCGCCTCGCTGCCCGCGGAGGCCGTCTACAAAATACGTGTCGAGTTCCCCGTCGGCGGCGAGCGCCCTACCCCGCCAGATGAGGCGCCCCGCCCGGTGCCGCCACCGGCCGAGCAGCCGCTCAGCGACGCCGACATGCAGCTCGTCCGCCTCATCCAGGAAGACCTGCCGCTCGCGGAGGCGCCGTTCGCCGAGCTGGGCCGACGGATAGGCTGGCCGGCCGACCGCGTGGTCGCGCGGATACGCGAGTGGCTCGCCGCCGGCGTGGTCAGGCGCTTCGGCGCGATCGTGCGGCACCGCCGGCTGGGCTTTCGGGCCAATGGGATGGCCGTGTTCCGCGTGCCGCCCGAGAAGGTCGACGACGCGGGCTGCCGCCTCGCCGCCCGGCCGGAGATATCACACTGCTACCGCCGCCCGCCACTGGGCGACTTCCCCTACAACCTCTACGCCATGCTCCACGGCCGAAGCGAGGACCAGGTGATCTCGCTGGCGCGCGATCTGGCCAGCGAGCTGGGCGTCGACGACTGGCAGGTGCTGTTCTCGACGGCTGAGTACAAGAAGACGTCCATGAAGTACTTCGTGGAGTGACGCCTTCCCGCCGGCGGCAGGGGCTTGCGGTCGGTGGGGCGAAGATGCATGATCACGTCGGCCCGCCGGCTGAAGGCGCGGGCAGCCGCTGCGAGGCCAGGTCCAAGGCACCCCGCCTCAGGAGACGCGAGATGTCCAGGAGACAGGTGTTCCTGCTTGTCTTGTCGCTGTGGCTTGTCTCGTTCGGCGGACTGCTGCTCCACACCCGCATTCACCCGCCGGCCCTGGCGGCGGCCAACTGGGTGCCGGTCATCGTCGGCGCGATCAGCGTCGTCGTGGTGCCGATGCTGTTCATGTTCCGGCGGACCCTGGCGATCGCATACCTGTTGAACTTCACCTCGGTCGTCGTCGGGGGCGTGATGATGGTCCTGTTCTCGGTGGAGCACTGGGAGGGGCAAGTCACGTGGAAGGGAGTCCTGCTGGAGACCACGCTCGCGGACATCCTTGTACTGCTGGCCAAGCTGTCCATCGCCCACGCGATCCTGAGGCTTTATCACCCGGCCAGGCAATCGTGATGCCGGGCAGGCGGGCCGTGCCCTAGTCGCACTGCTCGCCCGAAGATGCCGTGCCGCCCGCCCGGCTAGCTGGCGTTCGCTCACTCCCGGTCGATCAGGACATCCAACCAGACGTTGTATGCCTCGCCGTCGAACTCGGTCCGCACGGGCTGCCCGGAGTTGTGGAACACGGCCAGCATCGGCTTGTTCATCGGCAGCACGCGGGCGTAGAACTGCTTCACGCCGCGCTGGCGGGCGATCTGCGTGAGGTAGTCCATAAGGAACGTGCCCATGCCCCGCTCCTGCCACTCGTCCTGCACGAGAAAGGCGATCTCCGCCACGCGCGACTTGGGGTCCAGGAAGTACTGCGCGATGGCGACCAGCTCCTCGCCGCCGGGCCCCGGCACGGCGCCGACGATCGCCAGGTCGTTTACGTAGTCCACGTTGGTGAGTTGCTGCACCGCCTTGTGTGGAAACGTCATCGTGTAGGTGTGGTAGCGCGTGTGCACGGACTGGCTGGACAGCGAGTAGAGCATCTCCGCCAGGGCCGGCTCGTCGGTCGGCTTGACCGGGCGGAAGAATATCTGCGTGCCGTCCTTCAGCGTCTCGTAGCGCTCAAGCTCCTCTGGGTAACGCACCTGCTCCCAGGCCAGCTCGATCTGGTCGGCCGGCAAGTATCGTTGGGCCTTGGCGGCCTCGATCAGCTCGTTGCGGAACTTGGGGTGGGCGATGTTGATCAGCGACAGCACACGCTCACGGATGCTCTTGCCGTGGAGGTAGGCCACGCCGTACTCGGTGACGACATAGTGCACGTCGCCGCGAGTGGTCACCACGCCGGCGCCCTCGGTCAAGTGGCTGACGATGCGCGAAACCTCGCCGTCCTTGGCCGTGGACGGCATGGCGATGATGGCCTTGCCGCCGCGACTGCGGGCCGCGCCGCGGATGAAGTCCACCTGCCCCCCGATGCCGCTGTAGAAGCGATAGCCGAGCGAGTCGGAGCAGACCTGCCCGGTCAGGTCGATCTCCAGCCCGACGTTGATGCCCACCATCCTGTCGTGGCGGCTGATCAGGAACGGGTCGTTGACGTACTCGGTCGGACGGAAATCAAACAGCGGGTTGCCGTCGATGTAGTCGTACAGCCGCTGCGAGCCCATGCAGAAGCTGGCCACGATCTTGCCGCGATTGACGGTCTTCTTCGAGCCCGTGATCGCGCCGCAGTCGATCAGGTCGATGATCCAGTCGCCGAACATCTCGGTGTGGACGCCGAGCTCCTTCTTGTCGCGGAGATACTCCGCCATCGCCTGCGGGATGCGTCCGATCCCGCACTCGATCGTGCTGCCGTCCTCGACCAGCCGGGCGATGTTCTGCCCGATGCGGTGAAGCGTCTCGTCCAGCTCGATGGGCTCGACGGTGATGATCGGCTCGTCGCGCGGCACGAGCATGTCGATGTGGTTGACGTGGACGAACGAGTCGCCCATCGTCCGCGGCATGTTCGCGTTGACCTGGGCGATCACGAACTTGGCGTTGGCGACGGCTGACTTGACGATGTCGACGGAGACGCCGAAGCTGCACAGCCCGCCGCGGTCCGGCGGCGAGACGCTCACCAGCGCCACGTCGATGGGGATTCGACCCGTCTCGAACTCGCGCGGGATGTCCGACAGGAAGATCGGCGTGTAGTCGCCGACGCCCTTGTCCAGGGCGTGCCGCACGTTGTCGGCCACGAAAAAGCTGTTGGTCTTGAACCGGTCGCGGAACTTCTCCTCCACGTACGGCGCCGTGCCCATCGTCAGCAAGTGGATAATGCGCGCGTCGTAGACGTCCTTTGCGTGGAGCACGAGCGCGTCGACCAGGTGCTGCGGCTGGCCGCAGCCGGTCCCGATGAAGATGCTGCTACCGGGCTTGATGAATCGCATCGCCTCGGCAGCCGCGCCGATCCGATCCGAATACGCCTTCTTCCAGTCGAAATCCTTCATGTCGATCCTCGGTCAGACCTTCTCCACGCTAATCCGGGCATCCACGGCCACGGGCATCGTGCCTTCCGGCCCCACGACGAAGGGGTTGATGTCCATCTCCTGGATCTCGGGGAACTCCGTGACCAGTTGGCTGAGCCGCTGGATGCCCTCGGCGATGGCGTCGATGTCCACGCCCTCCCGGCCGCGGACCCCCAGTAGGAGCTGATACGTCTTCGTCCGCAGCAGCATTTCCCGGGCCTCCACGGCCGTGACGGGCGCCAGGTAGAAGGCCACGTCCTTCAGCACCTCCACGGTGACCCCGCCCATGCCGAACATCAGCAGCGGGCCGAACCGCGGGTCGCGATTCATCCCCAGGATCACTTCCATGCCGCCGGTGCACATCTCCTGCACCAGGACGCCGAGGATTTCGGCGTCCGGCGCCTTCTTGGGTATGCGGAACATCATCAGGTCGAACGCGTCCATCACCTGCTGCGGGCTGTTCAGCCCCACCTTCACGCCGCCGACGTCGGACTTGTGAACGATGTCCGGCGACCAGACCTTCATCACGACGGGATAGCCGATCTGCTCGGCGATGCCGGCTGCCTGATCCGCCGACGTGGCAATCATGCCCTTGGGCGTGACGAACCCGTAGGCCTCGAGGATTTCCTTCGACTCCATCTCCGAGATCTCGCGCGTGCCGCGTCGGAGGTGTCGGCCTATGATCTGCTCGGCCTTGCGGCGGTTGACGGGGAACAGCTTCACGACGCGCTTCGGGCGCGACCGCCACTGCACGTAGTCGTTCATCACCTTCAGCGTCGTCACGGCGCTATCGGGCGAGTCGTACTGCGGTATGCCGCCCTCGCGCAGGAGGTGGACGGCCTCGGCGACCTTCGCCCCGCCCAGGAAGCACGCGAGGATCGGCCGGTTGTGCGCGCCTGCCGCCGCGCGGAGGACGGCCTGGGCCGTGCCCGTGCAGTCCGTCATGGCCTGCGGCGTGAGCAGCACGACCACGGCGTCCACGCCCTCGTCGGCCAGGACGGTGGTCAGCGCGAACTCGTAGCGGTCCGGCAGCGCGTCGCCAAGGACGTCGACGGGGTTCTCGACGTTAGCGGCCGCCGGCAGCTCCGCCGACAGCTTGCGCATCGTCTCGTCGGCTAGCTTGGCGAAGGTCAGGCCCTTCCTTTCGATCGCGTCGGCCGCCATGATGCCCGGCCCGCCGGCGTTCGTGATGACGGCCACTCGCGGCCCCCGCGGCAGCGGCTGATGGACGAAGGCCTGGGCATAGTCGAACTGCCTGCGGAGGGACTCGCAGCGGATGATGCCCGCGCGATCGAAGACGACCTCGTAGGCGGTTTCGCCGCCGGCCAGGCTGCCCGTGTGCGACGACGCCGCCTTCGCTCCCGCGCCCGTGCCGCCGGACTTGATCAGCAGGATCGGCTTGTCGCGTGAGATTCGCTCGGCCTGGCGGAGGAAGCGGTCGCCGTCGGCGATGCTCTCGAGGTACCCGGCCACCACGCGCGTCTTCTTGTCGCGGCCGAGCGCGCCGATGATGTCCATCTCGTCCACGTCGGCCTTGTTGCCGATGCTCACGAGGGCGCTAAAGCCGATGTCGTTTGCCTTGGCCATGTCGAGGATAGCCGTCATCAGCGCGCCGGACTGCGAGACGTAGCCCACGCCGCCGACCGCCGGCAAGTCGCCGCCGAAGCTCGCGTTGAGCTTATTGCCCGGCACCATGATGCCGAGGCAGTTCGGCCCGACCACGCGGATGCCCGCCTCTCGGGCGATGCCGACGATCTGTTCCTCGAGCTTCCGGCCCTCGGCGCCGACCTCCTTGAACCCGGCCGTGATGATGATCACCGACTTGGCGCCCACCTCGGCGCACTGCCGCATCACGCCGGAGACGAGTGTCGGCGGGACGACTATCACGACCAGGTCCGGCACGGACCCTATCGAACGCAGGTCCGCGTGGCAGGGCAGGCCCTCGACCTCGTCGGCCTTGGGATTGACCGGGAATACCTGCCCCGCGAACCCGCCGCGGACCAGGCCGGCGACGATCTCATGGCCGACCTTCCCCTTCTGGCGCGACGCGCCGACCACGGCCACGGACTTCGGATCGAAGAAGGCCTCGATGCTCATCTACCGTCTATCCTTTCACGCGCGGCGCCGCGTGGGACGCCGCGCAAAAGCGCGGCTATTTCAGGCCATGAAGGCTGAAGACATTGGCCTTCGCGCTGGCGATCGTCTCGTCGATCGCGGCGTCCACTCGCTGCCGCGTCGGCTCATCCGGCACGACCGCGCGGTCGGGCAGTCCGCCGCGGAAGTCGGTGTTGCCCAGCATCACGCCGCCCAGCCCGGCGCTCATTGCGTCCGCGTGGCCGGCCTCGCCGCACAGCGCCGCCCAGGCCAACACCCAGGCGCGGACGGTGTTGGGGATGTTGTACCCCCCGCCGCCGACGGCGAGAGTCGGCCGGCTGAACCGCCGCACCGCCTCGATGACCTCCACGTGGGCATTGTTCGTCAGGCTCATGGCAGTCAGCGGGTCGCCGGCCAGACCGTCCATGCCGAGCTCCATCACGAACACGTCCGGCTCGTACGCCGTCGCCAGCGGCAGCGCGACCTCGCGGACCGCCCGCAGGAACGCGCCGTCATACGTGCCCGGCGGCAGCGGCACGTTCACGCTGTAGCCCAGCCCCTCGCCCGTGCCGACCTCGTCGACGAAGCCCGTGCCGGGGAACAGCGTCCTGCCGTCCTGGTGCATCGAGATGGTCATCACGTCGCGGCGATCGTAGAACGCCGCCTGCACGCCGTCGCCGTGGTGGGCGTCGACGTCCAGGTACAGAACGCGCTTGCCGCCGTCGGCCAGGCGCATGCACGCCAGGGCCACGTCGTTCATGTAGCAGAAGCCCGATGCTCTGGCCGGGAATGCGTGGTGCAGCCCGCCCGAGGGATTGAACGCGACGTCCGCCTGGCCGGCAAGGATCAGCTCCGCTCCGGCGAGCGACGCCCCGCAGGCCAGGGCCGAGTACTCGTACATGCCGGGGAAGATCGGGCAGTCAGCCGTGCCCAGGCCCATAGCGAGCGCCTCGCCCGGATCGGGCGGCGTGTCGGCGGCGGTGGCGAGAACGTCGAGGTACCGCGGCGTATGGAACCTGGCCAGTGCGTCTCTGTCGGCCGGAGCGGGCGTGACCTGTCGGCGGCCGGGGGCGGCAAGCAACCCCATCGAGGCGACGGTCTGACGGACCTGGCCGGCCCGGCTGGTGTTGAAGGGGCATGTCGCCGGATATGGATGCTGCTCGAGCCCGGGGCAGTGAAGGAACACCGCCCGCAAGGCGCCATCGTGATTGTCATTGGCGGGGCACATCGGGCAAACCCTGCGACATTGCGCCTTGCCCCGCGGCGGGGCAACGGCGGCGCGATTATACCAAGGGCCGGCCGCTGGGTCTGCCGTCACTTGACAATCGCCAGTATCTCCTTGAACTTCGGCCCCTCGGCGACCTTCAGGAGCTCGAACAGGGCCGTCTCCACGCTCGTGACGCCTGCCCCGGCGGCGCGCATCTTGTCCAAGCCGACCTGCTTGTTCGCCTCGGTCCGGGAGGAGACGGCGTCGCCGGCGACCTGGACCTCGCAGCCGCGGGCGAGCAGGTCGACGGCCGTCTGGTAGACGCACACGTGCGACTCGATGCCGCACAGCACGATCTGCTTCCGACCGGCCGCCTCAACGGCCTGGACGAACGCCGGCGCGCCGCAGCAACTGAAGGCTCGCTTCGTGATCGGCTGCTCCTCGAGCACCTCGGCCAGGGGCGGTACGGTCGGCCCCAGGCCGGCGGGGTTCTGCTCGGTGAAGATAGCGGGCACGTCGAGCACCTTCATGCCCCTGGCCAGCTTGACGGCGCCGGCGATGAGTTGCTTGGCGTCGTGCATAGCGCGGGCGAGGGCGTCCTGGATGTCGATGACGACCAGCAGCGTGCTATCGGCTTGCAGCATGGTCACGGACCTTTCTTGCTCATCTGGAGCCGGCAGTTGCGGCAGATGTCTTCGGGGGCGTCCTCGGCCGTCACGTCGATTGTCACGATCTTGGCCCCCCGCCGGCGATAGTGCTCGGCGAGCGGGGCCGTTCGCTCGTCGAAGACGGCCAGCTTCCTGCGGACGGCGGCTTCGTCGTCGTCGACGCGGTCGGCGCGGTCGCCGCCGGCGTTCACGGCGATTCGCCGGCGGATAGTATCCGGGGTACAGGACAGGCGGATGACCGCGCGGACGTCCACAATCGCGTCGACGTCGCCGGCCTGGCCGACGTGCCGGGGCAGGCCGTTGAGGATCAGCAGGTCATCGGCGCCCATCTGACGGGCTGCGATGAACGACTGGAGAATCCGCTCGGCGATGTGGAAGTGCTCATCTTCAAGCAGCGCGCCGGTGGCGAGCACTCCCTTGAGGAACTCCACCTCGTCGGCTGTGAGATCCCCCGGCGGCCGTTCGGCGGCGACGGCCTGCCGGAGCTGCTCGCCGAAGTCGAAGTGCCGGCACGTCCTGCCGGCCAGGCCTTGCTGCTCGAGTAGATCGCCCAGCGGCGTCTTGCCGGACCCCGTCGCCCCCAGCAGGAGCAGGGCCTGCGGCTTGTGCGTTGTCTCGGTCATAGGAGCGGGTCAGGATCCGTCGGCATCCTGGGAAAAGCGACCCTCGGTCCGGGCGTGCCGGACCGAGGGTCAGTGTTTTTCCCGCTGATGGTCCGGCCTAGGCCGCGGCGGGCTGCTTTTCCAGGTGATGCGGCGCCCTGACGATCAGGGCCACGACGGCTGCGGCGATCAGAAGACCGATCGAGCAGTAATACGCGAATCTGAAACTCTGCGTGGCGTCGTAGACCTTGCCGGCCAGCAGTGCCAGCACGAATCCGCCGGCGCCCCACGCGGTGAACACGAACCCGTAGTTCATGCCGAAGTGCTTCAGGCCGTAGTAGTCCTTCGTCACCGACGGGAACAGCGACAGGTTGGCGCCGTAGTTCGCGCCGATCAGGGCGGACAGAACCGCCAGGACCGGCACGGTGGCAAGCCAGGTGCCGCTGGCCGTGCGCGACAGCAGGAAGATCAAGACGGCCTGGGAGATAAAGCAGATGATCATCGTCGCCCTTCGCCCGATCTTGTCTGACAGTGTCCCGGCGACAATCCTTCCAGCGCCGTTGCCGACGGCCAGCACCGCCACCAGCACGAAGCCCAGCTCTATACTGGCCTGTTTGCTGGCAATAGTGGCCAGCTTGGCAATGATCATCAGCCCAGCCCCGGCGCCACAGGCGTACATGAACCACAGAAGGTAGAACTGCCAGGTCTTCAGCATCTCGCGCGGCAGGAAGTTCTCCTTCTTGGCATTGGGACCGCCCTTGGGCGCCACCGTGCCGGCGGGTACGTAGCCGGCCGGCGGGGGCTTGAGAATCTGCGCCAACGCGCAGACCAGCACCAGGAAGCCGATGCCGAAGATAAGGACCATGTTCTGGATGCCGCAGGCGGTGGTGAGCCACTTGGCCAACGGCGCGGCGTAGACGCTGGCCAGGCCGAAGCCGCTGACGACGATCCCGGCGATCATGCCGGTCTTGGCCGCTGAGAACCACTTGACCGCCGGCGGCGTCGCCGAGGCATAGCTCAGGCCGATGCCCGCACCGGTCAGGATGCCGAACCCGATGATGTAGCCGACAGCATGGGTGGTCTGGCTGGCGACTATCAGGCCCAGCCCGACGAGCAGGCCGCCGATCGTCGCCACCGTGCGCGGGCCTATCTTGTCCTGCATGCGTCCGGCGGGAACCATAATGAGGCTGAAGACCAGGCACGCGATCGCGTATGGCCAGGACTTCTGCGCCTCGGACCAATTCCACTCCTTGGGAACGCCCTTGGAGATGACGCTCCACGTGTACAGCACGCCGAGAGCGAGGTTGATGCCCATGCCGGCGAACGTGACGCGCCAGCCGTGGAACTTCACGGACGTATCGAGACTGCCTGTATCTTCGGTCATTCCTATCTCCGGTGGTTCTGGTGCACGGCTGACCTGCTACTGCCGGCCCTTGACGAGGGCGTCCACGATCGTCGGGTCAGCCAGGGTCGAGGTGTCGCCCAGCGACTGCTTGTCGGTCGTGCCCTCGGCGATCTTGCGGAGGATGCGCCGCATGATCTTGCCGCTGCGCGTCTTCGGCAGGGCGCGGGCGAACTGGATCTTGTCGGGAGCGGCGATCGGGCCGATCTCCTTGCGAACGTGCATGACCAGCTCTTTCTTCAGCGCGTCGCTCTCTTCGACGCCGTCGACGAGGGTGACGTAGGCGTACAGGCCCTGGCCCTTGATCTCGTGCGGCATGGGGGCCACGGCGGCCTCGGCGACCTTTTCGTGGCTGACCAGCGCGCTTTCGACCTCGGCCGTGCCGATGCGGTGGCCGGAGACGTTGACCACGTCGTCGATTCGGCCCATCAGCCAGTAGTCGCCGTCGGCGTCGACACGGCAGCCGTCGCCGGTGAAGTAGAGGTTGGGGAACATGGTGAAATACGTGTCGACGAACCGCTCGTGGTCGCCCCACATCGTCCGCATCATGCCCGGCCAGGGCTTCTTGATGCAGAGCTTGCCGCCCTCGTTGACGTTGCACTCGCTGCCGTCGTCTCGCAGGACGACGGGCTCGACGCCGAAGAAAGGCCGCGACGCGCTGCCCGGCTTGAGCGTATGGGCGCCGGGCAGCGGCGTGATCAGGATGCCGCCCGTCTCGGTCTGCCACCAGGTGTCGACGATCGGGCAGCGGCCCTTGCCGATGTGCTCGTGATACCAAATCCACGCCTCGGGGTTGATCGGCTCGCCGACCGTTCCAAGGACGCGGAGGCTGCTGAGATCGTACTTGGCCGGCCACTCGTCGCCCTGGCGAATCAGGGCGCGGATGGCGGTCGGGGCGGTGTAGAAGACGGTGGCCTTGTACTTCTCCACGATCTGCCAGAACCTTCCGGCGTCGGGATAGGTCGGCACGCCCTCGAACATCAGGCTGGTCGCGCCGCCGGCCAGCGGGCCGTAGACGATATAGCTGTGCCCGGTGACCCAGCCGATGTCGGCCGTGCACCAGTAGATGTCATCCTCGTGGATGTTGAAGATGACCTTGTGGGACAGAGTGGTGTGCAGCAGATAGCCGGCGGTGGTGTGCACGACGCCCTTGGGCTTGCCCGTCGAGCCGGACGTGTAGAGGATGAACAGCGGGTCCTCGGCGTTCATCTTCTCCGCGTCGCACTTGTCGGCGGCCTTGGCCATCAGGTCGTGGTACCACAGGTCGCGGCCTTTCTGGATGTTGACCGGCTCTTCGTTGCGCTTGACGACAACGACCTTTTCGATGCTCGGGGCGTTGGCAAGGGCCTCGTCGGAGATGCCCTTCAGCGGGATGTGCTTGCCGGCGCGCAGCGAGACGTTGGAGGTGATGAGGATCTTGCAGTCGGAGTCGTTGATGCGGTCGCGGAGGGCGTCGGCGCTGAAACCGCCGAAGACGATGGAGTGGATCGCGCCTATGCGGGCACAGGCCAGCATGACGACCGGCAGCTCCAGGATCATCGGCAGGTAGATGCAGACGCGGTCGCCCTTCTTGACGCCGAGGGACTTCAGCACGTTGGCGAACTTGCAGACCTCCTTGTGGAGCTGCTCGTAGGTCAACGTCTTGGCGTCGGCCTCCGGCTCGCCCTGCCAGACGAGGGCCGCCTTCTTGGCGATCGGCGTGCCCAGGTGCCGGTCGAGGCAGTTGTGGCAGGCGTTCAGCTCGCCATCGGCGAACCAGGTGTGCTGAATCTTGCGGGCCCTGGTGTCCCAGGCGTATTCGCGGGCCTTGGTGGGCTTGGTGAACCAGTCGAGCATCTCTGCCTGCTCCAACCAGAACCCGTCGGGATCTTCAACCGACCGCTTGTACAGTTCCTCGTACTGCGCCAGCGAGCTGATGTGTGCGTTGGCCTGCAGGTCGGCAGGCGGGGGGAACGTTCGGCCCTCCGCCATCAGAGATTCCATCGATTTGCTTTCGCTTGCCACGGAGCAGCTCCTTTCGCGTTACTGTCAAGTCAACGAACAAGAACCATTATGACCAACTCAAGAAAAGACCCACGCAGCGGGCCCACATCGGCCGCCACTGCGCCAGGCCGGAAGACCACCTTGGTGTCGCCAGGCCGCAACGCACTGTAGGCCGGAGGATTACGCCCTCGGCAAGGCCGTGCTCAACTGCCGCGGAAAACACCACCCTCTCGCGTCGGCAGCCCAACAGACCCGTCACGGTGGCGGGAAAACGGGCATTTTGGTGACATGGGGCTGAGAAGTCAACCGAAAAGACGCTGCCCCGCCGGTCTGGGTGCGTGTCTCGATTGTGGCGGTCATGCGACGGATTGCCAGTGGGTGTCCCAT
>CAYUYH010000047.1:0-5065 GCA_964449175.1 uncultured Planctomycetaceae bacterium
GTGGTGGGCGGGCTGGTGGCCGTGCCGGTGGTCGCCGTGCCGACATCGGTGGGCTACGGCGCGAGCTTCGGCGGGCTGGCGGCGCTGCTGACGATGCTCAATAGCTGCGCGTCGGGCGTCAGCGTGGTCAACATCGACAACGGATTCGGCGCGGGCTACATTGCCGCGATCATCAATCGGCGGACAGCCGCCGCCAAGGGGACCGAATAGATGGGCACGAACGTCGAGCGAGTGGACACGGTTGCGGGCCTCCCGCCGCGGCCACGAGACGCACACAAGGGCGACTTCGGCCGGGTGCTCATCGTTGGCGGGTCGCAGGGCATGATCGGCGCGGTTGCACTGGCCGCCAACGCGGCGATGCGAGGCGGCGCGGGGCTGGTGACGTTCGCCGCGGCGGCGAGCATACAGCCGCACATCGCCACGCTGTGCCCGTGCGCGACTTCGATTCCCCTGGCGTGCGGCGGCGCGGGCGATCTCGGCCCCAAGGCGCTGCGGCAGGTGTCGCAGGCGGCGGGCAACGCCGACGTCATCGCCGTCGGACCCGGGATGTCCGCCGGCGCCGTGCAGCAGAACATCGTGCAATCGCTGCTGGAGCAGGATAAGCCGGTGGTGATAGACGCCGACGGCCTGAACAACCTCGCCGCGCTGGCCGACTGGCCGCGGATGCGCCGCTGCCCGCTGGTCCTCACGCCGCATCCGGGCGAGTTCTCGCGCCTGACCGACAGGCCGACCGCGGACATCCAGGCCGACCGCCAGGGCGCCGCGCTGGCTGCGATGGCCAAGTGGCTGGCGGCGGCGGACGCCCAGGCCGGCCCGCTCGTCTGCGTGCTGAAGGGCGCGGGCACTGTCGCCACCGACGGCCGGCGGCTGTACGTCAACGATACGGGCAACCCCGGCATGGCCACCGGCGGCAGCGGCGACGTGCTGACGGGCCTGACCGCCGCCGTCATCGCCCAGGGGCTGGGGCCCTTCGAGGCCGCGTGCCTCGCCGTCCGCCTGCATGGCCGGGCCGGAGACCTCGCCGCCGAGCAGCTCGGCGAGCCGGCCGTCATGGCGACGGACCTGCTCGACTTCCTCCCGCAGGCCATGAAAGAGGCTTAGGCCGCCGCGAGCCGGGACACAAAACGTGAAACGCCTGGTCGCCGTCATCCTGACAGTCGTCGCCGCCGTCATCGTCGCCGCGCCGTCGTGCCGTCGGCAGGCGCCGGTGGACGGCGCCACCCGGCCGAGGATCGTCAGCTTCTGCCCGGCCATCACGCGGATGATGTTCGAGATGGGCTTGGAAGATCACCTTGTCGCCGTGACGACTCAGGACGTCCTGCCCGCCGGCGTCGACCTGCCGGTCGTCGGCGACGCGTTCACCGTCAACTCCGAGGGCGTCATCAACGCCCGCCCCGACGCGCTGCTGACGAACGTGAACGTCGAGCACTTCGCGGGCGTCCGCAGGCTGGACCCCAACATCAGTATCGAGCACTTCCGCCTCGAGACACTGGACGACGTAGCCGCCGCGATGGAGCGGATCGCTGTGATCGCCGGCAAGCCCGATGCCGGCCAAGCCGCCCGACGGCGATTCGAGGACACCCTGGCCGACGTCGCCCGCCGCGTCGAGGGCCTCGGCCGTCCGAAAGTGGCGTTCATCACCGAGTTTCGGATGCTAGGCACGGCTGGGCGGGGCACGTTCATCGACGAGATGATCGCCCTGGCCGGCGGGGAGAACGTCGCCGCCAAATACTCGGGCTGGACGAATATGACGGCTGAGGGCCTGCTGGCCGCTCGCCCGGACGTGGTGATCTGCCAGGTCGGCTCCGAGGCCGAGGCCGCCCGGGCCCGTGAGTTCTTCGACGAGCTGAAGGACCTGCCCGCGGTCCAGGCCGGGCGAGTCCACGTCACTGCCGACCTGGGATGGACGATTCCGTGCGGCGAGCTGGCAGGCTTCACGTCGCGGCTGGCCGAAATCATCCACCCCTCGGTCGCGGCGGAGGGCGCCGACGGTGACTGACCCACGCGACGACGCGCCCACGGCCGCGCTGGCGGCGAGGACACTGGCCGTTGAGTTCGGCATCCTCGCGGCGATTGCTCTGGCTGTTGCCGTCGGGTGCAGCTTCATCGGCGTCGCGCCGCTGTCCTGGCCCGTCTGGACCATGCGCCTGGAGCGCCTGGCGACGGCAGCAACCGTCGGCGTGGCGCTTTCCGTCGCGGGCATGGCCCTCCAGGCGCTGCTGCGGAACCCGCTGGCCGAGCCGTACATCCTGGGCGTCTCGACCGGGGCAGGCGTGGGCGTGCTTCTCGGCGGCGTGCTGGCCGGGACGGTCGGCCTGGTCCAGTGGATCGGTGAGCCCGTGCTGGCGCTGGCAGGGGCGCTGACCACGTGCGTGGTTGTCTACGGAATCGCCCAGCGGCGCGGGCGCCTCGACCCGTACGTGCTGCTGCTGGCCGGCGTGATCGTGAACGTGTTCAACGGCGCGCTGATGCTGGGCATACTCCTGGTCGCCGACCCGAACGAGACGATCAGCTTCGTCCGCTGGGGCATGGGGCAGGTGCCCGACACGACGCCATGGGAGCTGCTGGGCATCTGCATGGTCGCGGCAGCCGCCGGCTGGGCCGTGCTGCTGCTGCGGGGCGCGGCCTTCAACACGCTGGGCCTGGGTGACGACGTAGCCGCATCCGTCGGCGTGCACGTGACGTATCTTCGGGCGGAGACGTTCGGCATCGCGGCCGTGATGACGGCGGCGGCGGTCGCGCTGGCCGGGCCGGTCGGTTTCGTCGGGCTGATCGTCCCGCACGTCTGCCGGATCATCATCGGCCCGGACCACCGCCGGCTGGGGATCTACTGCGGCCTGGTCGGCGCGGTGTTCCTGATGCTGGCCGACACGCTCTGCCGCACGGGCGGCGAGTGGATTGGCGTCGGGGCGATCCCGGTCGGCGTGATCACGGCGCTGTCCGGCGGGCCGTTCTTCATCTTCCTGCTGCGCCGCAGCCGGGCCGGCGGAGGGGTCGCGGCGGCAGGGGCGGAGGGACGCCCATGAGCGGCCAGCACATTCTTGCCGCCAGCGACGTGACCTTCGCCTATCGCCCGGGCCAGCCGGTGCTGCGCGGCGTGAGCCTGACCGCCGAAGCCGGCAAGCTGCTGTGCGTGCTCGGGCCGAATGGCTCGGGCAAGACCACGTTGCTGCGATGCCTGCTGGGTCGGCTCCGCCCGGGCGGCGGCGCGATCATACTGGACGGCAAGGCGATCGGCAGGCACTCTCGCCGCGGCCTGGCCAGGCTGATGGCCTACGTGCCGCAGACGCCGCGGTCGGCGTTCGCGTTCACCGTGCAAGAGCTGGTGTTGATGGGGCGGCTGGCGCACACGGGGCTGTTTGGTCTGGCCGGGCGGCAAGATCTGGCCGTGGCGAGGCAGGCGATGATAATGACGGGCACGGCCGAGCTGGCCGAGCGGACGCTCGAGGAGCTGTCCGGTGGCGAGGCGCAGTGCGCGATGGTGGCAAGGGCGCTGGCGCAACAGCCGTCGGTCATGCTGCTCGACGAGCCGACCAGCCACCTGGACATCAAGAATCAGATCATTATCCACCGGATGATGCAGCGGCTGGCGCACGACTGGGAGATGGCCGTCGTCTGCATCAGCCACGACGTGAACCTGGCGGCCCGCTTCGCCGACGAGCTGCTGCTGATGCGTGCGGGCGAGGTGGTAGCCGCCGGGCCGGCGCAGGCCGTCGTGCGGGCTGACCTGATGGAACGCACCTACGACGTCAAGGTGGACCTGATAGACGCCGGCGGGCCAGTCCCGCTCGTGCGGGCCCGAACCGAAAACCAGAAGGCTGCGACGTCATGACCGACCGCTGCATCCAAGGACTGGGTTCTCTGCCGGCCGGCGCACGCGGCGGCGTGCTCACCATCGGCAACTTCGACGGCGTGCACCTCGGCCATCAGAGAATCCTCCGCACGGCCAGGACCATCGCCGACCAGGCAGGCCTGGCCGTCGTCGCGATGACGTTCGACCCGCCGCCCGACCTGGTGATCCGCCCGAACGATCGGCCGCAGCGCATCACCCCGCACTGGCGGCGCTGCGAGCTGCTGATCGCCGCCGGGGCCGATTGGGTAATCACCGTCGCGCCGACGCCGGCGATGTTGGCGTTGGAGCCGGACGAGTTCGTCCGGCAGGTCGTCGTCGAGAGGCTCGCGCCGAGGCACATTGTCGAGGGGCACGACTTCCACTTCGGTCGCGGCCGCAGCGGCGATGTGAGCACGCTGCGGCGGTGGGGTGAGCGGTCGGGATTCTCCGTGGACGTGGTCGAGCCGGTTATGATGGACCTGGCCGACGGCGCGAGCAGGATTTCGAGCTCGCTGATCCGCCGGCTCGTCGCCGTCGGCAACGTCGCCGACGCCGCTCGCTGCCTGGGCAGGGAGTTCGCCTTGTACGCGCAAGTCATCCCCGGCCAGGGCCACGGCCGACTGCTCGAGTTCCCCACGGCGAACATTGCCCCGGCCGAGCAGGTCATCCCCGCCGACGGCGTGTACGGCGGCTGGGCCAAGATCGACGGGAGGCGGCACATCGCGGCCGTCAGCATCGGCCACAAGCCCACGCTCGGCCCGGTCGCCGAGCGAGCGGTCGAGGCGTTCCTTATCGACGCCGAGGGGGACTGCTACGGGATGGACATGGAACTGGGCTTCGTCGCCCGCCTGCGAGACCAGCAGCGATTCGCGGACATCGCCGCCCTCCAGGCCCAGATCGCAAAGGACGTGAGCAATGTGCGGCAGCAGTACCAATAGAGTTCCCCCGGCAGTCGCGGAGCGAATCGCCCAGGCGAGGTCGATACTGGTGTTGACGCACGCCCGCCCGGACGGCGACGGCCTGGGCTCGATGGTGGCGCTGACGCTGGCGGCGCGGGCGGCGGGCAAGGAAGCGTGGATGCTCGTGCCGGACAGCGTGCCGAGAAAGTACGAGTTCCTGTTCGCCGCCGAGCCGCCCCAGCCGGTTGGGCAATTCGCCGAGCTGGCGGGGCGTGCCGAACTGGTGATCGTGCTGGACACTAGCGTGTTCAGTCAGCTCGACGGGCTGGACGAG
>CAYUYH010000047.1:5075-6045 GCA_964449175.1 uncultured Planctomycetaceae bacterium
ACTGCCGGCCGTGGCGGACAAGCTGATCGTCATCGACCACCACGCCACGCCGGGCCAGCTCGGCGGGACGATGTGGAACGACCCCGCCGCGGCCGCGGTGGGCGTGATGATCGCCGAGCTGCTGGAGGCGCTGGGCTGGCCGGCGGACGAGGGCGTCACCGAGGCGCTGATGACGGCCATTACGTCCGACACGGGCTGGTTCCACTTCGCCAATACCGATGGTCGGTGCCTCCGCCGAGCGGCCAAGCTGCTCGATGCCGGCGTGCGGGCCGACCTGCTGTATCACCGCCTGTTCCAGGCCGACCGGCCGGAGAAGTTGCAGCTCATGGCCAGGACGCTCCAGTCGCTCGAGCTGCACTCCGGCGGGCGGCTGGCCGTCATGACCATCCGAAAGGCCGACTTCGCCGAGACCGGCGCCAGCCCCGAGGAGACCGAGAACCTCATCAACGAGGCGCTGCGGATCGATAGTGTCGAGGCCGTCATCCTGCTCGTCGAGACGGATGGCAAGACGCGGATCAGCCTCCGCAGCCGCGAGGATCTGGACGTAGCGGCAATCGCCAAGCAGTTCGGCGGTGGGGGCCACCGCCGCGCCGCGGGAATCCGAGTCCCCGACGCCCTCGACGCAATCAAGCCAAGACTTATCAAGGCTATATGTGATGAGCTGGGGCGTCTGCGCGCCTCATAATGGTGCCGAGGCCCGTTCTCGGCCCGTTCAATTCGTGATTCTCGCCGTCCGCGCGGAAGATTCTCGTGTCGATGCTTGACACGCTGGGGGAGCACGTCTAGATTGTCCCCGTTGCAGGTGCCCGCCTGGCGGCGGGCCAAAAGGGAAGGCCGTGAGAATCGGCCGCGGACGCGCCGCTGTAACCGGCGACGACCGCCGCAACAGGCCACTGTCCTGACGCGTAGTCGGGATGGGAAGGCGCGGCGGAAGATTGGGCGCCCGAATCCGGATGCATGGGGATTCGGG
>CAYUYH010000047.1:6055-13439 GCA_964449175.1 uncultured Planctomycetaceae bacterium
CGACCCGGGAGCCAGAAGACCTGCCTGCGACCAACCTGGCTTGGCCTTCGCGAGTCATCGGCCGACCGGACCGGCTGTGCGATGCAAGACGCCCCGGCGCCGCGATTCGCGAAGCTCCGGGGTTTTTGCATGAGCATGGCTACTCGCGCAAAAGTGGCAGGTGCTGTGGCCATCCCTTCCCGCGATGTGCTCTGCGATTGCCCCGGTCAGGTTGCTGACGCACCGGCCTTGCGCCCGGGCCCGTGCGTCGAGGTGCGACCGGTGCGGTAAGAGGAGCCGAGGGAACCCAATGAACCAACGAAGCTGACGCGCGGTTGTCGTATGGATTGGCGAGCTGCCGGCCCGCGCCGGCGCAGGACAAGCGGGCGGAAGGAGTCCGCCCGGCAAGCAGAAAGGGATTCATCGTGAGGACAATGCGAATCGCGCCCATAGCGGCGGCAATGCTGCTCGTCATCTCGAGCGGCGCATATGGTGACTACGAATACGTGGGCACGGGCGACAAGGACGCCAAGGTGCTCTTGGAGTTCAGCGACGGGGCCATATACGCGTTCGGCGTATCCTTCAGCGACCCGAACACCACCGGCATCGGCCTGATGGACATCATCGAGGCCGGGACGACGCTGACGACCGAGCGCCAGTTCTACGAAGGACTAGGCTGGATGATCACGGGCATCTCCTACGCCGGCCACGGCAACTCCGGCTACGGCGGCGGGGAGCTGTGGTGGCACTACTGGGTACTGGACCCGCCGAACGATTGGGAATCGCCCTGGGGCTACGGCGCCGGCGGCCGCACAGCCGCGGACGGCTGCGGGGACGGGTGGATCTATGGTCGTGCCGGCGCGCCGCACCTGCCGGGTGACACCGGCGGCGACCTGGTCGTGGACGGGGGCGACCTGGCGGTGATGGGCGGCAACTGGATGACCGAGTCCGGGATGGCCTGGGCCGACGGCGACTTCACCGGCGACGGCGCGGTCAATGGCGGCGACCTCGCGCTGATGGGCGGCAACTGGCTGTTCGGCAGCACGCCGGCGCCGCCGGCGTCGCCCGTGCCTGAGCCCGCGACGGCGATGTTACTGACGGCTGGGCTGGCGGCGCTGTGGCGCCGCAGGAAGACCTAGCATTCCCGGTTGGGCGGGGCCCGGGCCTTGGCGTGCGGGCTCGGGCCCTCGCCCGGATTATGTGACCATGAATAGCAAGGGCGAACAACCCGGCTTCACACTAGTCGAGCTGCTGATCGTCATGGGGATCATCTCGCTGCTGGCCGGCATGGTCACACCGACGCTGTTCGCGGCCAAGGAGCTCGCACGGTCCACCACGTGCCTGACCAACCTGCGCGCCCTTGGTGCATCGGTGGCCCTGTATCACGAGTCCAACAGGGGCTTCTTCCACCCATGCCACAGTGGGGCGAGTTATTTCTGGGGCACGCCGACGGTGCCGGTGGACACCACGGCCAGCCCGCTGCTGACCTATTGCGACGCGGGACTCCGTGTCTTCTGGTGCCCGTCGCTGCCGTGGGGCGCCTACGTGCCGCAGGGCGGCGTCGAGGAACCGACGACGACCTACGGCTACAATGCGTGGTGCCTCGATCCGCCCTTCTGGTGGAGGACCGACGACCACGGGAACACGTTGCCCGCCAAACGGACTGACGATTTGAGGAGCCCATCGGAGCTGTTCGTCTTTGCCGACTCGGCGATGTCATGGTCTCCGGGCGGCGTGGAGGTGTTCCAGAACAGCACGTCGCTTGACCCCGTGACGCTGGGCTCGTGGGGGCCGAACGAGACGCCCACCACGCACTTCCGGCACATGGGCATGACCAACGCGCTGGCCGCGGATGGCCGGGCTGCGTCGTTCAGCCTTGAAGGCGGAAAGATGCTCGACACGGAACATCAGCTTGGATTCGTCGGAGCCGACAATGTCCCGCACTATGATCAATAGCGTGCTCCTGACCGCTGTCGCGGCCGCGCTGGCCGGGGGGCTGAGCGGCTGCTCCAAGCAGTACGCCCACAAGCGCCTGGGCACGGACAGCCCCGAGGCCGAGCAGGTCCGCAAGATGATCGCGGCGCTCCGCTCGGCAGAGACTGGCGACCTGCCGGGCGTAATGGCGGGGCAGTCGGCCGGCGGGCTGACGGAGATGCAGGCGAAGTCGCTGCGGGCATCGCTGGAGCGGATCGCCAAGGCCGAGAAGGTCGAGCTGGTCCGCGTGGACCAATTCGGCCAGGACGTCCACAGGGCGGTTCTGGATATCCATGCAGCCGGCAGGGGCGGGCAGTTGTGCATGCTGCTGGTGCCGGACGGCAGCGAGCTCCGCTGGGCCGGGCCAAACTAGCCGGTCGGCGGGTCGGCCAGAGAGGCAATCACGTCAGCAGCTCCTTGACGACAGGTAGCACAAGGAACAGCAGCGAGTGCGCCTCGGCCAGGATGCTTGGACCCAGGAAGGGCCTGGCAGCACGTTCGGGAATAGCGATACACTTGGCCAGCCGCCACGGAGCCCAGCGAGGCACGGACGCCACGTAGTCCAGGTAGGGCTGACCGTACTTGCCGGCGAGGTGCGCTTCCTCATGCCTGACAACCAGGGCGTAGACCAGCGCGCACCAGCCCAGCATCACAGGGGCGAACCAGAGCATCTCGCAGAGCAGGCACGTGCCCACCAGTATCAGGGTATTGCCCACGTAGATCGGGTTTCGGCTGAGCGCGTAGGGCCCGGTTGTCGTCAGGATGGTCTTGGTTCGCAGCCGGTAGCGCAGATGCATCTGCGACAAGAGCCGCAGCAGCAGCCCCAGGCCCAGGACGCAACCACCCAAGCCGAATACGAGGAACTCGTTCTCGGTCTCCCATTGGGTGCTGAGAGTCACGAATACAACGGGGGGAAGCATCAGCAGACCGCGCAACTTGAATACGAGCCGAAGGAATCGTCTCGACGCCACCACGGTATCTCCAAACACTGACCATGTTTCCAACTTCATGCTGCCGCCCGCACTACGGCAGGGCGGCCACGCTGGAGCCCCGCAACATCGCGCTGCCCAGGGCACCGTCCGGACGGGCATTCTAGCGCTTCGGCATGTCCAATTCCAGCCCCTCGGCCAGTTCGTCGATGCGGGCGGTTTCCTCGTCGCTGAGGGTGAACTCGGCCGCGGCGGCGTTCTCCCTGGCCTGGGCGGCATTGCGGGCGCCGACCAGGGCGACCGTCATGCCCGGGCGATGGATCGTCCAGTTGATCACCACCTGGGCGACCGTGGCGTTGTGGGCCTCGGCGATGGGCGCGAACTCGGCCAGCATCGCGTTGACCTTCTTCAGGTTGCCGGGCTTGAAGTGGTTGCTGCCCGCGCGGTTGTCGCCTTCGGCGAACCGGTAGTCGGCGGTGAACTTGCCCGTCAGCAGCCCGCGCTGGAGCGGGCTGTAGGCCAGCACGGCGATGCCGTTCTTGCGGCAGAACGGCAGCACGTCGGCCTCGATGTTCCGCCGGACCATGCTGTAGGGGGACTGGTGGGAGGCGATCGGCACGGTGGCCATCGCCTCGGCCGTCTCCTCGACGGTGAAGTTGCTCACGCCGGCGGCGCGAATCTTGCCGTCTTTCAGCAGCTTGTCCATCGCGGCCATCGTCTCGTCGACCGGCGTGGTGTGGTCGCGCCAGTGGCACTGGTAGAGGTCGATATAGTCGGTCCGCAGCCGCCGCAGGCTCCGCTCGCACTCGGCGATCACGTCGGCCTTGCGGGCGTTGAGGTAGATCTTGACCGTCTTGCCGGCGCCGTCGGTGGACTCGAAGAAGAACTCACCTACTTCCTTGTCCCAATGCATGGAGTACTTGGTGAGAATCTGGACCCTCTCGCGTTTCTGTCGGGCGAGGACGCGGCCGATGATTTCCTCGCTCGCGCCGAAGCCGTAGATCGGGGCCGTGTCCACGGATGTCATGCCGCACTCGAACGCCGTCTCCAGCGCGGCGACGGCGTCGGCCTCATCCTGCTGCCCCCACATCCACCCGCCGATGGCCCACCCACCGAACGTCACCACCGAAACCTCAACGTCACTGTTGCCCAGCTTGCGATACTCCATGGAAGAGACTCCTTGCGTGCAAAGTAAACCGCGAACCGACCCGCCATTATAGCGAGCCAGCCCCGCCAGGCCAGTGGCGCTATGGCGCGACCTCCAGACGGAGGAAGTCGTACATGATCGCCGCGCGGGGCAGGGAGAGGGGGCGGTATTCGCCGCCCGTCGGCACGGACTTGATGATGTCCAGGCGGACTTCGTTCTCGCCGGCGGTCAGCAGGCCCGCGTCGAATGGGATGGTCCACAGTTGATACTGCCCGGCCAGGGTCGCGCTGCGATAGACGCTGGCGTCGTTGGGCAGCGTGCGCCGGCCCACTTCCCGGCCGTTGACGGAGACGGCCAGGTCCGGATTGCCGGTCGCCCCGGCGATGCCGATCATCAGCGTCGCCTTGCCGGCGGGGCGGTCGGGCGAGTCGAACGCGATCCGCCAGACCGGCACGTGCCAGTCGCCGTCGGGCTTTTGCGCCACGGGCTGACAGTAGTACCAGTCGGTCCGCTCGCTGCTGCGGCCGATGCGGAACGTCACGTCGTCGGGGAAGTCCGCGAGGTATTCATTCCACAGGCCGAACTGCCTCGGCCGCCCGCCGTTGCGGAACTCGCCCGCGGTCCGGTCCGGCGTGCCGACCTGCCAGACCCGCCCGCCTTGCGTCAGCGGCATGAAGGTCACGTCGCCCAGGTCGGTGGACTTCTCTGGTTCCACAACCACGGCGTCCTTTCGCAGCTCGCCGGCGCAGCCTGGCACGAAGGCGTAGAGGGCGTACTTATCAGGGCGAACGTCGCGGATGGTGAACGTGCCGTCCTCGGCTGTGCGCCCCCAGAAGATGTAGCCCTTGCCCTGGACCTGCCAGTCCTGGCCCGGCGCGGCGAGTATGACGCAGGCGTCTGAGGCCGGCTCGCCGTCGATCACGACCCGGCCCACGACCGTCCCGCGCAGGAGGGGAAAGAGCGGATGCGACATCCAAAAATCTGGCCAACCCTGTTGCTCCTTGCGGGCACGGTCCTTGGCATCGGCCCAGGCGGCCCGCGGGTCGGCCTGGTCGTTCAGGTAGATCACGAACGGGCCATAGAGCTTCTCCCATGTCTCACCCTGCTCGAAACGCAGCGCCGAGTCGTGCAGGAAATGTCCCGAGTGGAGCATCTTGAGGAGGATGGCGGAGTCTTCGTGGACCTGGAGGTTCTGCTTTGTCGGGCCGCCGTTGAGGTACTCGCTGGTCGGCGAGATCACCCAGACGCCGCCGGTCGGCCCGGCCAGGCCGTGAACGTGGTGGTTGGCCTCGAAGTCGGCCAGGTTGTACTTGGTGGCAATTCGCCCGTCCGGGAACATCACCGTCGCATCGGCAACCTTGACCAGCTTGGCGTTGGGGTCTGTCAGCTTCGCCAGCTTGCCCGTCGTCTGGTCGTTGACGAAGTAGCGTGTGAACAGCTCGTCGCGGAGCTTGAGGACCACTCGCGTCTGGATGAGACTGCCGGCGGGGGCGTCGCCGCCGCGACGGTAGACGACATAGCAATAGATAGCCGGGTCCGTCGCTCGGAAGATGTAGTGCAACTCCGTGTCGAATGGGAAGGTGTCGTCGCCGGCCCGGCTAAAGGCGATCTCCAGCAGATGCTCGGTCCTTCGGACGATCTTGAACTCCGGCCGGCTCATGCGCCAGTAGCCGGCCTTGCCGCGCGATGGGGCTGGGCCTGTGCCGTTGGCGTCGAAGTAGATGGTCCTGCCCTTGCCCAGCACGTCCTCCCCTTCAAAGCGACCCAGCGAGGTGATCTGCCCGGTGGACTTGCTTACGGTCGCCCTCAGCGGCCAGGCGGAAACGTGCAGGTTGCTGCCCCTCTCTTCTATCGAGACGATCGGCGATCGAGACGTCGCGACAGTAGGGATGGCGACCGCCAGGGTCAACAAGGCGGCCAATACCGTGGCGCAAGGCGATCTGTTCACAGCGAGTCCACCACGTCCGGACCTGTCCAAGTTGCCCGGCATGCGCATTGTTGTCAGTTGCAGCGCCCCGGGCAAATGCGACGCGCGCGGAGACAGCGCCTTCGGTCGCTATTCTTCCATGGCGGCGAGGACATCCGCCGTCTTGGCCGTCGCGAGGCAGACGCACGTGTCCGCGGCGCCATAGTACATCCACAACTCGTCGCCCCGCGCCAGCAAGCCCGTGGGAAAAACCACGTTCGCGGTCAGCCCCGAGGTCTCGTAAACAGCCTCCGCCTGGAAGACCCACTTGCGGGAGCGGGCGAGCACCTTGTGCGGCCGGTCGCGATCCAGCAGCGCCAGGCCAACCCGGTAGACCATCTGTCCGCCGTAGGCCTTCACGCCGTGATAGACCAGCAGCCAGCCCTGATCGGTTAAGACCGGCGGCGCGCCGGCGCCGATCTTCACCCCGTCCCAGGAGGCGCCGCCGAGCTCCCGCAAGACACAGTGCGGCTCGCCCCAGTGCACGAGGTCCGGCGAGTACGCCGACCAGATGTGCTCGATCCCGCCGGCGTCGGGGCGGTGCAGCACGGCCCAGCGCTCCTCGAAGCGTTTCGGAAACAGCACGGCGTCCTTGTTGTTCGGCGAGAAGATCAGGCCGATGCGTTCGGCGGAGACCAGGTCATCGCTTCGCGCCAACGCCACCGCGGCTCCGTTCTCCGAGTAGGCCGTGTACGTGATATACCAGCGTTTCTCTTCCGCGATGTAGGTCACGCGCGCATCCTCGCAGCCCCATTGCTCGTACCGCCATTGGGGCAGGCCATACTGAAGGATCGGCTCGGGCTGAAATTTCCAATCCGTAATCCCGTCGCGGCTGCGGGCGACGTGGATGTTGGAGTACCCGAGCGCATCTTCAACGCGCACGAGAAGCACGACTTCCCCGTCCTGCTCCGCGGCTCCGGGGTTGAGCACAGCCGCCGCGGAGAATGGGGCGTCCAGCGGAGAAATGATCGGGTTCTGTTCCACTCGCTTGAATATCCTTGGTTCCATGTCGCTCCTCGGTGGGCCGGCTCTGCCGAAGCAGCTGCGGCGCGGTCAATCGCAGCGCTTCGGGGCGGCGCATTGATGATACAACCGGCATCCGGGACTTGTCCATTCTTGCGTGTGGCGGCTCACAGCCGGCGCATAGGAAAGGCCCCGACCCCATCCATGGGGGGGCCGAGGCCTTTCGAATAAGTTCACAGTGTGCCGTCTTTGCCACGGCGTCGCCGCCGGGCTATCCGCCGGGCCAGGTAGCCCAGAGGACGAGGTTGTGCTGACTTTTTTGAATCGCCCAGATCTCTCTGAGGCGAAGCCTAGATTATCCTCTAGAAAGGAGGTGATCCAGCCGCAGGTTCCCCTACGGCTACCTTGTTACGACTTAGTCCCAGT
>CAYUYH010000048.1:0-13420 GCA_964449175.1 uncultured Planctomycetaceae bacterium
CTCGGCCGCGGTTGCGTATAGCTCGGCCAGATACGGGTGATCGGTGTCGAGGAAGGCCACCTCCTCGGCTGGGGCTGTCGGGCCGATCTGCCCGACGGCCGGGGCGAGCCGACCCGGCAGCAGTGCGGGCTCCGTCCCCGCCGGCGTGGCGAGCAGATCGTTGTAGCTGTCGACCTGGACGTCCGGGCCGAGGAAGAACACCGCCGTCCCGCCAGTGCGCACGAACCGCCGGATCGCCTGGGCAGCCGTTGCGTCGAAGGACGGCACGTTGCAGAAGAAGGCCGACGACACGCCGGCCAGGTCGGCCGGGTCGAATGCTTCGGCGGGGACCACGCGCGGCCTGATCGGCCAGGCCGCGGCCGGGTCGCCATAAGGGTCGAGCGCCAGGGCGAGCATTCCCGCCCCGCCGCTGGCCGCGACATCGGCCCCGCCCCCGGCCACGATCAGCGTCTCCAGGCGGTCGGCGACGGCGAAGCTGAAGTAGCGGACGTTGTCCGCCGGCAGGTCGTCGCCGCGGTCGATGACGACCCTGCCGGTGTATTGGCCCGCGCGCTCGAAGCGATGCTGGAACCGCACGTCGGCTCGCGCCTCGGCCGAGCCGGCTGGGCCGACCGTCACGCGGGCCTCGCGCCTGACGGGCTCGCCCGTCGGCTGATCCACCTCGAGGGCGACCGTCACCACGCGTTGCTCCGAACCGGAGTTGACCACCGTCGCGGTGAAGCCGACCGTCGCGCCGACAACGGGCTGGCCCGTGATGCGCAGGTCGCTGACGGCGGCGTTGTCGATGCCGTCCAGCCCGCCGCCGACGATCATCAGGTCCACGTCGCCCGCACCCGCCGGGGCGGGCTGGGAGAGCAGCTCCGCGAAGCTCGCCCGCTGGAGGTCGCTGAACAGGTAGATCGCCTTGCGTCCCTGCCCCTCGGCCGTCAGTGTCGCCGCGGCGTCGCGGAGCGCCTGGCCCACCGCCGCCTTGCCGGGCGACGGCTCGGCAGCCGCGACGGTCGCCCTCAGCAGGTCCAGCCGCGTGGTCAGCTCGGCAGAGGGAGACCGCCCGTCCGTCGTGATCACCGCGGCCAGATTGCCGCGGTCGGGCGAGTCCAGAAGCGCCGTTGCCTGCGTCTTCGCGATGGCCAGGCGGCTGGCCCCGCCGGCCAGGGCCGACATCGACATACTGTTGTCGACGATGACGACGGCGGACTCCTGGCCCGCGCCCAGCCATCCCGCCGCCCGCGAGATCGGCTCGGCCAGGCCCACCGCCAGCACGGCCAGCAGCACCGACCGCACGATCATCAGCAGCCAGTGCTGGACTCGCCGGCGCCGGGCGGTCTTGGCCATGGACAGGTGCACGAACCGCAGCGTGGGGAAGGCGGCCTGCTTGGCCCGCGCGGTGGCCTGCAGGTGCAACAGCGGCGGGATGCCCGCGGCCAGCACGCCGACCAGCAGCAGCGGCGCGGCGAATGTCAGTGCCGGCGTCATCGCGCGATCTTCCTCCGCCGGGCGAGGTAGTTCAGCAGCATCACGTCATACGGCGTGTCGGTGGTCACGTGCACGTACTCGATGTTCCGCTCGCCGCAGTCGCGACGGTATCGCTCGAGAAAATCGCCCACCTCCCGGCGGTAGTCCTCGCGGACGTATCGCGGGTCGATCTGAAGGCGCTCATTCGTCTCGGCGTCCACCAGGGAGACGACGTCTCTGAACGGCAGGTCGATCTCGGCGGGGTCCATCAGGTGGAAGATGATGATCTGGTGCTTCTTGTAGACCAGGTGCTGGAGGGCCTTGAATACCTCCGCCGGCTCGTCGTAGAGGTCGGAGATGATGACGACCAGGCCCCTCTTGGCCAGCCGGCGGGCCAGCTCGTGGAACGTGTCGGCGATGGCGGTCCGGCCGCCCGGCTCAGCCGCCTCCAGGTGGCGGAAGATGCGGTCGATGTGGGCCGGCGTCGAGTGGCACGGCAGGTGGAACCGGATGGCTGAGTCGAACGCGGTCATGCCGACCATGTCCTGCTGGCGGGCCATCAGGTAGCTCAGGCACGCGGCCAGGAAGCAGCCGTATGTGAACTTGGTGATCTCGCCGGAGTGGCGGAAGCCCATCGAGGCGCTCGCGTCCAGCAGGATGTGCGCCCGCAGGTTGGTCTGCTGCTCGTACTGCTTGATGTAGTAGCGGTCGGACCGGCCCCAGGCGACCCAGTCCATGTGCCGGATGTCGTCGCCGTGCGTGTATTCGCGATGCTCGGTGAACTCGACGGAGAAGCCCCGGTGCGGGCTGCGGTGCAGGCCTGAGATGAACCCCTCCACCGCCTGGCGTGCCAGCAGGCTGAGGTTGGCCAGCTTGGCGACACGGGCGGGGTCGAAGTACATGTATGGCGCCCGCGTCATCAGCCGCCCCCCTGCTCCTTCGCCGCCGCGGCGAGCAGCATGACGGTCATGCCGCCGTATTTCTTGACGCGATGGACCTGGAGCGGCCCGAAGGTCTGGTCGGCCGAGGCATCGCTGGGCAGGCGGAGGACGACCAGCCCGTCGTCCGACAGACTGTTGGATAGCGCCGAGAAGAGCTTCCGGCTGACCCGCTGCCAGGACTGCTGGCGGACCTGTGAGAACGGCGGATCGACGAAGGCGATGTCCACGGGCTCGTCGATGCCCGCCAGCCAGCGAGCCAGGCGCGACGGCACGTCGCCGCTCCACACGGTGCACGCCGGCGACGCGCCCATGGCCTCGATGTTCCGCCGCAGCCGGGCGAGGACGCGGCGGTCGCAGTCGGCCAGGTAGCATCGTCGTGCGGCCCGCGAGATCGCCTCCAACCCCAGTGTGCCCGTGCCACAGTACAGGTCCACCACTATCGCGTCGGTCAGCCTGTCGGCCAGGATGTCGAAGAGCGACTTCTTGGCCGCACCCGTCATCGGACGGGTATCGCTGCCGGGCGGTGGCGCAAGGAGATTGCGACCTTTGTGTTGGCCGGCGAGTATACGCATCGTGCTATGCCGTCTTCTTGGCATAACGCAGGAGCGGCCCGGAGCTTGCCTTCCGGGCCCTCACAGCCGCAGCAGACGGGGATTATAACGCAACGGGCCGGGGCGTGTGTGGGCCTGTGCTTGGCGGCGGGAGCAGGCCGGCAGACGGGCGCCGGGGGGCGGGGCGGTTGTCGGGCCCTGGCGGGGCTGGAAAAAAGGGCGCCCCGGCCGTTGCGGCGACCGGGGCTGGGGCATTGGTGCGGGGCCTTTGTGCAGGCCAGCTTGCGGTTGCTCAAGTCTTTAGTTGCTGCACCTGGAGCATAGGATAAAATACCGTCGCGGGCCAACTGCCCGGCGAAAGGGAGAAGAAAAAATGACCCCATCGCGTACGATTGTGATCGCCCTGGCCGCCGTCCTGGTCGCGTGTGGCGCCGGCTGCGTCAAATACACCGAGCCGGTCGCCGCCGTGACGGCGGAGCTGACCCCAGCCGAGCGGAACTTCGAGGCGAACTGGCTGGCCGCCCAGGACGTGCTGCGCAGCTACCGGTTCACGATCGACCGCCGCGACAAGCGGGCCGGCGTGATCACCACCAAGCCGCTGACCGGAATGCAGTACTTCGAGTTCTGGCGGCGCGACGCCGTCACGCCGGAGGCAGTGCTGGCAGGCTCCATCCAGACGATCCACCGCACCGCGACCGTCAGGATTGTCGCGTCCGACCCGGCCGGCGAGAAGCACGAGCCGGTCGTCCACGTCGCCGTCACCAAGCCCTACGACACGGCCGCGGGAATCCGCAGCACCTCCGAGGCGTACTCGATGTTCCTGCTGCCGGGCGAGCGGGAAGACCCCGCCCGCGCCCTGCTGGGTGCGGGCGCCGAGCCGACCGAGCCGGCGCTCGCCAAGCCTGCCGGATCGGACGTCAAGTTAGCCAGGCGGCTGCGCGAGGAGATCACGGTCGCGGCGGCACGGCGGCTGGCGGGCGGACGCTGAGGGGCGGTGTTCGCGGGCGGCGGGGGATGAAAACGTCGGCGTGGTCGCGGGGCCTACAGGTCTTGCCGCACGCCGCTGGAGGGGTGTTGGATCATCTCCTTGACGGTCACGGCGATATGTGCGGAGTCCAGGCCGGCCTCGGTGAGCTGCTCGACGCGCGAGGCATGCTGGATGAACCGGTCGCCGATGCCCATCAGCCGCACGTTGCCCGCGGGCAGGCCCGCCCCCGACGCCAGCTCCAGCACGGCTGAGCCGAACCCGCCGATGACGGCGTGGTCCTCGACGACGACCATCGGGCGACCCGTGGCGATTCGCGGCAGGATGGTCGCGGCGTCCAGGGGCTTGGCGAAGCGGGCGTTGACCACGGCGACGTTCATGTCGTCTTCCCGCGCGAGCATCTCGGCGGCGGCAAGGGCCGGCTCGACCATCGTGCCGTAGCACAGCAGCGTTCCGTCCGCCCCCTCGCGCAGTATGCGGGAGCGGCCCGGCTTGAACGGCGGGCACGGGCCCGGCAGGGAGATGGCCACCTCGTCGCGAGGGTAGCGAATCGCCGACGGCCCCTTCAGCGACAGCGCCAACTGGAGGGCGGCGGTCAGCTCGGCCCCGTCAGCAGGCGCCATCAGCACCATGCCCGGCAGCGGCCGCAAGAAGGCGATGTCGCCGAAGCCGTGATGCGCCGCCCCGTCGCTGCCGACCAGCCCGGCGCGGTCCATGCACAGCACCACGGGCAGCCGCTGGAGCGACAGCTCGTGGAACACCTGGTCCATCGCCCGCTGCATGAACGTGGAGTAGATGGCGACCACCGGCTTGAGCCCGCCCTTGGCCAGGCCCGCAGCCATGGCCACCGCGTGCGACTCGCTGATGCCGACGTCGATATAGCGGTCCGGGAAGGCCTCTCGGAACTTGTCCAGCCCCGTCCCGTCCGGCATGGCCGCGGTGAGGGCGACGACATTCTCGTCGGCCTTGCCTATCTCAACCATCGCCTTGGCGAACATATTGGTCCAGGTCGGCTTGGCCCGGGGCGGGAAGACGGCCTTGCCGCCCTCGACGACGTAGGCGGACGGGCTGTGGAAGCGGCACGGGTCTTCGACGGCGTACTGGCAGCCGCGGCCCTTCTGCGTGTGGACGTGCAGCAGGGCCGGGCGGTCCAGCGCCGAAAGCCGCCGCAACATTCCGGTCAGCTCACCCATGTTGTGCCCGTCGATCGGGCCGAAGTACGCGAAGCCCAATGCCTCGAACACCTGCTTGCCCTGGAGCGTGGTCTTCAGCCCGGCCTTGATGTTGCGCAGGGCCTCGGTGATCTCCTCGCCCATCGGCAGGTGCTGGAGCAGGTGCTCGGCGCCGTCACGGATGTCGCCGTAGGCGGCGGACGTCCGCACGCGAGCCAGCAGCCTGGCCACGGCGCCGTGCGTGCGGTCGATGGCCATCGAGTTGTCGTTCAGGACGATGAGGAACTGCCGCTTCAAGAGGGCGGCGTTGTTCAACCCCTCCAGTGAGAGCCCGTTGACGATGCTCGCGTCGCCGACGACGGCGACGACCTTGCTGTCCCGCCCGGCGGCCTGGTCGGCCCAGGCCAGCCCGCTGGCGGTGGAGATGGCCGTGCCGGCGTGCCCCGTGGCGAAGAGGTCGTAGGGACTCTCCGCCGGGTCGGGGAAGCCGCTTATCCCGTCGGCCTGGCGAAGCGTGTGGAAGTCCTGGCCCCGGCCCGTGAGTATCTTGTGGGCATAGCACTGATGCCCCACGTCCCACAGCAGCCTGTCGTGGCCTTCGGAGAAGTCGAACACGTAGTGCAGGGCGACGGTCAGTTCGGCGACGCCGAGGTTGCTGGCCAGGTGCCCGCCGCGATGGGAGACCACCTCGATGATCCGTCGACGTATCTGGGCGGACAGCTCGACGAGCTGCTCGCCGCTGAGTCGCCTCAGTTGGTGCGGCGTGGTGAGGGAGTCTATGAGATTCTCGCTAGACATCCGGCCTCTCAACGTGTTCGCTTGGCCAGCAGCTCGGCCAGCGACTTCAGCTCATACGCCCTCTCGCCCAGGCGGTCAACCGCCCGTATGGCGGCGGCGGTCAGATCCTGCGCGACTCGCCCGGCGCCGGCGGCGCCGAGAACGGCCACATGGGTGCGCTTGCCGCGATCGGCGTCCTTGCCGGCTGTCTTGCCCAGGTCGGCGGTGCTGCCGGTCGCGTCCAGCAGATCGTCGATGAGCTGGAACGCCAGTCCGAGCGACTGGCCGTAGTCGCTCACAGCCTCCAGTGCGGGCCCGGACGCGTCGCCGCAGATGGCGCCCATCCTGACCGACGCCTGGATCAGCGCGGCGGTCTTGCGGAAGTGGATGTACTCCAGGCCCTCCAAGCCGTACGGGAGCGGGCAGAGACCCATGTCGGCTACCTGCCCGGCGATCATCCCCTCGGCGCCGGCAGCCCGCGCCAGCTCGCAGGCCAAAGTCGCGGCCCGGCCATTGCCGGCCTCGCACAGCACGCCGAACGCCCGCGTCAGCAGCGCATCGCCGACGAGCACGCCCATCGCCTCGCCGAACTTCACGTGGGCGGTAGGCCGGCCGCGACGAAGCTCGTCGTCGTCCATCGCCGGCAGGTCGTCGTGTACGAGGCTGTAAGTGTGCACCAGCTCGACGGCCACCGCCGCCCGCCGCACAAGCTCGCCGTCCTCCTCGCCCCCGACCGCCCGGGCGGCCATCATCACCAGGCCCGGGCGCAGACGCTTGCCGCCGCCCAGCGCGCAGTAGCGCATCGCCTCGGCCAGCGCAGCCGGCACGTCCGGCTCGACCAGCCAGGCTGCCAGGTCGCCCTCGACCACGGCGGCATAGGGCGCCAGCAGATCTTCCAAGGCATCGGCTTGTTGCTTCTGAGTCATATTACCGCGGAGATGCCGTAACCGGCCTTGCCATGCGCCCAGCCTCGGCCGGCCGCGAACAAGGGCGGCTATTATATCGCCTCCAATGGCTATCCGGTACTACGTTGGGCGGTGAAGTTGCGTTCTCCCGCGGGCGCCGTCGGCCACACGCCGCGGCCAGCAAAGGCTCGCAATGCGGGACGGGTCCGTGTAGTATTCTCCGACCCGTCCCGCCCAGGGGCGAGGGACGCAGGAGCGTGGCACATGCCAAAGATCCATCCGACGGCTATCGTCAGTTCGCGGGCCCGCCTGGCCGACGACGTGGAGGTCGGGCCCCACTGCATAATCGAGGACGATGTGGAGATCGGCCCGGGGACCGTGCTGCGGTCTCACGCCGTCATCCGCCGCTACACGACGCTCGGCAGCGGCAACATGGTCGACTCGCTGGTCGTGCTGGGCGGCGAGCCGCAGGACCTGAAGTTCACGCCCGACACCGTCAGCTACCTGCGGATCGGCGATAACAACGTCTTCCGCGAGGGCGTGACCATCTCGCGCGCCACGGCCAAGGGAGGCGCCACCACCGTGGGCAGCAACACCTACTGGATGGCCCACTCCCACGCCGGACACGATGCGACAATCGGCGACAATGCCATCCTCATCAACAACTGCGCCGTCGCCGGCCACGCCGTCATAGGCCCGCGGTCGATACTCTCAGCCAACACGTCCATCCACCAGTTCTGCTGGGTGGGCGAGCTGGTCATGTTCCAGGGCAACTCGGGGCTAAGCATGCACGCCCCTCCTTACGTGATGGTCGGCGACGGTGTCAACCACGTGGTGGGGCTGAACGTCGTCGGGCTCAAACGGGCGGCTGACCTGACCCACACCGACCGCGCGCAGATTCGCGAGGCCTTCAAGATCACCTACCGCAGCAGGCTCAGCCGGCAGGCCGCGCTGGATGAGATGGACGCCCACACCGAGTGGGGCGCCGCAGCGGTGAAGTTCCGCGACTTCGTGCATCGCGTCCACAAGGCGACCAAGCCCCACAACCGCGGGTTGTGCACGTTTCTTCGCAGCAACAAGTCCGACTCGGACGACAGTTAGCCTTCCCCCCCCGGCCCAATGAAGAAGACGGGCCATGTCGCTCAGTCGCCGCCCTCCCCCGCCGGTTCGACGTGAACGATCACCTGGACCACGCTGCGGTCGGCCTGTTGGACGCGCCGGCGGACTTCCGCGGCGATGTCATGCCCGGCCGCCACCGTCAGCTCCGGGTCGACCTGCACGTGCACGTCCATCTCTACCTTGCCGCCGAGCTTGCGGGCGCGGAAGGCGTGGAAGCCTCTCACGCCCTCGGTCTCCGCGAGCGCCTTCTCTATGTTGGCCAGCACCTCCTTGCCGGGGGCGCGGTCGATCAACTCGGAGGCGGCCGAACCCATGATCTTGGCGGCGACCACGACGATAAACGCCGCCAGGACGATCGCGGTGAGCGGGTCGAGGAACCCCCAGGTTGGCCCTCCGATGATCACGCCGCCCAGGCCCACAGCCGTCGCCGCCGCGGCCAGCGCGTCGACACGCGAATGCCAGGCGTTGGCGATAACGGAGGGGTTGGAGGCCTTCCGCCCCACGGCTCGCATCAGCCGAAACAACAGCTCCTTGACCGGCGCCGAGGCCAACGCCACCCAGAACGGCAGGCCCGCTTCGACGCCGGCGGGCTCGTGGCCGTGGATGTGCGTGTGCAGCGAGTTGATCGCGTTGTAGGCGATCACGCCGCCCACGCCCAGCAGGATCGCGCCGATGATAAGCCCCATCAGCGTGTTCACGCGAAGGTGGCCGTAGTGGTGCGTATCGTCCGCCGGCCTGTTGGCCACGCGCAGGCCGGCGAGGACCGGCACGTCCGTCGCCAGGTCCGACCAACTGTGGAGTCCGTCGGCCACCAGGGCCTGGCTGCGACAAAGGACGCCCACGGCGATCTTCGCCGCCGACAGAAGGATGTTCACCGCGACGCTGATCCACGTGACCCCGGCGGGCGTCGTCCAGAACTTGCGCCTCTCGTCACTCATTGCCTGGTCTCAACTCCATTCGCCCGGCCGGGCGATGCAGCCGCCTGCCTACTCAGAATCGCACGGTGAACGCCTCGTCGCCCCCTTCGCAGGCGGCGGTCTGCTGGTCGGCCTGGCGGATGTAGCCGGCCATCCGCTCGCCAAGGTCGCGAAGGAAGGCGTCTATCTCCTCGGCGTCGCCCTCGGCTGCGCACTCAACGCGCCCGTCGGGCAGGTTGCGGACGTAGCCGGTGATGTCGTACCGCTCGGCCACGCGGCAGGCGGTGTAGCGGAAGCCCACTCCCTGGACGTTCCCGCCGAAATGCACTATCCGTCGCTCGCGTGACATGCACTGCGCTCCGCGGCTCGGCAGGCAAGTTGATCGCGGCCCGGCGCCGCCAGTTGCCGCCGGGCCCGTGCCGCGTATACTATCGCGCCGGCGAGGCACGATCATGAAGAACAGGGAAATCGCGGACATCTTCTCGCAGATGGCCGACCTGATGGAAATCCTCGGCGAGAATCGCTTCAGGGTCAACAGCTACCGCAAGGCCGGGCGGATCATCCAGGAGCTGACCGAGCCGGTCGAGGACATCGCCGCCGCCGGTGAGCTGGAGGCGATCGCCGGCGTCGGCGCGAGTACCGCGGCCAAGATCAGCCAGTACCTCGACAGCGGCAAGATCGACGCCCACCAGGAGCTGCTGGCCAAGGTGCCCGCCGGCGTGGCGGCTATGCTGTCCGTCGGCGGCATGGGGCCGAAGACCGCCGCCAAGCTGTGGAAGGCCGCCGGCGTCACGTCGGTCGCCCAGCTCAAGGAAGTGCTAGCCGACCCCGCCAAGTTTGCCGGCATCTCCGGGATGGGACCGAAGAAGGCCCAGCAGATACTCCAGTCGCTGGCCTTTGCCGAGAAGGCACGGGGCAGGTCGCTGTTGGGCGAGGCCCGCGAGCTGGCCGAGGCGCTTCTCGCCGCGGTCAAGTCGGCCAAGGGCGCCAGGCGCGTCGAGATCGCCGGCAGCCTCCGCCGCGGCAAGGAGACCATCGGCGACGTGGACCTGCTCTGCCAGGCCGGCGCCAAGTCGGCCGACGGGATCATCAAGGCCTTCACCTCCGCGCCGGCCGTCGAGCGCATCCTGGCCGCCGGCGGCACGAAGGGCAGCGTGGTGCTCGCCGGCGGAACGCAGGCCGACCTCCGCGTGGTGGATAAGGCGAGCTTCGGCGCGGCGTGGATGTACTTCACCGGCTCGAAGGAACACAACGTCGCCATGCGCGAGCTGGCCATCAAACGCGGCATGAAGCTCAACGAGTACGGGCTGACCAAGGCGGACAAGCTCCTCGCCGGCGCCGGCGAGGAGGATGTCTACGCGGCGCTGGGCCTGCAGTTCGTCGCGCCGGAGCTGCGCGAGGACCGCGGCGAGCTGGCTGCCGCGGCCGCCGGCAAGCTGCCGAAGCTGCTGGAGCCAGGCGACATCCGCGGCGACATGCACATGCACACCACCGCCAGCGACGGGCAGGCGACCATCGAGGAGATGATCGAGGCCTGCCGCGCACGCGGGTACGCATACATGGCCGTCTGCGACCACTCGCAGAGCCAGATACAGGCCCACGGCCTGGACGCCAAGCGCCTGGCCCGCCACGTCGCTGAGATCAAGGCCATCGCCAACGGGTACGATGACATCGAGGTCCTGACCGGAATCGAGGTGGACATCTTCAAGGAAGGCGAGTTGGACTTCCCGGACGAGGTGCTGGCCGAGCTGGACTTCGTGACTGCCTCGCCGCACTCAGCCCTGAGCCAGGGCGCCGCCCAGGCCACCAAGCGGCTGATCCGCGCGATCGAGCACCCGCACGTTCACTGCATCGGGCATCCGTCGGGTCGGCTGATCGGCACGCGGGCGGGCATGGAGCTGGACATCGAGGCCATCGCCGCGGCCGCGGCCGCCAACGACGTAGCCCTGGAGATCAACGCCGACCCCCACCGCCTCGACCTGCGCGACGTCCATGTTCGGGCGGCCGTCGAGGCCGGGGCCAAGCTGATCATCAATACCGACGCCCACACCACAGGATCGCTGGACCTGATGCGATATGGCGTGATGACGGCGCGCCGCGGGTGGGCGACGGCGAAAGACGTGGTGAACACCTACAGCCCGGCCAAACTGAAGGCCTGGCTGGCCAGGTAGTCCGTCACGGTCCGGCGGGGGCCGTCGCGGAGGTGGCGGCGATAACCTTGAACGGCTCGCTGATGGCCAGTGTCGCCTCGCTCGTGCCGCCGGCGGGCGTAGCGGTCTTGGCCACGACGCGCAGGCGGCAGACGTCGCTGGCGATCGGGGGCACGGTCCACATGACGTCCTGGCCGCTAATCAGGCCCGTCGCCACGGTCTGCCAACTACTCCCGTCGTCGGGGGAGAACTGAAGCTCCAGGTTCCCGTTCTCGCCGGCGGCGGGCGGCAGCCAGGCGAGCGTCTGCTCGCTTCGCCCGGCGAGAATCTGTCCGCCTATGGGCCAGCCCGGGCGGTCTTCCAGGGCGACATGTTCAGGCCGCTCAAACGTCCTGCCCGGCTTGGCCGGGGCGAACGCCTCTCCGCCGACCGGGCCGGCTACGTGCAGCACGTTGCTCATGGCCACGCCGATGTTGCCGGACTTGTCGCGGGCCTCCATGCGGAACCGCAGGCCGCCGTCTCGGCGGGCCTCGGGCGGAATCTCGATAGTCAGGCTGTCGGAGTCGCTCAGGGCCGCCGGCAGGCGGCTCCAGACGACGTTGTGGGGGAAGTCGGCGAAGCAGATGCCCAGTTGGATCGTGTTGGGGTCGAGGTGGGCGTCGCTGACGCCCCAGAACAGCGTGACGTTCTCGCCGACCGAGTATAGCCGCGGGATCGTCCGTTTCTCGTCCTCCCACGGCGGGGGAGTGACCGAAAGCACGATGGTCGGGGCCTGGCGGTCGACCACGTAGATGCGATGCGGGATGCCCGGCGGGCACTCGCTGGGGCTCTGGCCCGGCCCAACGAAGCGAATCCAGTAGTCGCCATCCTTGGCGGCAAGGAAGTTAAAGTGCGTCTGCTCCACGCCGTAGTAACCCGCCTTGGCCCAGTTGGCGCCCTGGTCGGTTGAGAACCACACGCCGACCCGCGGCACGCCGTTCAGTTGGCAGCCGCCGGGGTGCGGGATGAAGAACGAATCCTCGTTCGTGTAGTATACGCCGATGCCGTCGCCTACCGTCTCGGCTTCGGGTAGGTCCTCGCTGGGGCGGTAGTAGAACGGGGCGTCGTAGGCCCACGAGGGCATTTCCGCTTGCGGGTCGAACTTCGGGTTCTCGTCGGCGACGGTGCATCCGCCCACCAGGGCAAGCACCGCGATCAGCAAGCCCATCGCGCGCATAGCCGGACCTCTCCTAACCCATGGTGCTTGCGGCAAGACGACTTCGCAGACACCGTCCATGTACATGCATCTTATCGGTAACAGGGTCTGTGAGCATGACGAATTCGCCGCCTTGGCGGGCCTGGACCACCGGTCCGCGGCCTGGGGTCGGCGGCCGGCGGCGCCGCTAGAGCGACCTGGGGCGAAGCAGCGAGGAGTTGAACTGCTTGGCGGGGAAAGCCCGTCCCGGCGAGCCGCTGGGCGGATCGATCTCCCTGGCGAGGTATATGCGTTCGGCCGTGATGCCGCAGGTCTGTTGGAGCGCGCGGACGAGCCCGACAAGGGCCTCGAACTGCCGCTGGGTGGGCGGCTGGGATGAGAAGTCGCCGACCAGGCAGATGCCGATCGTGTCCAGGCTCCAGTCGTGCCCGGGCGCAGCGACGTGCGGGCCGCCGACCTGGCGATTCCACAACTCCGTGGGGCGGATGCAGGTGCCGTCGCTTCCGTCGACTGCGGCAATCACGAAGTGGCAGGCGCGGTCCGCGTCCAGCCCCTCAGCCGTCGTGTGGACGACCACGTTCCGCCACTTGGCGACCTTGATCGTCTCGACGGCGCTGGCGACCGCTTCGGAGTATTCATCAGCGGGCGTGGACACGGCTGACAGACGCGTCACCGGCGGGTGGATCGGGGCGGTATCCATCAGCATCAACGCCCCCGAGCCTACAGTCATGGCTACAACCAGTGCCCCCAGAGTCTTCATCGTCCGTGACGCGACCATAGTCTGCCAATGCCCTTTGAACGTGGGAAGTGCTCAGCACGGCCACACCAACGGCGGCCGACCTCTGCAGAATCTAAATCTGCTATCGACAAACTGCAAGGGATTACATGCGGATATCTGCGCGAAAGCACAACTTCCCCGCCGCGGCGCTCGGCGGCAGCGCGACCACCGGCCAAGTGCTCGCCGGCAGCGTCAGACAAGATGCCAATCGGAGTTACCAACAGGGATCTCATAGTGACGGGGGATAGCCCGAACATCTTTGCCGGTAAGATGTTATGCCTGCAACTGAACGGCTATCGGCGCCTGTTGGCAGAATCTACGTGGCTTCCTGATCGACCAGGCCCAGCTCAGCCAGCGCCCGGCGGGCGGCCTTCTGCTCAGCCGTCTTCTTCGTGTTGCCCCAGGCGCTGGGGAACTGCCTGCCGCTGGCCCAGACGGCGATCTCGAAGCACTTGCTGTGGTCGGGGCCTTTCTC
>CAYUYH010000049.1:0-7480 GCA_964449175.1 uncultured Planctomycetaceae bacterium
ACTTGACACATCGCGGCGCCGCGCAGATGAAGCCCGCGGCATCACCGCGGGATGGTCGGCCAATTGACCGGTTGACGAATTGACCGATCGACTATCCCCTCGCAGTGCGATGGGCTTGCTCCAAACGAACACCGGCAGTGGGAAGGTCGAGAATCCCCCGTCGTCAGTGGCCGTTACTGGAGCAGGTCTGTGATGATTCGGACGAGTTGCGGCACGTCGCGGGCCATCATCGCCAGAGGCGCGGCGAGCATCATCATGGCCACCAGGAGCATGGAGACGGCCATCGGGGTCGCCTCGCTCTCCACGCCGGCCAGTCGCCACGCCAGGACCCGCTGGAAGTCCCCGGCCAGCTCCTTGCCGCCGCCGCGGAGATGGACGGTGACGTTGCGGAGCAGCGGGAATGCCTCGACCGTGACTGTCGCGTCATAGCCGGCGATGACGTAGGCCTCGCCGGAGCGGGTGACGGTCAGCCCCATCTGCTCGAGCGCGTCGGCAACCACCTCCCGCGCAGCGCCGGCCGGGAGGTTGTATATCACCCACGATCTGCCGGGCGGGGCCAGCAGTACGATGCCCAGCGCGATGGCGACGGCGATGATGACTGCCGCCGCCGGCGACGCCCCCAGCACGCCAACGGCCGGCATGAACGCCAGCGGGCTGAGGGCCGCGATCAGCAGCGCGAAGTCCGCCTTGCCCGTGAGCACCTGGGGGTGGCGGCGAGTGTTGAGCAGGCCGAGGATCAGGAAATACACCGCCACGGGCACGACGACCGTGACCACGCGAACTGACATCTCCATGTTAGCGATCGGCCCCATGGCGGCCTCTATCGGTCCTGACAGGAGTATTCTAACGGATATCCTGGCGTTCGGCTACCTTTCTGTAGCCCAGGGCCTTCATTACGTCCAGCACTTCCGTCCACGTCGGGAAGGGCCGCTTGTTGATGGCCTTGTACTCGTCGATGGCCATGACGAACTCGAACTGTTCGTCGGTCATCTCTCCTTCCTCGGCTGACCGTCGCTCGTCGCTGCGTCGCCGTCCCGGGCCTCGGCGGCGGTCCAGCCCGCTGCGGCGGTCGACGGCCGCTCCGCGGCTGCCCTGGCGGCGATCTCTCCGGCGACGCTCGGTTTCCTCCTCGGGCCCGGAAGCGGCGGTCTCGGAAGGTTCGCTGTGTTTGCCTTCTGTCATAGACGTACTCTCAGTGGCCCTGCGGCTGGTGCGTCCTCACACAGTGTATCGGCCAAACGGCGGAAATGAATGAGCCGTGCCCGGTGTCGATGGGGCGAGGCGGCAGCCGCGCGGAGATACGATGCGGCTACTTCTCGTCGTCGAAGAGGTCGTCGTCGCTCAGGTCGTCCTCATCCAGCGCTTCGTTCAGCTCATCTTCGATGTCCAACTCGTCCTCTTCGTCGCTGTCGTAGTCGTCGTCGAGGGAGAACTCGTCGGATTCCTCTGTCTCCGCGATGATCTCGCCCGCTTCGTCCAGCAGCGCCTCGGGCACGAGGACGGGCACGCCTCGCGTCAGGCCCCTGGAGGAATGCCTGCGGGGCGCGTCTTCGTCCTCATCCTCATCGGCGTTTTCGTCGTGATCGGCCGTGCCGATGATCGCGGGAATGTCGTGGTCGTCCAGCAGCTCGCGATACTTCTCCGCCTCGTCAACCGAACGGGCAAACACCGCCGGAACGAAGTCCGTGTACTCACCTTCCGATTCGTCGAAGTCCTTGTCTTCCTCAGCCATGACCCACCTGCCTACAATCCAGCCTCTCTATCGGCCACGCTCCAAGTATATTTCCAGCCGGCGCGAGGGGTTTTCAACATAATTATTCCAGGCGAAAAGCGGGCCGCGGGGCGCCTGGCGCCGGTTGGGCGGCGGCGCCGGTCGCGGCCAGAGCCCCCGCCGCCGGGCCCATTCGCTGAAGTGTCCTTGCGTGCGGGCGTTGCGGGACCTAAACTCGCCAGCCGCTGCTGCCGATCAAGGTGTGTGGATAGGCCCTTTCCTCCAGGCCCCGCCGGGGCCTGTATCGGAGTGAAGAAATGCGATCACATTTGGCCGTTGCCGTGTGCGTTCTGCTGCCAACCTGCCTGTGCTGCTGCGATTCCAACAAGCGGTACATGACCCGCCAGCGGCTGGACCGCGGGCTGGTGATTATCCTGCCGGGAATCGAGGGCGAAGGCCCGCTGAACCACGACATTCGCCGGGGCCTGCTGGCCAGCGGCGTCTACCGGGCGCTGCCGATCCACTCCTGGGGCCGACCCGTGCCGATAGCCGGTCCGCTGATCAACCAGATGGACATCATCGGCAACCGGATAGCGGCCAAGCACATCGCCGACATGATCGTGGACTACCAGGCCAAGCACCCCGGCAGGCCCGTGCATCTGATCGGGCACAGCGGCGGCGGCGGTATGGCCGTGTTCGCGGCCGAGGCCCTGCCGGCCGGCGCCCAGGTCGACGGACTCGTGCTGCTGTCGCCGAGCATCTCGCACGGCTACGACCTGACCAAGGCCATCGGCCACTGCCGCAGCGGCATACTGAACATCTACACCAGGTCGGACATCGGTCTGCTCGTCATCGGCACGACGATCGCCGGCAACGTGGACGGCGTCCGCGGCCCGGCGGCTGGCGCGCTGGGGTTCGACCGCCCCACCGCCAAGTCCAAGCCGGAAAGAATCCAGGCCTATCAGAAGCTCTATCAACTGGAGCTGACGAAGATAAACGACGAGGGGCTGGGCGGCGCGCACGGCTACTCGACCCACTGGAACTTCATCGCGCGGTACGTCGTTCCGTGGTTGATCACGCCCGATTGGCCGCCGAAGGGCGCCCCCGGCGTGCCAGGCTAGCGATCGCACCGGCGGAGTCAAATGCCCTTGCCCGCGCCGGCCGCTAAACGTAACATGCCCTGCTGATCCCGCGCCGACCTAGCTCAACGGTAGAGCACGGCTTTCGTAAAGCCGAGGTTGAGGGTTCGAATCCCTCGGTCGGCTCTTTTTTTTTGCGCCGCGCCGCCCCTGATCGGGTGGCATGGCATCGCGCAGCGTCGCCATGGTGGACGCAATCATCCCGAGGGCGGTTGGCGATTCGGTGATCCACCATGCCCAGCCTCCCCCAGCCTGCCACGGGAGGGCCGGTGGCCGTGCCAGGGGGCACGGCGCCAAGGGCGAAAAGCAACCAGGCCGGTAAGTCCTTGCAGACTCGCCCGGCCTGGGGATTCGGCGAACGGTTGGGCCTACCAGACGAACTCGATCTGATACCTCACCCAGGCGCCGACCTCGTTGTAGGCGTTGGAATAGAACTCGCCCGGGAAGAACAGCTCGCCCATCAGGTGCCCGGAAACGTGCTTGTTGAACTTGTACGTCAGCCAGGCCGTGACCAACTGCCCGCGGAAGCAACTGCTACCGGTGAAGTACGCCCGCGAGCCGTAGGAGTCCCTCTGGTCGGCGAACAGCACGTTGTAGTCCGTGCGGAACTCCAGCTTCTCGTGCGGCGTGGTGGTCCAGCCGACCCCGAAGCGGTGCATGTTGGTGATCTCGCTGACGCGGTTCTCCAAGGCCGCGGTGTAGATCAGCATCTCGCTGAAGTGCGGCCAGCGGCCCCACAGCGGGTCGAACTGCTCGTTCTTGCCGGTGTCGGGGTCGTCGCCGGAAAGATACTCGTAGTCCGCACGGAAGTTGTTCTTGTACTTGTCGTTGAGGTGATACTCCAGCCGGCTGTTGAATCCCAGCGCGCACAGAGGCGCGCCGTCCTTTCGCCCGAACTCCTTGGCGAACTCGGCGCGATACTTCCAGTTCTCGCCCACGTCGCCGGCCAGGCGAGCGCCGAGGGCGTAGACGTCTCCGTCCACGCCGCCCTGCCACGACTGGACGCCGTCGGTCGGCATGCTGCCGAGGTCCTGCTCGCTGGACTTGTAGATGAAGTACCCGTCGATCTGCGTGTCGGGCAGCGACTTGTTGGTCACGTAGACGATCGCGCCGCGCTCATCCTGCTCGGTGAGGGGATAGTCCTCGTCGCAGAAGGGCTTGAGGTAGTAGCCGCTCTCGGAGTGGTGGTCGACGTAGACCAGGTCGATAGTGGTCTTGGCGTCCTCCAGCCTCACCGTGGCGCGGGCGGCGTCCAGGAAGACCGTGCGCGAGCCGTCCAGCGGCGAGCCGTCCTTCACCAGCCAACCGTTGCCGAATTGGATGTCCTGCCGCCCTATCGTGAAGTCCACCGGCAGGCCCAGGGCGTTGGACCACTTGACGTTGAGGTTGTCGAACACAGCCTCGCTGAGCGTCCACTCGTCGAGGTACTCGCCGTCGCGGAACGCCGCCTGGCGGGCGGGCTGGCAGAAGTGCCTAGGCTCGTAGATCAGCCGGGCGTTGATGTCCACGTCCTTTATCGGCGTGATCGTCGTCCACAAGCGCAGGCGGTACCGCTGGAAGTGCCTGTCCTCCTTGTTCAGCAGGAGGTTGGCGGCGAATACCTCGCGCAGGCGCAGGTCCGCGCCCCAGGTCAGCCATGGGAGCGGCTGCTTGCTGGAGGCGATCCAGTCCTCGACCGCGCTGCCGGTGTCCTCGCCGGGCGGGGCGTCGGCGGCGACCGCGGCGGCCGACAGCCAAACCATCCCCAGCGCCGCTACAAACAACAGTCCGATCAATCGAAACTCTTTCATCTACTCGTCACTCCTTGCTCTGGCGCCAATCCATTCGATTCGACAACTCGTACGGTGGGCAACTTGCCGCAGGCCCGGCGTAGCTCGCCGCGGCGACCGAAGCCGGGTTGCCCACGGAATCTTCTGTAGGGCGTGCCCCGGCGCGCCGGGGCATGCCCTACCGCCGCGGAACATCGCCTCGGCCTTGTCTGCTGCATCGGTCATCTCGGCGTCTCAACATCACTCGCCATGCGTGCGACGGCGGCCCGCGGGTCATTGCAGGTCTTCGCGCGGCCCCGCCAGGGGGGAGCCACGACAGCAAGCGCATCGGGTAAAGGCGGCACGTTTAGCAGATTCGCGGAGATTGTGAAAGGATATCTTTGGCGGATTTTCCCCGGCGCCGCCTCGTCGCCCGCTGCTGGGCCGCGCTTGCACACGGCCGGCGGGCGCGTAGAATCGTTGTTGACGCCGGCCACCGCGGCCCAGGCCGGCGCTGCCACGCCACACCAGGCAATCAGACGAGAGGATAGCCATGCCGAAGCCACACGTCGTGAACTCAGCCGTCGTCGCAGCACTGGTTTGTGGGGTCATCTGCTCATTCCTGCCGGCGGGATGCGCCGCACCGGGCACCCCGGCCGCCCTGGCCGTCTACAGGCCGGATGAGCTGCCCGCCAAGGACCTGATCGCCTTCCCGCAGGCCGAGGGCTTCGGCGCGTACAGCGTCGGCGGGCGAGGCGGCAAGCTGTACGTCGTCACCTCACTGGAGGACAGCTCGCGCCGCGACGGGGTCAGCGCCGGCACGCTTCGCGAGGCCGTCGAGGCCGACGGGCCTCGGATCGTCGTCTTCGCCGTCAGCGGCACGATCACGCTGAACGACCTGCTCCACGTCCAGAACCCTTACCTGACCATCGCGGGTCAGACCGCGCCCGGCGACGGCGTGTGCATCTCGGGCCGGGGCATGGAGATCGACACGCACGACGTGATCCTTCGCCACTTGCGGATACGCCCGGCCGAGCGCGGCACGTCTTGCGACTGCATCGCCCTGCGGAACGCCCGCATTGTGATAGTCGATCACTGCTCGCTTAGCTGGGCCACCGACGAGCTGTGCTCCACGACCCGCCGCTCCAGCGATATCACGTTCCAGTGGTGCATCATGGGCGAGCCGCTGGAGCGCCGCAACCACGCCGAGCCGGTGGCGCTTCGCGGCGCCAGGATCAGCTTCCACCACAACCTCATCGCCCACGGCAACCGCGCCAACCCGGTCGTCTCCGGCTCCGGCCCGATCGACTTCAGGAACAACGTGGTCTACAACTGGCGCGAGCAGGTCGGCTCGGGCGAGGCGGGCGCGTACAACTTCGTGGGCAACTACCTCAAACCCGGCCCGGACACGCGCCTGCTCGGCGGGATGAACGCGACCGTCGCACACTGGCTGACGGACTCCGCCCAGCCGAAGTCGATGCACATCTCCGGCAACGTGCTGGCCGGCTCGCCGGCAGCCTCAGCCGACAACCGCCTGCTCGTGGCGCCGCGCACGGACGGCGTCCTGCGGACGGCCAGCCCGGCTGAGTACCTGGGTAAGTATCTCGCGGCCGAGCCGTTCGTCGTCGAGGAGGTGACGACCACCTCGGCCGAGCAGGCCTACCGCGACGTGCTGGCCCATGCCGGCGCCACGCTGCCGGTCCGCGACAAGGTCGACGAGCGGATCGTCGCCGACGTGCGGGCCGGGACCGGCAGGATTATCCGCGTGCCGGAAGACGTGGGCGGCTTCCCCGCCCTGGCCGGCGGGCCCGGCGCCGTCGACAGGGACCACGACGGCATGGGCGACTACTGGGAGCAGCGCAACGGCCTGGACTATGCCAACCCCAACGACGCCGCCGGCGACCGCGACGAGGACGGGTACCCCAACATAGAGGAATACCTCAACTCCGGCAGTGCCCGGACGAAGCTGCAGCGCGTCGCGCCCCCGACGGTCAGCCCGCCGCACGGGTCGATCTTCACCGATTCGGTGACGGTCACGCTCGCCTGCCCCGCCGAAGGAGCGGCCATCCGCTACACGCTGGACGGCAGCAACCCGACGCGCGAGAGCCCGCTGTACGCCGGCCCGTTCGAGCTTCGCCGCACGGCCACCGTCAAGGCCCGCGCGTTCGCGGGCTTCCTCGCCAGCCGGCTCGGCTACGCGACGCTGCGGAAGGTACGACCCTTCCCCGCCGCGAAGGCGCCCGACATCCAGCCCGGCCTGGCCTATGAATACTCCGAGCCCAACGGCCCCGGCGCCGCCGGGCACCACACGCAGTGGAAGCTCGTGAAGACCGACGTGGTCGCCAGTTTCCGCGCGGACTGGATCGCCGAGGGCACACAGCTGCCGAAGGTGGACTTCATCGGCTACCTGCGCGTGCCGCGCGACGGCGTGTACACGTTCACGCTGGCTGCCCCGTACGAGAGCGAGATGTGGATCGACGGCGTGAGCCTCGCCCGCAACGACCGCGACGACGGTGCGGTGATGCAGTCCATCACCGCACTGGCGGCTGGGACGCACCCGATCAAGGTGCACTACTTCACGTGGAGCAGGATCTTCCCGCTGAAGGTCTACTGGCAGGGCCCGGGGCTGGAAAGGCAGGAGGTTCCCGCGGCGGTGCTGTTCCACGCGGCGAAGGAGTGACGCGCAGCGCGCCGGCGGATTGTCCGAATCGCCCGCGCGTCGTGGTGCTGCTTTCTTGACGCACTCTGCGGCGCGGCGGGGCTCCTGCCCCACCGCGCAACAGACAGCCAGGCATGGCTTCATGGGCCTGACCAAGTGGATGGGCAAGTGGCTCGAGTTCCAGATCAACCAGCACAACAAGCGTATCCGTAAAGAGCTGCAC
>CAYUYH010000049.1:7490-13351 GCA_964449175.1 uncultured Planctomycetaceae bacterium
CCCCCCCGGGGGGGGGGGGGGGCCCCCCCCCCACCCCCTTACCTCAGTCGCCAAACTCGCCCTAGTCCACACGGACCAGGCCGAGGGAGACGGCGTATCGGCGCAGCTCGGCCACTTCTTCGGCCGACGGGCAGGCAAGCAGTTCTTCCACTGGAATCACGGCCGCCTCGCCGGCTGGGTGGTATTGCCCCATCACGTTAATCGCACAGGCAGGCGCGGCGCAGGCGACCGCGGTCAGCGCGTCCCGGCTGCGGGCCAGGTCCGCCGGCAGGACCAGGTGGCGGACAAGCACGCCGCGAGCAGCTGCGCCGCGGGCGTCGGTCTGCAACGGGCCGACCTGGCGATACATCTCCGCCAGCGCCGCGGCGGCGACGGCCGGGTAGTCGTCCACGCCGGAGTACTTCCGCCCCGCGGCGGGGTCGCCATACTTGAAGTCCGGCATGTAGATGTCCACCAGCCCCTCCAGCAGCCGCCGCGTGGCGACGGCTTCGTACCCGCCGCTGTTGTAGACGACGGGCACGGTCAGCCCGCCCGCGCGGGCGGTCCAGACGGCCTCGGCCACGGCGTGCGAGACGTGCGTGGGCGTGACGAAGTTGATGTTCTCGCAGCCGCGGCGGGCGAGGGCGAGGGCGACCTGGGCGATCTCGGCCGGGGTGGTCGGCTCGCCGTCGGTGGTGTGTGAGATGTCCCAGTTCTGGCAGAAGATGCAGGCGACGTTGCAGCCGGCGAAGAAGATCGTTCCGCTGCCGCCTCGGCCGACCAGGACTGGCTCCTCGCCGAAGTGCGGCCCGGCTGAGTTGACCAGTGCGGTCTCGCCGATCCCGCACGCCCCCACCTCGCCGGCGGTGCGGTCCACGCGGCAGCAGCGCGGGCACAGCTCGCAGTCGCGGATCAGCTCGCGGAGGCGCAGGATATTGGCAGGCAGCTCGGCCACGTTGGAATTGTAGCACGGCAAGGGCGCTGGTGCCGCAGGGGGATTGGACAGGAGGCGGGCAATCGGCCCACTTGTTGACTCGTTGACTGGTTGCTGGCGGAGACTGCAGGCTGTAGACTATAGGTTTCATGCTTTAGGCCTCAGGCCTCAGACCGCAGGCGCTTCCCCTGATGCCTAGTGCCTAATGCCCAGTCCCTATTCCCCAGTCCCGGTCCCTTTCTTCAATCGTCAACGGTCAATAGTCAATCGGTCAATTGGTAGAATATCCCGCAGCGGGGCTGCGGGCTTGCTACCAGTTCTCGCCATGATAGTATCTGCCGATGGCGGTCCGCGATTCGGCGGGCCGAACATCGCGGAAGGCTGACAGTACCATGAAGAGCGGCAATCGCTTCACCGAAGATATGCTCGACCTGAACTCCCCCGAGGCTGCCGACGACGTCGTCTACGCGGCCGGCCGGCCCACCGCAGCGACGGCGGCCGACGGACAGGTGATCCTTGACGTGCCGTTCATCCAGCGGCTGCCCGTCCCGGCCGAGGACTCACCGACGCCGACTGAGACGCACAAGGTCGTCGTCCGCGCGTACGGGCGGGCGATCGTTCGCGTGACGCTGGCGGTCGGCGGGGAGCTGCCCGGCGACGACAGCGTAATGCTGGAGATGGACCGCAAACTCAAGCCCGCACCGCTGGACGTGCGGGCGAGCGCGGGCGGCTACAAGATCGTCGACCGCGCCGGCAAGGTGCGGATGCGGATCGACACCGCCGACCGGCCCGTTCGCCGCTGGAGCGACATGTTCGTCGACGCCCCCAAGCACTTCGCGGCCACGGTCCTGCCGGACGGCAAGGTCGAGGCGCCGTTCATGGCCTACGACACGTTCGGGTGGCGGCATGTGGAGTCGCTGCCCCTCGGCTACGTGCGGCGTGGCGGCGGCATCCGCGCCGGGCTGTTCTCGTTGCACGCCGCGCCCAACGAGCACTTCGCCGGCACGGGCGAGCGCTTCAGCCGGATGGACCTGGCCGGGCAGACGATCGTGCTGGAGAACACCGACGCACTCGGCGCCAACAGCCGCCGGGCCTACAAGAACGTGCCCTTCTACGTCTCCAGCCGACCCTACGGCCTGATGGCGCTGACCAGCAGCCACGTGCGCCTGTCCCTGGCTGACGTCTCGACGCGCGCCGCGCAGGGACTCATCGAGGACGATTGCGTGGACCTGTTCTTCATCGGGGGGGGGAGCCTGGAGGCGGTCCTGCGGAACTATCGCCGGCTGACCGGCTTCCCGCGCGACGTGCCGACGTGGAGCTACGGCGTGTGGATGAGCCGGATGACGTATTTCTCCGCCGACGAGACGCGGCAGGTGGCCGACCGTCTGCGCGGCGGCGGTTTCCCCTGCGACGTGATCCACCTGGACACCGGCTGGTTCCCCAAGGACTGGCAGTGCACGTGGGAGTTCAGCAAGGAAAAGTTCCCCGACCCGCCGGGCTACATGCGCGAGATGCTCCAGCGCGGCTTCCGCATCAGCCTTTGGCAGACGCCGTCGATGTCGAAGAACACGGCCGTCTACGAATACGCCCGCGATCACGGTTTCCTGCCGGCCAAGACAGGCGCCAGCGATGCGTCGGCCTTCGGCGACGTGGCCTACAGCGGGCGGATCGACTTCTCCAACCCCCAGGCCGTCGAGTGGTACAAGGGCCTGCTGCGGAACCTGCTTCAGACGGGCGCGGCGTGCATCAAGACCGACTTCGGCGAGAACATCGAGATGCACGCGCGGTACCACGGCATGTCGGCCGAGCGGCTGCACAATCTCTACGCGCTGCTGTATCAGAAGGCCGCATACGAAGTCACGGAGGAGGTCGCCGGCCAAGGCATCATCTGGGCGCGTGCCGGGTGGGTCGGCTGTCACCGCTACCCGGTGCACTGGGGCGGCGACGCGGCGTGCACGTGGGACGGCCTGGCCGGGTCGATCCGCGGCGGGCTGCACATCGGCCTGAGCGGCTGGGCGTTCTGGAGCCACGACGTGCCCGGCTTCCACGGCGTGCCGGAGTTCATGAACTCCTGGCCGAGCGAGGAGCTGTACGTCCGCTGGACGCAGTTCGGCGTGTTCACCTCGCACATGCGATACCACGGGACTTCCCCGCGCGAGCCGTACGAGTATCCCGGCGCAGCGGACATCGTGCGGAAGTGGTGGCGGCTGCGGTATTGCCTCGTGCCGTACCTGGTCGACCAGGGCTCGGCCGCGACGCGCAGCGGCTACCCCGTGCTGCGGGCGCTGGTGCTGCACCACGGCGACGACCCGGCCTGCTGGGGAATCGACGATCAATACTACTTCGGCGACGCGATGATGGCCGCGCCGCTGACCTGTGCCGGCGGCGTCCGCGACGTGTATCTGCCGGCCGGGCGATGGGTGGACTTCTGGACGGGCATGGTGCTGCGCGGCAGCCGCTGGCTGAGGAACGTCGCCAGCCCGCTGGCGCGGATGCCCGTCTATGCCCGCTACGGCAAGCGAATCCGCGTCTACCCACTGCCGGTCAGCAGCACCAACGACATGGACCTGGCCAAGGCCGTCGAGATGCGGTTCGACTCGACCTACCCCGGCCTGGCGCGCAGCGTCCTGCGCGACGTGCTCCAGTGGGAGTAGGCGGCGCTGCGCCGGCGCGGCGTGTGAGCTACCGGTTGTCCCGGAAGACGTAGACGTGGCCCACTATGCACTCCCCGTCGTTACCGGCGGCGGCCTTCAGTCCGATCCGGGCGATGCCCGAGTCCGGCCCGGCCTCCCGCAAACCCATTATGCGCCTGGCCAGGCCCTCCTGCCGCACGGCGCCGATGTAGAGCGTCTCGCTTCGGCCGTCGGTGTAGTGCACGTGCACCTCGAACTGGCTGTCGCCGGCAGCGCATATCTCCAGCACGTCGCCCGCCGCGGGCGAGCTGAACGTCACGGTCAGTTCGTCGCCCACGGGCACCGCCGTGCAGCCTCCGGCATCGCGCTTAGTGCCGTCCGCTTTATACTGCTGGAGGTTCCCCGGCCGCAGTATCAGCGAGGGCGGAGACATCCGCATCGCGGCCAGCGCTGGAATGTAGAGATAGTTCCTGAAGGCAACATCGCCGGGGCGGTTGTATATCAATGCTCGCGGGGCCTGGCCTTCGTACACGCCGGCGCCGGGCTCGACCAGCCCCGACGGATCCTCATAGACGTCGGCCGGCGGGCCGAACTTCGAGATGATCACGTCTTCCGGAAACGATTCATACGGCACGATGAACTCGTAGGTCCGCAGCCTCTTGCGGCCTGACCCGTCAGTGACCATGTACCACTCGAGGTTGCTGACGTGCCTGTACGCGGCCCAGGGATACCACGCGGCGTCGACACGGACCGGGCTGCCGGGCAGCAGGCGGCTTGGCTTGGCCAGCCAGAAGCTGCCCAGCCCGCACTCGACTCCGGTGGCCCGGTGAAGCCTGTTGAGGAACCCCACCAGTTGCGGCGTGGCGAACGGATCCTTGGGCAGAATGGCCCGGCCTCGGACGACGGTGACGGCGACGCAGGCGACAACGACCGCGCCCACGACGATCGCCCGCAGGCGCTGCCTGCTGCCGGCCAGCAGCCAGCATGCGCACAGGGCCAGGATGATCGCGGGGTGGATGTAGATGGGCTGGAAGTACCTGACTATGCTCGCCTCCCATCGAGGAGGGTAGTTGACAAGCGTCGGGAACAGGACGGTCGCGGCCGCCGATAGCACGAACAGCAGCATGCAGAAGTGCCCGTTGCGGTTCCGCTCCGGCGGCGCGGAGACCGCGGCCTTGGCGCCAGAGGCGTACGTCACCCACAGGTAACGCACCGCGATTACTGCCGCCAGCGCGACCGCGGCGAGGCTGACGAGCGCCGCCGCGGGGTTGGCCTTGGCCAACGGGCCGAGAACCACGCGCGTGCGGCTGAACAGCGGCGCGAGTGGTTTGAGCTGGAGTGATATCTTGCCGCTGGCCGCGCTGCCCAGCATGACGAATCGCTCGGCGATGGCCAGCCCCCCCACCAGTACCACGACTGTGCAGACGACCAGCGCGACGATCCTCAGAAGGCTCGGGCCGTCCGGGAACTTGGCGCCGCGGCGGAAGACGTACAGGCAGATCGCCGCCGGCGCGAAGTAGTGCACCAGGAAGAAGGCGTCGCCGGCAGCCGTCGCCGCCGAGATCAGGACCCACAGCGCGCAAACGACCTTGGAGACGGGCCTGCGGAACAGCCGCAGCGTCAGCCCCAGAAACAACATGCCCGAGACCAGCAGCCCGGCGTGAAGAGACGGTATCAGCGAGAAGCGGAGCAGCATCACGCCGTCCGCGCCGGCGAGGATGACTGTCAGCCACAGGTACAGTGCGGCGTAGACGAGGAATACGCTCCACCATCGCAGCTTGATAACGGCAGAGATCACGTAGGCCGTCGCGGCGCCCAGCAGCAGCATGATGGCCACGCCGTAGAGAACGATGGCGAGCTGGGCGTCCTGCGACGTAGCGAGCAGCAGGCCGAACATCAGCGGCATGTCCGGGAAGAACCCCGCGACGGCCGGCAGCCGCCAGTGCCCAATGGGCACGCCCGAGGCCAGGTCGTGGTACAGCGCCGGCAGGTACAGCACGTCGGAGTCGTACTGGAAGCCGTCGAACGCCGTCACGGCCACCGCGGCGACCAGGCCGGCGACAACCACCACCGCCAGCACCGCCGCCGCTCGCAGCAGCCGGCAACGCCACTTGCCTTCGGCTGCGGACAATGCCTTGCTCGCTTCGCGGGTCGAGCGGCCTTGCTCTTGCGCAGTCATTTCGTGGGCCTCACCTGTCGCCGCCTGGGCGTGATGAGAGGCTACTGCCTCCCCGCCGCGGGCGTCAAGCGCGGGCGGGCTGGCGGGTGCGTGACAAAATAGTGGCGCGCCGGGGGCACAAGATGTAGTGGTATCC
>CAYUYH010000050.1:0-13290 GCA_964449175.1 uncultured Planctomycetaceae bacterium
CGGTGGGGCAGGAGCCCCACCGCGCTCCAGAACAGGTTATGAAACCACTTCTAGACTACCGGATGCGGAACTCCCGCCGGATCACCGGCTCGGGGCCTGAGTAGAACTTCACCTCGTACTTGCCCGCTCCGCCGCCCTTGGCCGCGATCTCGCTGGGATTGAAGGCATACCCGAAACTCTTGTGCTCCTTGCTCCAGCGGATGTCCTTAGTGGCCAGGTCCTCGCGCCCGTCCTTGCGGACTATGACGAGCTTGAAGTTGTTGCGGTCGCAGACGGGCGGCAGCTCCACGACGACGAACATCTCCTTGTCGCCAGCCGAGAAGCTGTCGGTGAAGGTCCACTTGTTGTCGTACAGCTCGCTGGCGGTGCGGATACTGTCGCGCTCGCTGATCTTCACCTGCTTGCGGACCGGCGCGAAGCACTCCACCAGTTGCCGGGCGACGTCGTCGGCTGCATCGGCGAGGCAGGCGTGGCAGTCCCTCTTGGCCGGTGTGCCCTCGTCCCAGTGGCGGGCCCAGGCCGGCTCGGAAGTGGCCGCGATGGTCGTGCCGTCGCGCGTGCGGATCAGGTTCGCGATGACCGATACGTTGCCCTCGTTGCGCGTCCATACGTACGTCTTATAACCGGAGAGATACATATTGCCCTGCGCGTCGTAGTTGTAGAGGGGGTCCTGCTTCGGCTGGCTGTCGGTCGTGGCGGAGTAGGTCGTGACCGTGCCGACGAGGAGGGCCTGGACGTTCTCGAGCTTCTGGAGCTGTCCGGCGGCCGCCTCAGCGTCGCTGCCGAGGGCGATCTGAAGGTCCTGCTCGTCCAGGAGGGTCTTCAGATCGTTGCGGTTGAATACTCTGTACGTGCCGTTGGCCATCAGCCCGGCGGCGACCTTGTCGGAGATGATGTCGCCGGCCCCGCGGTGGTCGGTCTGGTTGCGGAACGAGGCGACGGCGATGGTCTTCAGGTCCGGCGTGTAGAAGTCCGGCGTCTGGACGACCCATATCTTCTTGCTGCAGCCGGCGACCGTCGAGAAGGCGACGGCCAGCATGGCGACAGCGACAATCCGGCGAGTAGCTGGCATGATCGCGTGTCCTGTTCTCATCGTGAGTTCGGTGCGTTTTCCGCCTGTTTCAGCGGGTCCCGTGCCGGGCATGATACACGCCTGGCGGGCGGGGGGCAAGTTCCGCCGCAGGGGGGAGGAATTCGCTGGATTCCCGCCGGCCCGCGGCGCATCATACCTGCGCAATTCATCCGACTTGCGGCGGTCTGGTCTGACGGATAGTGGAAGGAACCGCACGATGAGTGCCAATCGTATCTGGGGTCTGTGTCTGTCGCTTGTCGCGGGCGTGCTGGTCGGCTGCGGGCCGGAATACAAGGTGAACCTGCGGTACGACCGCCCGGCCTCCTACGAGATACCCGAGAGCATCCGCACCCTGGGCATTGCCGAGTTCGGCGGGCAGGACAGCCAGGACGTGGAGTGGGGCAACATCGCCTCCGACAGGCTGGCCGCTCAGTTGGACACGTATAACCGCCGGTACGACCGCTATCAGTTGGTCGACCGCAAGCGGTTGAAGGCCGTCCTGGACGAGCAGGACCTCCAGGCCGCGTTCAGCGACTCCTCCCAGGCCATCAAGGCCGGCAAGATCGCCAACGTGGACGCGATGATCTACGGCAGCGCGAATGTCACCACACGCGACGAGCAGATCACCCGCACGACCTTCGACCCGCTGCGACGCGGCATGAAGGAGGTCCACCAGACGAAGCGATACGTGATGGCCGCGGTCAACTTCACCATCGACGACGTGCAGACATCCAAGACACTCGCGACGGTCTCGACGTTGCGGGAGTTCGACAGCGAGAAAGACGGCGGCAGCGGGGGCGCGCGCGTCATGAAGATGATGGGCGTGGGCGGAGGCGACCTGCCGGCGGCGGACCAGATCCTCAGCGGCCTGATCGACGAGTGCGTGCAGGAGTTCGTCGCCAAGATCAGCCCGCACCAGATAGTGACCACCGAGAAGCTTCGCAAGGGCAAGAGCGAGGCCGTCAAGACCGGCAACAAACTGGCCGCCGCGGGCGAGTACGCCGAGGCGCTGGAGGTCTACCAGGCGGCGATCGCGGCCGCCCCGGCCGACCACGAGGCCATCTTCAACTCCGGCGTCGTGCACGAGGCGATGGGCAGCCTCGCCGACGCCGAGCAGTGCTACGACCGGGCATTCAAGCTCAAGCCTGAGGAGCAATACGTCCTCGCACGCAGGCGAGTGCGCCTCGAGGGCGACAACTGACCGGACAAAGCGGTGCGTAACGGGACTCGGCCCCGCCGCGGCCGATAGGGACAACTATTCAAAGGAGAATCACATGCCTAAGTCCTCCAAGATGATGCTGTTTCTGCTGGCTGGGCTGCTTCTGGTTCAGTCGGCTGCGTTGGCCGACGCCGTCACCGAGAAGCGCAAGGCCCAGAACAAGCTGCTGGCGATGCGAGCGGCCAGGGTCGACGCCATGCGCAGGCTGGCCGAGCGGATCAACGGGTTGATGATCACCTCCGAGACTTCCGTGAAGGACTTCGTCGCCACCGACGACCGCATCCGGACCTCGATGATGTCCTGGCTGCGCGGCGCCCGCGAAGTCGGCGAGCCGACCTACACGCCGGACGGCATCTGCAACGTGACGATGGAGGTCACGCTCGAAGAGGTGGTCGTCCAACTGAAGAAGCTCCACAAGCAGTACTACAAGGGCGACAAGATCAAGATCGAGGACATCGAGAAGATGACCGCGACCACCACCGAGAAAACGCTGCGCGAGACGGGCAGCGGCGCGCCCAGGCCGGAGTTTGAGGAGCGCGGCACGACCGTCAGCGCCGCGGCCACCGGCAACGACATCATGTCCTCGTCGGCGTGGGAGTACTGGATGGCGCATTGCACCGGCCGAGGCCGACTGATGGCCCAGCGGGCGGCCGAACTCGACGCCCTGCGAAAGCTCGGCGAGAGGATCAACGGGCTGATGATCACCTCCCAGACGTCGGTGAAGGACTTCGTGGCCGAGAGCGACGAGATCAACACGGCCATGACCACCTTCATCCGGGGCGCCAGAACGGTCGGCGTGCGCTATCACGACAGCGAGCTGATCGTCGAGGTTGACAAGGAAGTCACGCTCCAGGACCTGATCGTCAACCTCAAGCAGTGGCACAAGGAGTACTACAAGGGCAGCAAGGTCGCCATGCAGGACTTCGAGCAGCTCAGGGTCCAGGCCATGGATCGTGACATTCGCGAGACGGGCATGGGCGTGCCGCCCGAGAAGTATCTCAAGGACCTTCCGCCCGCCGGCGTCGCCGCGGTGGAGTTCGCCGCGCAGGTGAACAACTGGCCGCCGACGATGAAGGCGAAAGGCCAGGCCGCCATCGACATCGCCAACCCCAACGCCGCCCAGGCCAAGCTGATGGCCGAGCGGGCCGCCGAGCTTGACGGGCGGCGCAAGCTGGCCGAGGAGCTCGACGGGCTGATGATCACCTCCGACACGTCCGTGAGGGACTTCGTCGCCGAGTCGGACGAGATCCAGACCAGCATGCTGACCTTCCAGGAAGGCGCACACCGCGTGCCCGGCTCGGAGGTCCGCATGCCGGACGGAACGGTCGAGGTGACCGTCGAGATCGAGCTTCAGCCGCTGTGGAACATGATCCTGCACTACCAGGAAAAGATGGCGGTCGTGGTCGAATAAGCCCAGAGGAGAAAACACATGAGACTGATGACTATAGCGATTGCTTCGATGGCCGCCCTGGCCATGCTGGCGGGGGGGTGCTCGAAGAAGGTGGAGCTGACGATAGTCAACCACAGCGACGTGGCCAGGACGATCCAGGTGACCGTGCCTAATGAGACGATGACGCTCGGCCAGGTGGGCGCAAACGGCGGCAAGCTCACCAGCAAGGTGGCCGTCAAGAACAGCGACCTGCCCGCCCAGCTTCGCATATCAGCCGGCGCGGGGGCGGCTACATCGTTCATGGTGACCGAGGACTCGCCCGACAAGTGGTGGTTCCATATCACGCACAGCGGCGCCATCGCCGGGCCATACGGCAAGAAGGACGTCCACGTCGAGACCGTCGAGGACGCCAATGTGGAGGTCAAGTCGGAACCGCGAATGATTGTAAGGTAACAATGCAGCCTATCAACGCCTCCGCTTTCGCTTGCGCGTCCAGGCAGCGGAAGCGGAGGCTTGGAATTCCCAGAGAGGCGAAGATGAGCAGATCACAACTTGCCCTGGCGGCAATGGCCGTCGCGGTCATTCTCTGTCGGCCCGCCTGGGGCCAGGAAGTCGTCAAGGTCGACGAGAACCTCGTGCGGGTGACGGTGACCGTCGAGGGCGCCGACAAGGACGAGGCCGTACGTCTGGGCCTGCGCAAGGCCGTGGAGACGGGCGCCGGCACGTTCATACACTCGCAGTCGGAAGTCCGCGACTTTGTGCTGGTGCGCGACACCGTGCTGGCAAGGGCGGCTGGGTTCGTGCAGAGCCACGAGATCCTCGCCACGCGCACGACGCCCGACGGCATGGTCGAGATCAAGCTGGTGGCTGTCGTGTCGATCCAGGGCATCGAGGACATGTGGGGCGTTGTGACCAACATGCTCCAGCAGATGGGTCGGCCCAAGATCATGGTCTTCGTCCGCGAGAGAATAGGCGATGACGTGCAGGACGACTCGACCGTGCAGACGCGCATCGAGAACCTCCTGCTGGCCAGCGGCTTCCTGCTGGTGAACAAGGAGCAGCTCAAGGAGATCGACAAGAAGGATCTCCAGGCGGCGGTGGCCGAGGACAGCCCCGCGCGCGTGCAGGCGATCGCCAAGCGGTTCGGGGCGCAGCTTTTCATCACGGGCTCGGCGAACAGCACAGCCGGCCCGCGGAAGAACGTCGGCGGCGTGGAGCTGTTTCCGTATCAGTCGGAGGCCAACATACGCTGCTATCGCAGCGACACGGCCCAGTTGTTGAGCAGCATTCCGGGCCAGCCCACTCGCGGCGTCGATCGCGTCTGGCGTTCCGCGGCCAGCAAGGCCCTGGACGCCCAGGCCAAGCAGATCGCCCCGCAGGTGCAGGCCGACATCCTGCGGTTCTGGCAGGACGTGCTGTCAGGCCGGGGCGAAGTGCAACTGATGGTGGAGGGCGTGACCTTCAAACAGTACACCAGCCTGAAGAAGCAGCTCGAAGCCGTCAAGGAGATCAGCCAGGTCAACGGCAGGTTCCACAACCAGGTGGCCGAGCTGTCGCTCCAGGCGCAACTGACGGCTGAGGTGCTGGCCGAGAAGCTCGTCGAGGCTGTGGGACAACTTGAGATCACCGACGTTTCTCAGAACGTAATCAAGGCCAAGTACTCCGGCGAGTAGAGCAGCCCCGCCGCCGGGCGGGCAAGGAGCAGAGCGATGAAACTGGCGCGATGTCTGGCGGCAATGGCGGTGGTTGGCGTGCTGGCTGGGGTGGTGTCGGCACAGGTCGGCGGCGAGAAGGTCGTCGAGAAGTGGGTCGTCGTGACAGGCCGAGCCGCCGGCACGGGCGCCGACGCCCGCCAGGAGGCCACCGGCCAGGCCCTCAAGACCGCCGTCACGGAGGCCTGCGGCGTTTTCCTGACGGCCCAGTCCAAGACCCGCAACTATAAGGCCGTCTACGACAAGGTCATCGCCAACTCGGTCGGGTATGTCCGCGAGCACAAGGTGGTCGAGGCGACCGTGGTGGAAGGCGTGACGATCGTGAAGGTCCGCGTGCTGGTCTCGACGCGGAAGTTCGAGGAAGACTGGGCCTCCATCGCCCACACGCTCGAGCAGGAAGGCAACCCGCGAATGGTCGTGGCGATTGTCGAATCCATCCATCAGACCACCACCGGTCCGCCCTCTGAGGTGAAGGAGAACGGCATCGTTCAGACGGCCATCGAGGAGTTCCTGATCTCCAAGGGGCTGAGCCTGATGGATCGCTCGACCGCGGCGGCCGTCAGCAAGCGCGACGTGCTGCTGGCGGCGATCAAGGACGACACGGCCGAGGTCGCGTCACTGGGGGCGCGCTTCGACGCCGACGTTGTCGTCACGGGCCGGGCCACCGTCAAGCACGGCAAGACGCTGGAGGTGGCCGAGCAGACCATGCACCAATTCGTCGCGACGCTGAACGTCCGCGTGATCCAGTGCGATTCCGCGCGCATCCTGGCCACGAAGAGCTTCAAGCCCGTGACCTTCACGACGCTTCAGCGCGGCGGGGGCGAGGACAAGGCGCTGGCCAAGCTGGCCAAGGACTGCGCGCCGGAGCTTCTGTCGGCGGTGGTCAAGGCGTGGCGCGACCGGGCGAACATCAAGCGGACCATTCAACTGAGCATCTCGGGGATGGACTACGCCACATGGAAGCTCTTCGAGCAGGAGGCCAAGACCATCCCCGGCGTTAAGGCCTTGCGCCTAAGGGAGATAACGGAGGGCCTGGCCAACATCGACGCCGAGTACGAGTTTGACCCCCAGTCGCTGGCCGACAAGCTGATCGAGATGGTGACGGTCAAGCTGACGATCCAGGAGATCACCAGCAACCGGCTGAAGCTGAAGGTCAAGCCGCCGGACGTGCCGGCGGCGGACGACTCGGGGACTGCTTAGAACCTCTAGCGTATCGGCAGGGCCGGCGGCCGCCTACTCTGACGCGCCGGCCCGGAGCAGCGGACGCCAGGGGGTGACGGTCTCCTCGTCCTGGTCGGCGGGCGGTGTCTCGGGATTCTCCGCCGGATGATCGCCGGTCCTTACCGGCAGAGTGACCTCGAAGACGACTCGGCCGGGCTCGTTTCGCGCGGCGATCTTCCCACTGCACCGCTGCAGGATGCCCGTGCATATGCTCAAACCCAGTCCCGTGCCCTTGCCGATGGGCTTGGTCGTGAAGAACGGATCGCAGACCCTGCTCAGGTCGGCCTCCGGGATGGGCGGACCGCTGTTGGATATGCTCACGACGATGTGGTCGCCGTCGCGACGAGTGGCGACCTCGCTCAGCCCCATCCCCTCGTCGGTCGATTCCTCGATCGCGTCGCACGCATTGGAAAGTATGTTCGTCCAGACCTGCGCCAGCTCGGGGCCGGCCGACACGGGCGGCAGCTCGTCGGCCACGTCCGTCCTGATCTCGGCCATGTGCTTGATGCGGTTCTGAAGAATGACAAGCGTGTCCTCGATGGTCTGGTTGACGTTGACGGCCACCAGCGACGACTGGACGTCGCGCGAGTAGAACCTCAGCGCCCGGACGATGCGGGCTATCTTCTCGGCGCTGCTTGCGGAGATCTCCGCGGCGGTCTTGAGGGCGGCCACGTGCTCGAGAAAGGCCACGACGGGCTCGTGCGCCAGGTGCTTGAGCACGGCCTGGTAATCGGTGTCGGCCAGCCCGTAGGAGATGATGATCTCGGCCAGCCGGCGTCCGCCCGCCACGCCGCATTCGCGGAGCGTCTTCTCCACCTCGCGCCGCCTGGTCCTTAGCGACGACTCGCTGACAGCCATCCGCCTGTCGGGCACGTTGTCCAGCATGCCGGCCAGCCACTGCCGCGTGTCGTCCGGCAGGGTCGAGATGTCCATCTCCAGCCGCACCATCTCCTGGAGATGCCTGGTGGAATCGGCTGAGACATTGAGGATTGCCCCGGCCGGCGTGTTGATCTCGTGCGCCACGCCGGCTGCCAGCTCGCCCAGCATGCCCATCTTCTCGGACTGGACCAGATCCGACTGCGCCTGGCGAAGCTGCTGGTTGGTCTTGCTCAGCTCGGCCTGGGCCTGTTCCCTGTCGGCGATCTCCGTGTTGAGCTTCCCGACCGCGGCGTCCAGGCGCGAAGCCATGTTGTCGAATGCCTTGCCCAGGGCGCCGACTTCGTCCCGCGAGTCGAGGTTCGCCCTCTGTGAAAGGTCTCCCTTGGCCAAGGCGGCGGTGACGGCGGCCAGCTTCGACAGGCCCGTGGTGATCGTCGAGGCGATGAGTACCGATCCGGCGACGCATGCAACCAGCACCGCCAGGGAGACCAGAATGGCGGTGTTTCTCAGGGAGTTCGGCCCGGCCATGAACTCCTTGTAGGGCAGGGTGGCGATGACCGTCCAGCTCGTCCCTTCCACCGGCGCGTAGGCTACGTAGCCGTCGATGCCCTCGATGGTGGCGCGCCCGCGCCCCGCGTTGGTGGTCCTGATGCGCGCGAGCAGCTCCTTCGACCGTTTTCCCTGGGCGGTAGCGGGCCGGAATAGCTTGTCCGCGCGGGGGTGGTACAGCAGCTTCCCCTCGCCGTCCACCACGGCGAGGAAGCCGGTGTCGTCGATTGGAGTCTGGCGGATACGCGCGAGCACATCGTGCAGAGGCACCCGCCCCATGATCAGCCCCTCGAACTCGTCGAAGAAGCTCTGCCGACACATGGCAAAGACTATCACGGCCTCCTCCGGCGCGTCGCTGCTTGCGGACAGCTTGACGTGGACGATGCTCCGCTCCCAGAGGGCGTCCTGGAACAGCTCGTCATCGCACACGTCCTTGAGCTGGTCTGACTTCTTGCCGTCGACGAGCTTGACCTCCTCGCGCCCGTCCTCGGCCACGTAGGCCAGCACCGGGAATTCCATTGCGAATTTCGCCAGGTACTGCGTCAGCGCGGGGTCGTTGAATGTCCCGTGATAGTCGCTTATCCCTTGTCCGGCGGCTATGCGCCGCAGCATGCTCGCCTTGGCGTCGATCAGCGTGGAGATGTGCCCCGCCTGCTCCTGGGCGATGACGGTCAGCTTGTCCAGTTGGCAGTCCCTGAGGTAGGAGACCGTCAGGCGATAGGCGACCGCGGTCGTCAGCACGCAGGCGACGCCCACGAGTACTGCCTGCCAGCCCAGGATTTTGGTCTTTATCGACATCGGCGCCTATCGGAGCGATCAGTCCGGCGGATGCTGGTTGTCCTTGCTTGCGACAGGGACGGCCCCCGCGGCGGTAATGATGGCCCGCGCCTGGTCGCTGAACAGGAAGTCAAGGAACCTGCCGGCCAGCCCGGTGGGCTTGTCCTTGTAGACGATGCCAAGCGGGACGGCCAGTTTGTACGTTCCGTTGCGGACGTTCTCAGTCGACGGATACACGCCGTCCACCGATAGCACCTTGAGATTCGTGCCCGCCGCCACCGACATTGGCAGGAAGCCGAATGTGTTCCTGTGGTCGGCCAGGGCGTCTCGTGCTTCCTGGGAGGAGTAGAACACCTTGGCGCGCTGCTCCTCGATGTCCTTGAACCCGGGCACGAGCTTGTTCAGCACGGTCAGGCACGAGTCGCCGGACTCCCTGGTGACGACGTAGATTCTCCCGCGTTCGGCGCCGAGCGTCTCCCATTTGCTGATCCGCCCGGAGTAGACGCCGACGATGTCTTTCGTGGTGACGTTCTCCATGCCCTGCACGCTGGGGTGAGCCACGAAGACCACCGGCGACATGGCGAAGAGCTTGTAGGTCAGCCCGGCGGAGGTCTCGCTTTCCTTCAGAGGCCTGGCCACTCGCGCCAGGTCGGCCTTTCCGGCGATCAGCGCCCGGACGCCGCCGCTGGAGCCGATGCTGTCAGGCACTTCGATCTTCCCGCCGTCCAATTCAGCCATGAGGGCCTTGGCCAACTCGCGCAGGAGGTGCTGGCTATCGCCGGTCCCCGCCACGGTGACGGTCTGGCCCTCGTAGCCTCTTATGATCTTGTTCGCCTTGGCCAGGCATGACGAAGGAACGGTGTAGCCGATCGTCGCCGCCGCGTTCGCGTTGACGACCACTGAATATCGCGACATCGTGCGAATGGGGATGTCCCCGGGCGCCTTGCCGCCGGCCAGGATGTCGATCGCCGTCTGGGCGCTCAGCCTGCCCAGGTGCTCGTAGTCCACCGTCACGGCAAGCAGCGTGATGGGGTCGCCCTGCTCCAGTCCCAGACCCTTCAACGTGCTCGACACCACGGGCAGCCTTCTAGGACGGGCCTCGCGGGCAACCTCCGGCATGTTCTCGTAGACCAACTTCTCTATCGGCACCCAAAGTGCGTCGATGTTCTCCGCGGCGAGCTTGGCCACGGCCGGGGCTATCTCGTCTGCCTTCTTGATGGTGACCTCGTGCAGCGTGATGCCCATGGACTCGACCTTGTCCCGGGCCTCGGCCACCTCCGCGACCGGGACAGGGTTGTCTGGATCGTAGATCACGCCGAGCCTCTTCATGTGCGGAACGCACTCCTTGAAGATGCGGAGCTTGTCGGCCATGCCGATCCAGTTGCTGCTGCCGGTGACATTCCGTCCCGGGTGGTCCCAGCTTTCAGCGATTCCGGACAGCACCGGATTCGTGACGGCTGTGAACACTATGGGAATGTCCGTTACCTCCTGGATGGCCAGGCGGGCGGCGCCCGTGCCGACGGCGCAGATCAGGTCCACCTTCTCCTGCTTCCACTTGCGCAGGGTCGCCATGGCCTGCTCTTCGTCGCCGCGAACGTTCACCTGGTCGATCACGTGAGGCACCTGGCCAAGGTCCAGCACCTTGTGGAAGCCGTCAATCGCCTCCAGGTTGTGCGGCACGTCAAGCCAATTAAGGATGCCGATCGTGTAGACCTTCTCGTCGGCCGCTGTGGCCTTGGCGGCGCCAAGCACGCAGACTACCAAGGCCGCGGCTATTAATGATCGTTTCATGATGTCACCCTATCTATTGCCCCGACGAACAGTCGCTGGCTCCTCGGATCAGATCGTTATCTGCACGCGACAGCCGATCACGCAGGCGTCGCCCACGCCGGCGGCGCCGCCGGGGTTCCAGACGTACTGAAACGACGGCGAGATGCCCAGCCACGGCGTAACGGCCACGTTGTAGTAAACCTCCAGCACCGACTCATCCGGCCTGGTGAAACCGGCGTCCTGAACGAGCTTGCCCCAGGCGAAGCCGACGCCGAGGACGTCGTCGTCGCGCGTCGGAAGCAGGCCCTCGTACTGCACCCCGCCGCTCCAGAAACACTGTATGTCGCTGACGTCGCTGTGGGCGTAGCCGTAGCGCGTGAAGGCGCCCAGGCCCTGGCTGCCTCCCTTATCCTGCCCGGGTTCCCGCCAGAGAAGCTGATCGAAGCTCAGGTAGAAGCCCATGTCGTCGCGCTTCGTGCCGCCCGCGTGGGTGGTCTTGTCCTGGGGGTCGTACCAGAAGCCCACGCGATAGGCCCCGGGCAGCGGGCCGTTGGCCGAGGGGATCTCCGGGACTATGCCCGTCTCGTAGATGCTGAAGAAGTAGTCCTCGCCGTGGAACGCGGTGTGGAAGCCGGTCTCCCTCTTGTCGGCCTGGGCGTCGGCGACGCCCGCTCCGATATACCACCACTTCACCGGCTCGACGTGCACGATCGCGCCGAGCCCGTCCTTGCAGAACGGGATCGTGGGGTTGTTGACGAGGGCGGAGTTGAGGAACTGCGTTCGCTCATCGTTGGCGTACTCGCTGCCGTCAAAGGTGCCGCAACGATCACAGCAGTCGAACCCGCCGGTCAGCTTAAGCTTGCCGACGCGGAATTGGAGCATGCCGTCGAAGAGCTTCTGCTGATAGTACAGCCTGGCCAGGTATATGCTGTAGTCGCCGCTGGCGTCGTCGTTGACGCCGCCGACGGCGCTGCCGACGGAGGATTTGTCCAGGCCGTCGGACCAACTGCCCTTGGCATAGGAGCAGACCGACGCGCCCGGCAGGCCGGCCAGCTTCTCCAGGTCCAGGTTCACCTGGAAGTCGTAGCTGCCGGCATATCGCCCGGCCCGCCTGTGCGTGCTCTGCCCGCCGTGGAGGTTGATCTGGTAGACCTGCGTCGCGCGGAGCTTGACGGTCACGCCGGCTGAGGACAGCTGCCTGCCCAGGCCGAACCAGTCGCCCGTCAGCGATTTGCCTTCCAACCATTGGGTCAGCGGGTCGCTGTTCGTTGCCTGGTCATCGGCTGTCTCAGCCGCCCGGGCGGGCGCGCCGGCGCAGCACGCGACCGCGATCAGAACCAGGAGGGGGAAACGCGACCACGGACTCAAGCCGCCGAGACGATTGGTCCGGCGGGTACATCCCGCGAAAGTGTAACGCATGGTGTCACCTCTAACTTGCTGTAGTTATGGGGATTACCTGCCTGCCCCTCGCAGGCCGCACCCAGCGGCGCGGAGCGGGTACGGTAACCCATACAGCGTATATCGGCCAGGGGGAATGCGGTGTTTACGAGGGAGGCGAACTAAAATCCTCTTGCGCAGTCAGTTGCGCCCGGGCCGTCCACTTGCCGAGGCCCCTCCGGTCCCATCTGGTGGGGATGTCCTCGGCCAAGGAAGTGAATCACTGCGTCACCACACCAGAGAAAAGCCGGACCCGACGCCTCAGGCGCCGGGTCCGGCTTGGAACATCGACACGGTGCGTAGGCTAGCCTTCCAGCTTGGGCATCTCCGTCGGCGCCGCTGGAGCGGCCGGCGCCTCAGGGGCCGCCGGCGCCTCGGGAGTAAGCATCTCCGAAGCCGCCTCGGCCGCCTTCTTGGCGGCATCCAGTGCAGCGCGGGCGTCGGCGATCTTCGTCTGCATCGACTCGGGCAGGGCCGAGCTCATGCCCTCAAGCTTGGCCAAAGCTGCCTCGGCGTCGTCGAGCTTGTTTTCCTTGATGTATTGCAGCACCTGCGCCAGCAGCGACTGGGCTTCCTTGAGCTTTTCGTCGTCGGCCGGAGCGGGCATTGCCGGCGGCGTCACCGCCTCGGGCGCCGCGGGCGCCTCGGCGGGCGCGGCTTGGTCCGGCTCGGCGGGAGGCGTCTTCTCCTTCGAGCAGCCGGCGCCAACGCACATCAGCAGCGCACCGCAGACGGCGAGCGCAAACAGCAGCTTCGTTGAGTGTGGCATTAGGTATCTCCTTCTCTCTTGAAGAGGATCTGTGCCTTTCCGCCAGATTGGACCAGGTATTATACACCCGCCAGGGCTGCAAGGCCATAGTTGTGTTCGCTCAGGGCGACCAAACCTGCACTCCGCAGCCGTGGGGCCACGTCTGGCGGTCCGGGCCGGCTGCCGTCAGGCCTCGATCTTGTGCAGGTGCACGTCCATCTGCGGGAACGGGATGCCAAGCCCGGCCGCGTCCAGGGCCAGCTTCGCCTGGCGGGTGGTGGCGTCGCGCACCGTCCAGTAGTTCTCGCCCTTCGTCCAGACGCGGACGACCCAATTGACCGACGAGTCGCCCAGGTCCAGCAGCATGACCATCGGGGCCGGGTCGGCCAGGATGTCCGGCACGGCCTTGGCAGCGGCAAGCAGCACCTCCCGCGTGCGATCCAGGTCGGCTGGGTACTCCACGCCGACGTTTACATCGACGCGGCGTGTTGGATTGTGCGTGATGTTCTCTATGGT
>CAYUYH010000051.1:0-10176 GCA_964449175.1 uncultured Planctomycetaceae bacterium
TTTGGGGCGGGGGGGTGGGCGCCGCCCCCCCCCCCGCAAGACATGATTTCTCCCGGCGGCGCAGGTGGCGGGACAGGAGCCCCGCCGCCCCTCAAGGTGGTTTTGAAACCGCTTCTAGTCAGTTGAGCGGCGGCGGGCGACGGTCTTGTATGCCTCGAAGGCTGCGAAGGGCGCCAGCGAGCAGCCGATCGCGATCAGCCATTGCCCGCCGGTCAGCCAGGCCGTCCCGAAGACACCGCGCAGCGGCGCGACCAGCACCGTGGACACGGCGATCAGGCCTGAGACCGCAAGAGCGCCGAGCAGCTTGGGGTTGCCCAGCGGGTCGAGCTGCCAGAAGTTCCGCGTCTCCGAGCGGAAGCTGTACGCCCGGCTCAGCTCCGCCAGGGTGAGCGTGATGAAGGCCATCGTCTCAGCCAGCACCTCCTCGCCGCCTTCGGGCGCGATATGCCAGCCGATGAAGAAGCTGCCGATCACGGCTGCGGCGATGAACGCGGCGTTGAAGAAGATCACCCGCAGGTGCGGGCCGGTGACGATGCCCTCCTTGGTCTTCCTCGGGCGTCGCATCATCACGCCGGGCTCGGGCGGCTCGACGCCGAGGGCAAGGGCGGGCAGGCCGTCGGTTATGAGGTTTATCAGCAGTATCTGCACCGGGCTGAGCGGCGACGAGAAGCCCACCAGGATCGGGATGAAGACGACGAAGATCTCGCCCATGTTACAGGCGAGCAGGTAGAGCACAAACTTGCGGATGTTGTCGAAGATAGCTCGGCCTTGCTCGATGGCGTGGACGATCGTGGCGAAGTTGTCGTCGGCGAGGACCATGTCGGCCGTCTCTTTGGCGACGTCCGTGCCGGTGATGCCCATGGCCAGGCCGATGTCGGCGCGTTTAATGGCTGGGGCGTCGTTCACGCCGTCGCCGGTGACGGCCACCACCTCGCCGTTGGCCTGGAGGGCCTGGACGATCCGCAGCTTCTGCTCGGGATGGATGCGGGCGAAGACCCGCATGCCGTAGACGCCCTCGCGGAGCTGCTCGTCGGACAGCCGCTCCAGATCCATGCCGGTCAGCACCTTCTCGCCCTCGGAGAGCATGCCGATCTGGTTGGCGATCGCGCGGGCGGTGATTGCGTTGTCGCCGGTGATCATGACGGTGGATATGCCAGCCGATCTGGCCTCGGCCAGGGCGGGGCGGGCCTCGGCTCGCGGCGGGTCGATCATGCCCGTCAGGCCGACGAACGTCAGGTCCGCCTCGTCGGCCTCGGCGAGCTTGACCGACTTGGCGAAATCCTTGTGTGCGTAGCCTAGTAGGCGCAGCGCATCGCTGGCCATGGCGGCCATTACTTCGTGGACCTTGGCCTTGTCGGCGTCGGTAAGTGGAGCGGGCTTCCCCTTGCGGAGGTAGTGCGTGCACCGCTCCAGCAGCACGTCGGGGGCGCCCTTGACCAGCAACCGCCGGCGAGGGCCAAACTCGTTCACCGTGGACATCATCTTCCTGGCCGAGCTGAAGGGCAGCTCGTCGACGCGGGCGTGTTGCCCACGGAGCTGGGCGACGGATTGCCCCTGCGCCTCGACGAATTCCACCAGCGCCAGCTCGGTCGCCTCGCCGAACCGTCGGCCATCGGACTGGATGCCGGCGTCGTTGCACAGCGCGGCGCCGGCCAGGAGGTCCGCCGGGGCGGGCGCGTCGGCGGCGCCCTTGCCGGCGAGGATGTCCGCCGCGGCGACCGCCTTCGTGACGGTCATGCGGTTTTCGGTCAGCGTGCCGGTCTTGTCGGTGCAGATGCAGGTGGCGCAGCCGAGCGTCTCGACGGCGGGCAGCTTGCGCACGATGGCGTTGCGCCGGCTCATGTGGTAGACGCCCAGGGCCAGGACAATCGTGGTGACAGCCGGCAGGCCTTCGGGGATGGCCGCCACTGCCAGGCTGATGGCCGTCATGAACATCCTCTTCGCCACGTCGAACAGCGGCTGACCGTCCGGACCGGCGAAGTGCCACGCAAGCCCAGCTGCCAGCACCCCCACGCACGTCAGCAGCGTGATTATGCCCAGCAGCTTGCCCAGCCCGGCGAGGTTGCGCTGCAGCGGCGTGACGGTGGCCTTCTCCTGCTGAAGCATCGCCGCGATGCGCCCGATCTCCCTGTCCATGGCCGTGGCCACCACCAGCCCCCTGCCCCGCCCGTAGGTCACGTGCGTGCCGGCGTAGGCCATGTTCCCGCGCTCAGCGAGCGGGGTGGCCGACTGGAGCGGGTCGGTGTGCTTGCGGCTGGCGACGGACTCGCCGGTGAGGCTGGCCTCGTCGGCCTGGAGGTTGACCGCCTCGACCAGCCGCATGTCCGCGGGTACGGCGTCGCCGTCGCGAAGGATCACGATGTCGCCGGGCACGATGTCCTGCGAGCCCGCCTCGATCTGCCTGCCGTCGCGCAGCAACTCGCAGGTGGGGACGGACATCCTCTTCAGCGCCTCCAGGGCCTTGTCAGCCTTGTGCTCCTGAAAGACTCCCAGCACGCTGTTCAGCACGAGGATCGCCAGTATCACCACCGCGTCGGTGATCTCCCCGAGCAGCAGGCTGGCAAGGCAGGCGCCTACGAGGATCATGACCAGGACGTCCTTGAACTGGTCGAGGAACATCCGCGGGATCGTCCGCTTGTGCGGCTCGGGCAGGACGTTCGGGCCGGTGCGTTCCAGGCGGCGGAGGGCTTCGTCGCTGCTCAGGCCCGTAGCCGGGTCGCAGGAGAGTGCTTCGGCCACCTGTGCGGTTGGACGAGCGTGCCAGTCTGTTTGTCGGGCCTGTTCGACGGGCACCTGGTGGGGCTCCTGATCGGGGGCGGTTTTACTGTCGGCAGCGGCGTACGTTACGTCGCCGCGCGCGGACCGTCAACCGAAATCGGGATCGGCGGCACGGGCGCGGGCCGGCTGGTAAAAGCAAAGGGCGCCCGAGCATTCGGGCGCCCCAGTGGAGAAGGCGCTTCTATTGGTGTGGTGCTTCTTAGCCCGCAGCCGACTCCGGCGAGTTGCCGTAAACCTCGACGCGGTTTCGGCCTTTGCGTTTGGCCTGGTACATGGCGCCGTCGGCGCGGCGGAGGACGTCCGTGGCTGTGTCGCCGGGCGTGCCGTTCCACTGCGCGACGCCGCAGCTTATCGTGATGGCGGGCTGGTCGTTGCCCCAGCCAGCCTCAACGCCCTTCCGGAGCCTGTCGACTGCTGACATCGCCTCGGTGGCCGTCGTCTCGGGCATGACCCACACGAACTCGTCGCCGCCGTACCTTGCCAGCGTGTCGTTGGCACGCACCTGCTGCCGCATGATGCCGGCCAGGGCTGACAGCGCACGGTCTCCCGCGGCGTGGCCATGGGTGTCGTTGACGCCCTTGAAGTCGTCCACGTCGACGACCACGGTGCAGAACGTATGGCCGTAGCGGCTGGCCCGCTCGCATTCCTCTTGCAGCTTCTCCTCCAGCACGCGCCTGGTGGCCGCGCCGGTCAGGGAGTCCACCTCGCTCTGAGTGCGGGCGATGCTGTAGAGCAACGCGTTGGTCAGGTTGGCGCTGAGGACGTCTCTGACAAGCCCTCCCTTGTAGGACAGCAGGTCGCTGGAGACTTCCTCGTCTGCATCCATGTTGCACAGGCACATGTAGGCCCAGCGGTCGGGTTCGTCCTCGGTGCCCAGGCCGCCGATTCGCAACGGGACGATCATGCTGGGCGACCGGCCTCCGAGCTGCTCGCAGCCGGCGGGCACGCCGCCGGTGATGATGTCCGACTGGTTGGCGACGTCGTTGTCGTCGCCGCGCTGGAGAATGAGCTGCTCGGCGGCGGGGCAACTGTGCCTGGAGATAACCGACGAATCGCCGCTCTCGTCCGGCAGGGCGTTGCGCAGGCAGAGGACGCCAAGCTGCGAGTGGAACAGCTTGGGCACCTCGTTGGTGACCAGCTCGACGACCTCGTCGAAGTCCACGCACTTCAGCCCCTTGCTGAGCATGGCGATCTGCTCGGCGGCGGCGTGCATGGCGGTGATGCGCTCATTCGAGATGCGCAGCTTCTCGACCGTCTCAGCCAACTGGGCCGTGCGTTCCCTCTCCTCCAGCTCCAGGTGATGGCGCTTGAGCAGGTTGGCCACCGTGGAAGAGAACTCGTGCATGTCCTCGATCGGCTTGGAGACGTACTGGTCGAGCAGCTTGCGATTGATGGCCTGTTTGGCGGAATCCAGCCCCGCGTGCCCGGTCAGCAGGACGCAGGCCACGTCCGGGCTCTCGCCCTTGAGCCTCTCGATCAGGTCCAGTCCGCTCATGCCCGGCATCATCTGGTCGGAGATGACCAAGGCCAGCTCCATGCCGTCCTGGGCGGACTCCTCGACGACCTTGTACAGCTCGTCGCACGAACTGACGAAGTCGAAGTAGGACTCGAAGTTCTTGCAGAGCGGCTCGACCTTTCCAGGCAACGACCGCCCCAGGGAGCTGAGGAACTCCTCGTCGTCGTCTATGCAGATAACCAGGTATTTCTTCATGGCCTTTGCGCCTCCACTGGCTTGCTAGATGCCCCGTGCGGCTCGCCGTGCTCGCGGGCCGCTTCGTCTCTCATCAGGTTAACGAACAATTCCGCCAGCCTGGGGTCGAACTGCGTCCCCGCGCCGGCCTGTATCTCGGCAAGTGCTTGCTCTGGTTGCATTGCTCTGCGATAGGGCCTGGTGGAGGTCATCGCGTCATAAGCGTCGGCGATGGCCAATATCCTCGCCCCGAGTGGTATCTCCTCTCCGGCCAGACCATGGGGGTAACCCTTGCCGTCATATCTTTCGTGGTGCGAGCGTATGATCAGCCTGGCCGAGTCAAGGAAGTGCAGGTGTCGCAGGATCGTTTCAGCCCGGGCAGGATGTTCCCTGACGATGGCCTGCTCGCCGGGGAGCAGACGGCCGGGCTTGCGAAGGATGCCCTCCGGCACCGAGAGCTTTCCGATGTCATGCAGTGCAGCGGCGTATCTGATGTCCTTCAGCAGGTCGGCCCCGACACCGATGGCTTCTGCCAGAGTGAGGGCTAGTTGAAGGACCCTGTCGGTGTGGCCTCGGGTGTACTTGTCCTTGGCCTCGACGACGTCCATCAGGCTGGCCATGGTACCGACGTAGTAGTTCTCCAGCGTGTCGTGGTCCCTGAACCGTCCGATCGTCAGGGCGGCGATGTCGGCTACGAAGGCCAGCAGCAGCCGGTCGTCGCGGGTGGGCGGCTGGTCCGCCCCACCGAGGCCCACGAGTATGACCCCCAGCAGATCGTCGCGGGCGAGCAGCGGAGCGGCCATGATCTTGGTGGCCGGCGCGTCGGCCTCGCCGATCTGCACCGGTAATGCCTGCTCATCGAGCACGTCCGGCAGCCGCTGCCTGTGCCCGTTGGCGCCGAGGGCCTCCGCCAGTGCCTTGCAGGCGGCCTCGGGTAGCTGCGGCGGCGAGCCGCCCTTGGCGCGAAGGACCGTCTTGCCCTCCTCAACCAGGACCACCGCCGTCCAGGGCACCCTCAGCTGGCGGAACAGGAAGTTGGCTGTGTTTCTCAGTACGGTTTCGCGGCTGTCCGCGCCGGCGATCGCGTGTATAAACTCGAACTGGGCCATCATCCTGTGGCGCTGGGAGATGGCCCGGCTATGCAAGTGGTATTCGTTGACCAGGCCTCGCACGACGGCTACGAAATCCTCCGGCCTTTCGACGGGCTTGGTGAGGTACTTGTCCAGAAGGCGCTCGTTGACCGCTCGCACAGCCAGGTCAAGACCGGCGTAGCCAGTCAGCAGCACGCGACGGGTCGATGGACTGACCTGTTTGATCTCGCTGAGCAGGTCCATGCCCTGCATTCCAGGCATCACCTGGTCGCAGATGGCGACGGCCAGTGGCCGGTCCAGGGACTGGACGCCGTCGAGCGCCTCAGCCGGGTCGGTGAAGAACTCGAAGTCCACGGCGAACAGGCCGGAGACCTTTCCGGTCCCCGGGGCCAGCAGCCAGCCCAGCGATGCGAGGAATTCCCGGTCGTCGTCGACGCACACGACGGTGTACTCGGGACGGTTGCTCGCGGCACTGGCGGCCTCTTGGCGGATGGTCTCGACGAGCTCCGCCGGAGGCGTGTCCAGGCGCCAGATCTGGTCGGAGGTGACGCCGAGCATTGCCGGGCAGTCGGCGGTGTCGCAGTTGGCGGGGACGAGGAAGACGACCACGAGATCCAGAACCAACCCGAGCAGCTCGCGGACCGCCTCGGGGGGGAGGTCCTGCGGGGCGTTCGAGGCGATTATCGTGGCGTGGTACTGCCCCGACTCCGCCAGGGCCGGCAGGGCGGCAACATTGTCCACGACGGTCAGTTCCCAGCCCTCGGCCTTCATTGTCTGGAATAGGCCGTCGAGCGGGGTGTTGCCCGTCACAGCAGCAGCCACGCGAATGTTGCCTGGCGGTTCCATGGACTATCTGTCAACGCCCCCAGAGTGCGGGAACCGGCACGGCCTGGCCCCCGCCGACCCAAGAGGGGTGGGGCTGGCGCCTGCGCGCTCAGATATGGGCAGGCTCCGGCCTGCCGAGGGATAGCCACGCCGCGGGTGGCTCGGCACTGAGCAGTACATATGCGCCCTCTATGCAGCCTCCATCGTGGCTGCTGATCGAACTGCCGTTCCCGACCTCAGTTCCCATGCCCTCTTGACCCCCATCGGCGTGACATTGGGGCCGCTTAAATAGCCATGGGACATTGGCCGGCAGCTTTTCCCAGCCGGCGGGAAGGCCCCCCCGCGGGTCTCGTCCCCTGGCAGATCGGCCGCGATGCCCACAGATCGGGGCGCCGCGGCCGATGCGTTCATTCAGCTCTATCTATCTGCTTCAATGGCCGGGCTTTGCGCCCGGCAGGGGCGCTCAGAAGTCCTGATCGCCACTCGGGCCGCTGGTCGGCGGCATCTGGCGGTGCATCATGAACAGACCGCCAATCGCCTGGATGCACTCGGCGACCACGTCGTTGGGGATGTAGTACACGCCGCGGGCTGCGGCGCCCTCGACGGCGCTGGCGATGGCAATGGGGGTCTTGGCCGTGATCGGGATCTGCGGCGCCGCCTGCGGGCCCTCCATCACCGTCATGGCGTTGACCAGGACCTCCACGCCGTTGCCCACGTTCAGCAGGACGATGCCGGCGGGATTGGCGGGCAGCTCCTTCATCGCCGCAGCGGTGGCTGGGTCGGCGAGGATCGTGCCGCTGCCCGCCTTGGCCGTCCTAATGGCCTCGGCGAGGAACGGCTTGGCCCCGCCAAAGGTGACCACGACCATGTGCTCATCAACAGTGGCGACGTAGATGCGGATGTGCGCCTCGCCGAGGGCCGTGGCCATCTTAGCCTTCTCGTCCTCGTCCAGGACCACGTCCGCGGGAGGGGCGATCTCGATGACGTCCACGGAAGCGCCTTCCACGTTGTCGGCCTGCCGGGTCACGGTGATCTCGGCGGGCAGCTCCTTCTCTTCGGCGATCGCCAGGATCACACGCTTGGCCAGGTCCGGCATCTTAGCCAGCATGTCGGCGAGCCTGGCGGAGTCCTTGCACGTCAGCACGCAGGAGATGGCGAACAGGCCGCTGCCTTCCGGCGCGCCGCCGCCCACCAACTGGAGCCCCGTGACCTGGTCCATCCAGTCCGTGATCATGGTCTTGACATCCTGGGTGGTCTGCTCGTCCAGCGGCGTGCCCTCGGCCAGCGCCTTGTCGAGCAGGTCGACCATCATCGCCTTGGCCGGCTCGTCCATAGGCTGCGAGACGCCGCCGAGCGCGAGGATGTACTGCCTGTTCGGCAGGCGATTCAGCAGCGGCTCTTGGGAGGGCTTCGTCGCGAGCATCGCCTGGCCCAGGTCGCTGGTGGGCACGAACTCAGCCAGCTCCTCGATCACCAGACCGGTCTGGCCGAAACGCAGACCAAAAGAGTACCCCGACACCTGGGGCAGCAGCTCGTCGAACAGGTCCATGTAGGCCGAGACCAGATTGACCATGAAGGGGGGCGCGCCGCCCGTCGCCATCTGCTTCTGGCTCATGGCCATCATCTTCCGCAGCAGCGGCGACGCCTTCGCCATGTTGACGGTGGCGCTGATGTCCGACTTGGCGATCAGGTCGAGCTGCTTGGCCGACAGGCTCATAGCCGCCGGTGAGGGGACAGCGGTCACGGCCTGGAGGTACTGCTCGCCGGGCGAGAGGGCGACGTAGCCGCCGACCTGCATGGCGAACATCTTGCCCATTCGCAGGTCCACCTCGGTGCACCGGCCGACCTGGGTGAGGGGGTAGCTGCCGAACACGCCCTCCACGCTCGTCCCGGGCACCAACAGCACGAGGGGGATCGTCTCCTCCGTGCCGTCCGGACGAGAGGTCGGCCCGCCGCGCTTCATCATGCCGATCAGGTCGACGTCGTAGGCGTTCGGGTCGAGCATGACGAGGGCGAATCCGCCGCTCGGATTGAAACCCTCGCCCAGCATGGCGGAGGCCTTGATCATGTCGAGCACGCCGCTGTCGGGGGGCATGGGCAGCATGCCCCTCAGGCCGACAGTCTCCAGGTAGGTGTCCACCTTGCCCATCAGGCCGGCGACGTCCTTGACGACCACGAAACCGAGCGCGTCGGCGGGAATGTGCTGAAGCACCGGCTCGGGCGGAGGCAGGACGACCGCGGCGGGCACTTCGGTCTGGACGGCGGCAGGCGGCGCCTGCTGCGCCGAGCCGCCGGTGGCCAGCATGGCGATGCACAGTATGCCTGCAATAGTCTTTGGTATTCGCATGGGAATCTCCTATATGTCCTCTTGTGTAGGCGCGCGATGGCCGCCAAGCGGCGACCATGGAACGGTGAATGGTTTAGTGCACGGGCGGTTGACTGTCAAGTCAAATGCCGCCGACGGCGGGGGGGGGGGCGACGGCATTGCACGCCCGCTGGCGGGAGGATACGATTGCCGCCGCTGACGGTTGCCGCGCCGATTGGGAGAGGTTATGACGCCGTCGATGGAACCGACCACCGTCTCGGCGCCGGGGCTGACCGTGGTCCCGGCCAGGCTGCTGGACGAAGGCGAGATCGTCATCCTCGCGATCAAGCCAAGCGGCTGGTTCTGCGTGCTGGTGTCGCTGCCGGTGCTGGTGGTCGCGGCCGCGGTCGCGGTCGGGGCGTACGTCGCCGGCGGGTTGCTGCCCGGCTGGCCGCATCCCGCAGCCGTCGGGCTCGTCGCGATATGCGCAGCCGCGGCGAGGCTCGTGGTGGGGTGGCTTCAATGGCTGGGCCGGCTCTACGTGCTGACCAACCGCCGGCTGATTCGTCTGGCCGGGGTGGTCGGCGAGGATGTCCACCAGTGCCCGCTCAAGCCCCTCGCGCGGGCGGCCATCTCGGCGACGTGGACGGAGAGGGTGGTACACGTCGCGAGCATGTCGTTTGAGTCGGATCACCCCGCCGCAGCCGACGCCGACTGGGCGCACATCAGCCACGCGCACGAAGTGCACAAGATAGTCAGCGACGCGATCGCCCAGGCCAAGTAGCCGCCCCGGCCGGCTGCCGCCCGCTCACAGGTGCACGGACAGCTCCGCGACGGTCGGGGCGACCAGATCGCGATAGTCCTTGCCCTTCATGCAGATGCTCTGGCGGTGCGTGCCGGCCTGGAAGACGATCTCGTCGGCCTCGCCGATGCGCCGGTCGATCACGGTCGTCATCTTATAGAGGTTGCCGAAGGGCGGCTCGGCGCCAACCTCGCAATCGGGGAACAGCTTGGCCAGCTCAGCCTCGTCGGCCAGGCGGAGCTTCTTGGCGTGGAGCGTCCCGGCGGCCTTGTCCATGTCCAGCTTGCAGCTGGCAGGCAGCACACACATCACAAAGTCCTGGTCCGCCTTGACGATCACAGCCTTGGCCAGCATGTCTCCGCTGACGTGCTCTTCGGCTGCGACTTCCTGGGCGGTGTAGGCCGGGGGGTGCTCGTGCAGTTCGAAGGGCACGTTATGCTGCTTCAAGTACTCATGTATCTTCATCTCTCACGCCCCTTTCAGAGATGGCTGGGCCGCTGCCGGGCCCGGGAGGCGGGCCCGCACCCGTCGGCCGACCAATATATTGTACCCCGCCCGCCGGGTCGAGTCAGCCGTTTAGCGCGGGGACCAGGAGCGGTTTCAGAACCTGTTCTGGAGCGCGGGGGGGGGGGGGGGCCCCCGCCCGGCGCCGAAGCAGACGGAGAGGGGGGGGGGGGGGGGGGGG
>CAYUYH010000051.1:10186-13264 GCA_964449175.1 uncultured Planctomycetaceae bacterium
CGGTGGGGCTCCTGCCCCACCGCGCGACACATCAGCTTCCAAGGCGTTGCGGGTGGCGGGGCAGGCGCCCCGCCGCCCTTCGAGGAGGTTTCAGACCGCCTCTAGATCCACCGCCGCCGGCGGAAGTAGACGAGCATCACGACCGCGACCGCGACCATCACGCACCAGACGATCGGGTAGCCCCACCGCCAGGCCAGTTCGGGCATGTGCTGGAAGTTCATCCCGTATACGCCCGCGATGAAGGTGATCGGAATGAAGATCGTCGCGATGATCGTCAGTACCTTCATCACCTCGTTCATGCGGTTGCTCAGGCTGGACAGGTACGTGTCGAGCATGCCGGCGAGCATGTCGCGGAAGGTCTCCATCGTGTCGATGACCTGGATGGTGTGGTCGTAGACGTCCCTCAGGAAAGGCTGCACGGCCACCGTCACCAGCGGCGTCTCCCCCCTGGCCAGCGAGTTGATCACCTCCCGCAGAGGCCAGACTGAGCGGCGAATGAACATCGCCTCGCGCTTCAGGCGGTGCAACTGGCCGAGGGTAGCCGGCTCGGGCCTGGCAAGGAGCGCGTCCTCCAACACCTCGATCTTGTTGCCGAGCTGCTCGAGTATGGCGAAATAGCCGTCCACGATCGCGTCGAGGATGCTGTACGCCAGGTAGTCCGCCCCCATGGCCCGCACCCGGCCCTTGGAGTTGCGGATGCGGTTGCGGACGGGCTCGAAGAGGTCGCCCGGCCTCTCCTGAAACGACAGCACGAAGTTGCCGCCCAGGATGACGCTGACCTGCTCGATGTCCATCTCGTCCCGCTCCGCGTTCCATTGGAGCATCTTCAGCACGACGTAGATGTACTTCTCGAAGTCCTCGATCTTAGGCCGCTGGTCCGTGCTCGCGATGTCCTCCTGGACGAGCGGGTGCAGGCCGAAGTGATCGCCCAGGGCGGCGATGGTAGCCGCGTCGGCTACGCCGTCGACGTTGATCCAGGTGACGGTAGGCCTGTCGCGGAACTCGAAGCACGCCTGGGCCGAGGGCAGCTCCTTCTCGAACAGGTTGTCGGCGTCGTAGTCGATCACGGTGATTCTCGGCCTCCCGGCAGCCCCCTCACCCAGGGGGACGATCGTGCCGGGCGGCAGGCCGCTCTTCCTCGAGCGGGTCTTGGTCAGCTTTCGCATGAGCGGTCTCCTTCGCCTTGCCGCGTACTCAAGTGAGTTCATTATCATGCCGCGTCCGCCCGCGGACGCAAGCGCCAACCGCCCCAGTCCCGACCAGCCCGTTGACCAGCCGGCCCAGCCGTGATATCACCGCCGCCACGCGGACACTGACACCAGGAGGCAGCCAATGGACAAGGCCGAACTCGCGCGACGGGTCAAGGAGGCGGCATATCTCGAGGGCGACTTCGTCCTGCGATCAGGCAAGAGGAGCAAGTACTACCTCGATAAGTACCTTTTCGAGACCTGTCCCGACATCCTGGCTGAGCTGGGCCGGCGGCTGGCCGAGTTCGCCGGCGACGCCGACCAGATCGCCGGGGCGGAGCTGGGCGGCGTGCCCCTGGCCGCGGCGACAGCGCTGGCCTGCGGCAAGAGCTTCGTGATCGTCCGCAACGCCAAGAAGGACTACGGCACCGCAAAGGCGATGGAGGGCAAGCTCGCCGACGGCGCCAGAGTGCTTCTCGTGGAAGACGTAGCCACCACCGGCGGGCAGGTGATCGAGGCCGCCAAGGCCCTCACCGCCGCCGGCGCGACTGTCACCAGGATCGTCTGCGTGATCGACCGCCAGGAAGGCGCCCGGGAGAACATCGAATCCGCCGGCTACGCCTTCGACGCCATCCTCACCAGGCAGGACCTCGGCATCTAGTCCGTCCCCCTCACGCCAGCGCGGCTTCGATCAGCTCGCAGAGGATGTGGTAGATCACCGCGTGCACTTCCTGGATTCGCGGCGTCGAGTCGGACGGCACGGCCAGCATGACATCGGCCAGGGCGGCGCACTTGCCGCCGGCCCCGGCCGTCAGCACGACCGTCTTCATGCCGAGCTTGCGGGCGGCAGCCAGGCCGGCCACCACGGATGGCGAGTTGCCGGACGTCGTGATACCCAGGGCTATGTCGCCTGCCCGCCCCAGCGCCTCAAGCTGGCGGGCGAAGACCCGATCGTAGCCCACGTCGTTGGCTACGGACGTCACCACGGACGAGTTGCACGTAAGCGCCGTCGCCCGAATCGCCCGGCGATCCTTGACCATGAAGCTGCCGACCAGCTCGCCGACGATGTGCTGGGCGTCGGCGGCCGATCCACCGTTGCCGAACGCGTACAGCCCGCCGCCGCCAGTCAGGCTGGCGATGATGATCTCAGCCGCCTGGGCGACCCGCTCGGCCAGGCCGTCGCGGGCGGCGGTTGTGGCCGCGATGGACTCGTCAAATCTCCGCGCGATGGTGTCTTGCATGTTCTGCGTCCTTCTCGCCGGGCTGCCAGTCCGGCTGGAGGTGGCTGCCGCGGCCGACGTCCCCGGGCCGCGATATGGGAATTAGAAGCTGCCTGCCCCCGCGATGCAACCCCGCGGCCGCTGGACAGTGCCGCCCCGCCCCGGTAGACTCATCCAGGCTACGTTACCGAAAGGCGGGGCAGAGATGGAACAGACGGACAAGGACGTCGGCGATTCGGCCAAGACGAAAACCGCGCCCCCCGGCAAGGTTCGGCGGGACCGGCTGATCAGGGCAGCCTTCATCGTCATATCTCTCGCGCTCGTTGTGATTGTGTACTTCAAGCAGAGGGGCAGGACGGGGCTGACCGGCTGGGGCGACAACCTGCCGGCCGCGATGACTCAGGCCGCCGCCGAGAATCGGCCGGTGCTCGTGTTCTTCGTCGGCAAGACGCTCAGCGAAGAGGCACGCCGGCTCACGAAGAACACCATCCCCAAGAACGCCCAGGCCATCGAGGAGGGGCGGTTCATCAAGGTTATCGTGAAGCTGGACTCCGCCCTCGACAGCGACTTGGCGCGAAAGCACAAGATCACGTCGCTGCCGACGATGGTGATCCTCAGCCCCCTCGGGATAGAGAAGAACCGCCGAAAGGGATTCATCGGAGAAGTGGAGT